>JAFGLA010000037.1 GCA_016928295.1 Opitutales bacterium
GAAGCCTGTGCATGGCCAACGCAAAGTTACGTCGCAAAGTTCCGGGACGAGTTTCTCGCAGCGGTTGGCCGCAGCGGCGAACACCGTGCCGGAACCGCCCGCCTCGTGTAAGCAACGGGAAAGACGGGAAGAAGCCATACAGCTTGCGACTCAATAATAATTGAACGCACAACGCATTCAGCCACTCAACGTTCCATAAACCTGTTTCATTTGACATACCAGCCAAGGAACTTTTGAACAGGCTCAATCTTATTTTGACAATCAATACCCGCATCCAGCGGTAAACCCTTAAAGAATCCATACCAATGAGCAGCAAACCAGTCGTTTTCAACTGTACGGTGCTGCGCGACGGCCATCAGAGCCTCGCCGCCACCCGTATGTCCACGGAGCAAATGCTCCCCACCCTCGAACTGCTGGACCAGGTCGGCTTCGGCTGCCTTGAGACCTGGGGCGGAGCCACGATCGACTCCGGCCTGCGCTTCCTGCGCGAATTCCCCTTTAAGCGTCTTGACTCCATCCGCGCCAAGACCAAGACCCCGCACATGATGCTGCTGCGCGGTCAGAACATCGTGGCCTATTCCCACCTTGCCGACGACGTGGTGCAGACCTTCGTGCAGAAGTCACTCTCCCACGGCATGAACATCATGCGCATATTCGACGCGCTCAACGACACGCGCAACATGAAGTGCGCCATCGACGCGACAAAGAAGGCCGGTGGCCATGCGCAGGGAACAATTTGCTACACCAAGAGCCCCGTCCACACGATGGAGAAGTTCATCCAGATGGGCGAAGAGCTTGAAAAGATGGGCTGCGACTCCATCGTAATCAAGGACATGGCCGGTCTGATCCCGCCCTACGTGGCGGCGGAAATGATTCGCGGCCTCAAGACCCGCACAAAGCTGCCGGTATGGATTCACACGCACGACACGGCCGGTCTTGGCGCAAGCACATACCTTGCCGCCATCGACGCAGGCGTTGACGCAGTGGACGTATCCATAGTTCCCTTTGCCAACGGCACCGGCCAGCCGGACTGCATGCGAATGCTCAGCCTCATGCAGGGCCACCCGCGCCGCCCGAACCTCGACACGGGCAAGCTCGAAAAGCTCCGCACGATGTTTGAAGGCATTTACGCTGAACTGAACAAGTTCACGAGCCACGCAAACGAAGTGGTGGACAACGACGCGCTGAAGTACGAAGTTCCCGGCGGCATGCTTTCCAACTTCCGCACCCAGCTCAAGGAGCTGAAGATGGAGGACAAGTTCGAGGAAGTGTTCGCCGAAATACCGGTCGTGCGCGAGGCACTCGGCTGGATTCCGCTCGTAACGCCCACCTCGCAGATCGTCGGCACACAGGCCGTCATGAACGTGAAGTTCGGCCGCTGGAAGAACTTCATCCCGGGCGCCATGGACATCGCCCTAGGCTACTTCGGCACAACGCCCGCTCCGGTCAACCCCGAGGTGCAGAAACTCGCCGCGGACAAGACCAAGAAGGAGCCGATCACGGCCCGTCCCGCCGACCTTATCAAGCCCGCGATGGAAGACCTTCGCAAGAAGCTCGCCGAAAAGGGCCTTCCCACAGACGACGAACATTGCGTAATCTACGCCATGTTCCCGCAGCAGCTTGAGGAACTCTACAAGCCCGCACCCGCTCCAGCGGCTCCGGCACCTGTTGCCGAGACCAAACCAGCCCCCGCGGCGGCCCCAGCGGCGGCTCCCGCGCAAGTGGCGACAAGCGGCGCGAAGGCCACACGCATGGTTTTGAGCTTTGAAGGACGCCAGCACGACGTTCTCGTCGAAGAACTCAGCTAGCGCATAGCCCTCCATAGCACAAAATGTCATTTCAAGGCGCGGGTATGGCAATATACCCGCGCCTTTGTGTGTCCAATAATCGGCATCTATTAGTCGCACGCGGCAACAGACGGATTCGAATAGCGACATCTCAACTTGCGCATTCACCCGTTTAAGCCAAGATTGACTGGAACCCCAATTGCATCATGAAGCTCTCCACCAAATACCTGGGACTGGACCTGAAGAACCCCATAATTGCAGGCGCATCGCCCCTGTCATTTTCTGTAAGCACCGCCGTTCGCCTCGAACAGGCCGGAGCTGCCGCAATCGTGATGCACTCCCTCTTTGAGGAACAAATCGACAGGCAGATTACACAAAACGAACGCTCTAATTTCCAGTACACGCCTGAACAGTATGTGCAGCTTCTACGCTCACTAAAAAAAGAACTCAGCATACCTGTAATCGCATCGCTCAACAGCGTTCGCGAGGGAGCATGGGTGCGTTACGCACAGTATCTGCAAGACGCTGGCGCGGACGCTCTCGAAATCAACCTCTACTTCCTGCCAAGGACGGACACCGATTCCTCATCCATAGTCGAGCAAAGGGCCTTTCAGATTATCCGCCTCGTGCGCCAGTTTGTAAGCATCCCCATTTCGGTAAAAATCAGCCCTTGGATAACATCTCTTCCACAGTTCACCCAGCGCATGGAGGAAGCGGGCGCAAGCGGCCTCGTGCTATTCAACCGCTTCATACAGCCGGACATTGACATCGAAACGTTCAAGACCGTCACTAGGCTCGACCTGTCAACCCCGGATGCCCTGCTCCTTCGCCTGCACTGGCTTGCGGCACTTTACTCACGCACACGCATGGATCTTTCCGCAAGCGGTGGCATACACTCCGCACAAGACGTGGTGAAAGCCATCGTCTCTGGAGCGACAAGCGTGCAATGCGTAAGCGCCCTGCTGCAAAACGGACCAGATTACGTCAAGACACTGCTGGACGGGCTTTCCGAATGGCTCGAAAGGCACAATTTCTCAAGTGTTGACGAAGCGCGGGAAAACGTTGACTCGCTGCGCAAGGATGCCGACAAAGCCTCCGGAAGAGACAACTACATACGCATGATACACTCTTGGGAACAGTCCAAAGAGTAGAGCAATCCACGCCATCCACTCAGTGAGATAGACGAGACAGCTCCGCGGCCCGAGCGCAGCGCCTTATTCTGCGTCCATGTCCGCCAGCTCATTCTGAAGGGCTTCAAGTTCGTTGAGCCTCTTCTCCCAACGAAGCATGTCTTCGTCCATTTTCTCACGACGCTTCTCAAGCGCGCGAATCCTGTCCGGCGCCTCGCTGCTTTTGAAGAACACGGGGTCCAGCATAGCCTGCTCCTCGACGGAGATGAACTTCTCGCTCTCGGAAATTGCGGCTTCCAGCGCCTCGGCCTCCTTCTTCACAGGCGCAATTTGCTTCTGCTTTTCCGCCCGCAAACGACGCCGCTCCTTGGGGTTCTGCAAAGACTTTGACGACGCGGCACCGCCATTTGCCAAACCGGCACCAA
>JAFGLA010000038.1 GCA_016928295.1 Opitutales bacterium
CCGCCCGAGAACTCGTGCGGATAGCGCGTGGCGGCTTCTGTCGGCAGGCCCACTTTCTCAAGCATCTGCGCGATTCGGGCGTCCATACCGGCGCGCGTTAGCTTCTTGCGCCTGTCTATGGCCTCGGCGAGGATGCGCCCCACCGTCATGCAGGGGTCGAGCGATGCGTATGGGTCTTGGAAGACCATCTGAAAGTCCAGCCTTGCGCGGCGCAGTTCCGCAGCGGATAGTGAAAGCAGGTTTTTGCCTCCGAAAATTATCTGCCCCGAATCCGGTCTTGCCAGCCCCATCAAGGCGCGGGCGAGCGTGCTCTTGCCGCAGCCCGATTCGCCGACAATGCCAAGCGTTTCGCCGTCCTTGACAGAAAGTGACACTCCGTCCACGGCGCGGACTTTGCCGCCCCTGCCGGATGCGTAGCTTAGGTGCAGCTTGCGTATGTCCAGAAGGGGGGCCGCGTTTGTGCTCTTTTCCTGATGTTTCATCGCGGCAGCTCTCCTTTGTGAACCAGAGTGCAGGCGCAAAGCTGTGCTGAACCCTTTTGCAAAAGCTCTGGCGGGGAGCTTGTGCAGATGTCGCGGGCGTATTCGCAACGCGGGGCGAATGGGCAGCCTGAGAAGTATTCACCGGCGGCGGGAGGCGTTCCCGGGATGCTGGGCAGTTCCAATGTGGCCGAGTTGCCCGGGATGGAACGCTTGAGCGCGGATGTGTAGGGGTGCGCGGGATTGTTCAACACGTCCACTGCCGATCCGTATTCCATCACGCGGCCAGCATACATAACGAGCACTTCGTCGCAAAGCGTGGCCGCCACGCCCAGGTTGTGCGTGATTATTATGACCGCAGTCCCAAGCTCTTTCTGGCGGGCCTTGATTAGCTCCAGTATCTGCGCCTGAAGCGTGACATCCAGCGCGGTAGTCGGCTCGTCGGCAATTAGCAGCTCCGGCCTTTGCAAGAGGGCCATGGCTATCAATATGCGCTGCCGCTGTCCGCCGGAGAACTGGTGGGGATACTGATTGATTCGCGTCGAGGCGTCGGGCAGGCCGACCGCTTCGAGTTCTGCCACGGCCATGTCGAGCGCGTCTCTGCGCTTCATTCCCTTGTGCAGGCAGAGGGCTTCGCAGAGCTGGGCTGATACGCGCATGAAGGGGTTGAGCGCGCTCATCGGGTCTTGGAACACCATGCCGATGCGCTGGCCGCGGATGCCGCGAAGTTGTTTCTCGTCCGCGTGCAGTAGTTCCATGCCGTCAAAGCGCGCGCTGCCGGAGCTTACAAATGCCTTGCGTGGCATCAGGCCCGTCAAGGCGGAGCAACTGAGTGTCTTGCCGCTGCCGGATTCTCCCACAATTCCAAGCGTGCGCCCCTTGTCCAGCGAGAATGACAGCCCGTGCACCGCTTGCACGGGGCCTTTGGCTCCGCGAAAGCTGATACTTAGTTTGTTTACTTCCAGCAGGGGCATTTGCAGGGTTGTGGAAATCAGTTGTTGTCCGAACGGGGGTCCAGAGCGTCGCGCAGACCGTCACCCAGAAAGTTGAAGCAGAGGAGAGTGCCGGAAAAGAGCAGGGCGGGCACGATTAGCGCCCATGGCTGCACGGCCATGTTTGCGGCGCCGTCGCGAATCAGTGTGCCCCATGATGCGTTGGGCGGGCGCACGCCAAGCCCAAGAAAGCTGATGAACGATTCGAGCAGTATTACCGAAGGGATGGTAAGCGTCGCGTAAACGATGACTGGTCCTATGACGTTGGGCACGATGTGGCGGAAGATTATGTAAACGGGGCCGTAGCCGAGGCAGCGGGCCGCTTCCACGTATTCGCGCTTCTTGGCGGACAGTACTTGCGCGCGGACGATGCGTGCCATGGTAAGCCATTCGACGGAGCCTATGGCGACGAACATTATGAAGATGTCTGTCGTGAGGCCGAGGCTGGCGAGCAGTTTCGACTCGTCCACCCAAGTGTGGCGCGGCATGACCGTCATCAATAGGATTACAAAAAGCGTGAAGGGTAGCGCATACAGGATGTCCACAATGCGCATCATTACCGCGTCCGTCTTGCCGCCTGCGTATGCTGATACCGCTCCCCACGCTATGCCGATGAGCAGAGACACGAAGGTGGCCATTACGCCAAGGGCGAGCGATACGCGCCCTCCCTGCATGGAGCGTGCGAGCAGGTCGCGTCCGACTTCGTCCGTGCCGAACGGGTGGGCGAGGCTTGGCGCAGTGGCCCCCATGCCGAGGTCTGTATCCAGCGGGGATACGCTCCAGACCATCGGGCCGAATACGAAGGCCAGCGACATCGTCACAATTACAATGAGGCCAAGTAGTGCCGCCTTGCGCTTGCACAGGCGCGCCCATGTTTGCGCCGCGAGCGAACGCCGCGCCGCGTGCGGGCAGGTCGTGGATGTGTTGGCTTTGTCTATGGGGCGCATCGGAAAGGGTCGTTCTGATTGTCCGATGCGAAAAGGCTCCGCGTCAACTGTGCAATGACTTGCTTGGCACAATCTTACTCATATGCCACTTGCGAGGGCATCAACTTGCACAGCTATCGAGCCGTCGATGTCGTCGTGAAGACGGAAGTTGCGCAGGCGCTGGCGGACTGTGTCGTTAATTACGTAGCCCTTGGGGACGAGCAGCATTCCTTCCGTGGTGCGAACGTCTTCATCGACAACCATGCCGTTTTTGAGGGCATCTATCATGACCATCATCCGGTTTCCGTGCACGCCTTCAGCCGGAATCTCTCTGAGTGCGGAAAGAATCTCGGAGTTGAATTCGTCGGCCCTTGCCGCGAGCATTTTCAGCGCTTCGTTGCGCACGATGCCCCTGTTCACCAGACGGTCGAACTCGATGAGAGTGTGCAGTATGCTGGCGCCAAGAGACACTGGGTCTTTGCCTTTTACGGCGGCTGTGTTGCGGCTCTGGTGGTGTTCGTGGATTATTCGCACAACAGGCTCCATGCGGGGGATTTTCTCAAGGAGCTTGGCCGTGCTTTCGACCTGCCCGTGCATCATGCTTTCTTCCGATGGGCTGAGGGTTCGGCCTGCGTAGTAGTTGTCCAGAACCGAGGATGGCAGTGTTATGTAGCCTAGGTGGGCGAGCATTGCCGCGGCTCCAAGCTGCCAGATGTCGCGGAACTTCATCTTTTGCCCGACTATTTCCGCCATGTCTCTTATGCGGGACGCGCGGCGGAATGCCACCGGGCTGGCCAGCGCCAGTATGTCCACCATCACCTGTATGCTGCCGGTGAGGGTCTTTTCAAGAAGCTCGCGCTCGGCTGTTATAAGCTCGTACTGACGCACCGCGTCGCGCAGGGCGCGCAGCATTACGTGGGGCAGGGCGGGTTTGGTGAGGAAGCGGAATATCTGCCCCTGGTTCACCGCTTCGATCGCAGTGTCCTGATCCGCAAAGCCTGTCAGCATTATGCGGACCGAATCGGGAGCGATGTCTTTTACTAGCGAGAGCAGTTCTATGCCGTCCATGCCGGGCATTCGCTGGTCGGAAACGATTACGCAAAACGGTTCCGTTGCCTTGCCGACAATTTCCAGAGCTTCGTCTCCGCTGTGGGCTTCGCTAATGTCGAAGTCGTTGCGGAGCTGTCGTTTCATCGACTGTATGAGGCTGGCTTCGTCATCAACCCAGAGTATGCGCGGCGTCATGGCTTAGTTTGTAAGTGATTTTGACATTTCGCGCCATACAGAAAGATGCTCTGCGAGACCAACCTGAGCTATAAAGATCTGGTTGAGGCGTTCATCGCCGCCCAAGCCCTCGATGCATTTGTCAACGAGCGCATCCGCGGCGTGCACAAATACGAGAGGTTGTGGTGAAATGGCGGTGACGCTGTCTTGCGGGTGATGGTGAAAGGCCACCGCTTCGGTTATCCCGTCGGCAAAGCCCCACAGGCCCATGAGATAGGCACCGATCTCCGCGTGAGAGGCGCCAAAGTTTTCCTTTTCAAGCGTGGCGATGCATAGGCGTTCTTCTGCCGCCTGTGTGAGGAGCCTGCCGTATTCCTCGTCCAGAGTGGTGTTGAGCATTAGCTGCCCCACGTCGCATAGCATACCCGCAATGAAGCTCTCCTCGATAACGACTTTGGGCGCACCGGTTTGCGCAGCCATTTTGCGGGCCAGAGTGCCGACTGCCAGTGCGCGGCGGGTAAATTTGTCTATGGAGAAGCTCTTTGCGGACTCGTATTTACTGAAAAGACCGGTGGCGAGCGTGAGGTTGCGCAGTAGCTCCAGTCCCAGCATTCCGATGGCTTCGTTTACCGTGTTTATGCGTGAAGAAAGACCGAAAAAGCCCGAGTTTACTAGCCGCAACACAGTCATCGTCATGGCTGGGTCGGACTGAATGATCTCTGCTGCACGTTCCATGGATGGCTCGTCGGAACCTAGTTCCGCCGTTATCGCCATGTAATGCTCGGGCAATGAAGGCATTCGCACTACGCCGTTTGCTAGCTCGCAGAGCCTTGGCTCTCCAAGCATTCGGCGCAGTAGTATGGTCTTTGTTATGACGTTACCCAGCTCTTCAAAGGCGCAGGGCTTGTTCAGATACTGGTGGGCGACGTTTATGGCCTGAATCGCCATTTTGCGTTCGGAATGGCCGGAAAGGATGATTCTGGCCGCCATTGGGTGACGGGACTTAATTTTGGCCAATAGTTGCGCGCCGTTCATTTCTGGCATTCGCATGTCCGAAACCACCACGTCCACGCTTTCCTTCTCCATTATTTCCAATGCCTCTTTCCCTCCCGGGGCGAAAAGCATTTTCCATTGAGCGCGCATGGGGTGCATCATGCGGCGCATGCTGCTCAATACCCCGGGGTCGTCATCGACAAAGAGTATGCAGGCGTCTGACATGGCGTTTATTTCTCCGTCTTTCCGTTGATGGGAAGACTTATTACGAAAGTGGTTCCTTCGTTTTCCACACTATTGAATGTAATACGGCCATTGTGCTTGCGAACTATAGTGTCGTAAGTGATGGCCAGTCCCTGTCCTGTTCCTTTGCCCACTTCCTTGGTCGTAAAAAACGGCTCGAATATACGATCTTGTATGCGCTTGGGGATGCCGCATCCGTTGTCTTCTATCACAATCTGCACCTCATCTTCATGTGTGCGCGTGCTGATTTTGATAATGCCCTTGTCGCGTCGTTTTTTCGCTACGGCTTCGTTTATGGCGTGAGCGGCGTTCACCAGTATGTTCAGAATGGCCTGATTAACCTCACCTGCAAGGCATAAAACGTTAGGGAGGGCAGGGTCGAGGTCTGTTACGATTTCGGAGTTGTATTTCCACTCGTTTCTAGCAACCAGTATTGCGTCGCCTACTGCCTTGTTCATGTCGGCTCTCTGGCGGTTTTTCGTCCCCGGGTGGGAGAAGTCTTTCATCGCTTTCACGATGTCGGACACGCGGCGGACGCCTTCCAGAGTTTGCGTTATGGCCTCCGGGACTTCGCCCTTTATGTATTCGTAATCAATCTCTTCGGCAACTTGTCGGACTTCTTTCACCTGTTCGGAGCTGGCGCATTTTTCAAGCGCTTGTTGTTGTGCTTCGATAAGGCGCGTAAGATCTGCGAAGGTGCTTTGCAGGAATGTGGTGTTGTTGCCGACAAACTGTATCGGGTTGTTGATTTCGTGTGCTATACCCGCCGCAAGCTGGCCGATCGCCTCCATCTTTTGCGCCTGTCTTAGCCGGACTTCCAACATCTTTTGCTCTTCGGCATGGCGTTGTTCATCGGTCAAGTCCCGCAGTGAAAATACCTGTCCGAGGTATTCCTCGTTATTGTCCTTTACCGCCCAATCGCGAATTTCAAGGGGGAGCATGTCACCGCTCGCTGTCCTTAGGCTCGTTCGCCGGACTCTTGTTCCCTCACTAGGTGGAAGTGAGTCTGTATCTTCGGATTCGTCGCTAACGTATATCGCTTCGAGCAGCTCTGTTGGCAGGGCGGACATTTCGTAGCCCAGCATGTTGACGAAGGATTTGTTTACGAAGAAAGGGCGTCCTTCTTTTGTCAGCAGCATAATGCCGTCTTTTGAATGGGTGACCGCGGTGTATATGCGGGACATTTCCTGACGGAGCAGTTCCCTGTCCGTAATGTCGCGGCAGATAGAAATGAAGTGGGTGATTCGGCCTTCTTCGTTGCTAACTGGCGTTATTGTCGTTTCATCGGTTCGCAGTTGGTTGTCTTTTCTGCGATTGATGATTTCGCCTTTCCACGTCTGGCCGGAGGTTATCGTGCGCCACAGCTTCCTGTAGAAATCTTCCGTATGGCAGCCGGATTTGAAAATCTTTGGCGTCTTGCCTATCAATTCTCCCGGGCTGTAACCGGATACATTGCTCATGGCGCTGTTGGCCCACATGATTGTGCCGGTCCTATCCGTTATGAGAATGCCGTCTGCGGCGGACTCAAGGGCTGTTGCGTGCAGGCGGAGTTGTTCTTCGCTTTTTTTGAACTGTGTGAAGTCGCTTCCTATACCTATGATTCCGGTGATTTTTCCGCTTTCGTCGCGCAGTGGCATTTTGGTCGTGTTGCTCCAGCGCAAGTTCCCTTCCGTGTCTTCGATAACCTCGACATTGTTGACCATAGGCTTGCCGCTACGGATGATATCCTGCTCGTCGTTGTAGTATTTCACCCATAATTCGGGGCGGAAAAACTCTGCGTCGGTCTTTCCCATCAAGGCCGATGAATCCGGCTTGCCGGTTGCAAGAAGCGCCGTCGCTTTATTGGCAAGCGTGAAGCGGCTTTCGAGATCTTTTGCGTAAATAAGCTGCGGCAGGTTGTCTATAATTGTCCGCAAAAAACGGTGCTGCTCGGTAAGTTCGTTGTGGTAATTGACCTCTTCGGTCACTTCTTCCACGGTGCCGATTACCCAGTGCCCTCTTGAATCTTTAGGTGGGAGGCCGCATTTTGATATTTGAACGTAGCGCCTCTTGCCGTTTTTGTCGGTAAAGTCCGTTCTGTAATGGAGCATTCCCTTGTAATTGGCAACTCTCAGGCATTCATCCTGAAATACGGCGTTGCTGACGATTTCTGCCGGTGCAAAGTCCTCAATGCGGAATCCGATGACTTCTTCTCGGGATATGCTCAGTATGTCCAGATATGATGTGTTGCAGAAGATGTGTATCCCTTCCTCGGTTTTGATGAACACGGGAATGGGTATGGCTTCAAGCAGTTCGCAAATGCTGCATCTGTTTAGCGCCTCGATGAGGCTTTGCATGTCTTCACGGGGGGCGCTGCTGTCCATATTGAAATTATAGCATCTAGATCGGCTTTTTTCCTAATTTGTGAACACTTCCCGTATGTGAAGACAGTTCATGCATTACCGATGTGTGCGCTCCCTAGTATTCGCGTAAACTACAAGGGGCGATAAAAAAACAGTCAGAGAAAAATCCCTGACTGTTTTTCACCGAGAAGACGCCCGCATTCCGATGGGAGTTCGTTTTCAAACACTCGCTACGAAATGCCTCTTTCCGAGCCTTGCAGAAAGCCGAGTATCTTGGCCGTGATGGGGCTTTCTTTGTCTTCGCGCTTTTCGATTTCCTCTATCGCCTGTTCGCGCGAGAGGTGGCTCTTGAACATGACTTTGAACAGGCTGCGGATTTGCGCGATGTCTGCCGCGTTGAAGCCATGCCTGTCCAGACCGATTTTGTTGAGCGTGCGCGTCTGGGCCGGGTTGCCGTCCGCAATCATGTAAGGGGGGATGTCTTTTACAACTTTGGCCATTGCACCGACCATTGCGTAGTCGCCCACGCGGCAGAACTGGTGTACGCCCGAGATGCCGCCCATGATTACGTGGTTGCCTATGTGGACGTGGCCGGATAGGCCGCAATAGTTGGACGCCACGACGTAGTCGCCAATCACGCAGTCGTGCGCGATGTGCGTGTAGGCTAGAAAGAAGTTGTTGTTGCCCACCGTGGTGGGTGTTTCGAGGTCTGTCGCTTCGTGGACAGTGGCGTACTCGCGGAAGCAGTTGTTGTCCCCCATGATCACTCCGGCGCTGCTGCCTTTGAACTTGAGGTCCTGAGAGCGTCCGCCTATGCAGGCGTAGGGGAAGAAGGTGTTGTTGGCTCCGATGCGGGTGTTGCCCTCCACACTGGCATGATGCATGACCACGCAGCCCGGCCCCATTTTAACCTGAGAGCCGATGTAGGCGTAGGCGCCAACTGTAACGTCGTCCGGGAGTTGTGCTCCTTCTTCAATAATTGCGCTGGGATGAATGCCCTTGTTCACTGGAAGAGATTCTTTGTTAGTTGTGCAGGAAATGTGTTATGGGAGAAACTGCGGTGCTTACTGGGTCTCCACCGCGTCCATGATTGTGAACATCAAATCCGCGCTGGATACCGTCTTGCCATCGACAAAGCATTCGCCGTGCGCCGTGGCGATGCGCCCCTTGCTCTTGGTGATTTTGACATGGATTTCCAGTTGGTCACCGGGGAGGACAGCTTTGCGGAACTTGACGTTGTCCGCGCTCATGAAGAAGGCGACCTTGCCGTCCGTGCTCATGCGGCGAAGCATTATGATGCCGGATGCCTGGGCCATAGCTTCGAGCTGGAGGACTCCCGGCATGACGGGGTTGCCCGGGTAGTGGCCCACGAAGAATGGTTCGTTGATAGTGACGTTCTTTATAGCGCGCAGTTCGTCGTCGTTTGTGAAGTCTATCACCCTGTCGATCATGACGAAGGGGTAGGCGTGGGGGAGGATGTCCAGAATGCGGCGGATGCCAAGCGTCGTTTCCCCTTCCTGAATGCTGCGTGCGCGGCGCGGGGCGACTGCGGAGGCAGGGCGCTGGGCCGCAGTGTCGGAGTCAGCCTTTTTGCCTGCTGCGGCAGCCTGTTTTTCGGCTACGGAACGTACGAACTTGTTGTTGATCGCGTGGCCCGGGCGCACGGCGACGATGTGGCCTTTGAGCGGCTTTCCGAGTAGTGCTAGGTCGCCGATTATGTCGAGCATCTTGTGGCGAACGAACTCGTCGGAGAAGCGCAGCGGCTCCTTGCTCATTATCTTGTCGCCCTTGATGACGATGGCGCAGTCGAGGCTTCCGCCCTGAATCTTGCCCATCTTAAGAAGCGGTTCGATGTCTTCATACACCGTGAATGTGCGCGCCGGTGCAATGTCCGCAGCGTAAACTTCGGGTGTGATGTCGAGGGAAAGGTGTTGGGTGTGGATTCCGCGGTCGTCTGCGCTAGTGCAGGTGATTTTGAAGCCGTCGTATGGGAGCACTATCAGGCTGCTGGCCTTGACGCTTATGGAGACCGCTTCCTCTATCTTGATGTAGTCGCGCTCGGCATTTTGTTCGATAGGTTCGGCCTGCTGGATGAGGTGCACGTAGGGGCGTGCCGAACCGTCCAGAATGGGGCATTCCTTGCCGTTGAGTTCGACAATCACGTTGTCGATGCCGCATCCGCAAAGGGCGCTTAGGACGTGCTCTGGCGTGTGAACGCTTGTGTTGCCATCGCTTATCGTCGTCTGGCGAATCATGTCCGCCCCTGTGCCTTCGGGGGACAGCTTCAGCTCCGGCTTGCCGTAAAGGTCGCTGCGACGGAACACGATTCCGTGGTTCTCTGGTGCCGGCAGCAGCGTGAGGGTGCACTCTTCACCGGTGTGCAGTCCTTTGCCGTGCAGGCTGGCTTCTTTAAGAATCGTCCTTTGTTTCATCGCTTGGGCTGGCTATGAAGCTATATGCCTGAGGGGGGACTTGTAAAGATTGCGCTACATGCAAGAGAGCCACTTGCGTAATCTTAATGCCTTTTGTGGGGACATCTAGATTGCAAGAGCTTGTTTTTACCTTATCCGAGAGCGCGTTAGGCGTCCTTGCGGTATCTGGCGGGCTTGCCGATCAGTGTGAAGCGCAGGGGGCAGCCCTGAAGGTCGAACTCCTTGATGAAGCCTCGTTCCAGATAGCGGCGGTAGTTGTCGTCCAGCTTCTCAACGCTGTTGCAGAAAATGCGTATACTGAACGGGCGGTTGCCAGTTTGCAGGGCGTAATAGGCCTTGAAGCGTTTGCCTTCCTTGCGCACCGGTGCGCGGCGCTCGAACATCTTCTGAATGAGGCGGTTTACGGCTCCGGTTGACATCTTTTCGTCCATGCGCTTGTTGAGCGAAGTGGCAAGAGCAAGGATGTTTTCAACGAAGAGGCCCGTCTTGGCCGACACAAAAAGAATCGGGCTTTCGGGCAGGAAGAAGAGCATTTCGCGGACGGACTTTTCAAAGGCTTCGCGGTATTCGCGCTCGTTTTTGTAATGCGGAAGCTTGCCTTCCCTTATTGCTTCAACGGCGTAATCCCACTTGTTGACGAGCACCGCCACGGAGGGGGCTAGTGTGAGCGCCTTGCCCAGCAGGTGTTGCTCCTGTTTGGTGACGCCGTCCATTGCGTCCAAGACTACAAACACAACGTCCGAGCGCGCCACGGAGTCTTCCGAGCGCACGGCGGAGAAATACTCCACGGGGGAGCTGACCTGGGTCTTGCGCCGCATTCCGGCGGTGTCCACTAGGCGGAAGGGGGTAAGTTCGCCGTTCTTGTCCGTGTAGTCGAGGTTCAGCTCCACAGAGTCGCGCGTTGTGCCCGGCACTTCGGACACCACCATGCGGTCGGACTTAAGAAGCGCGTTGCAGAGGCTGGACTTGCCAACGTTGGGGCGGCCAAGGAAGCAGATTCTTGTGCGGTGAACTTCTTCGCTGTTTTCGTCTGGGTTCTCGCATGGGGGGAGCTTGGAAGCGATGGCTCTTCTTAGAGCGTCCTCGTTGTAACCGTGCTCCGCCGATGCGCTTACGCCCGTGCCAAGGCCGAGGCGGGCAAACTCGAAGGCGCGGTGTTCCATGGTCTCGTTATCAACTTTGTTGACGATGAGGACTATGGGTTTGCCGCTTTTGCGAAGGCGGTCGGCTATGAGTGCATCAAGTGTCGTAAGCCCTTCGCGTGCGTCCACTACAAGGCAGATTACGCTCGCGGTTTCCACGGCTACAAATACTTGCTCTTCAGCCGCTTCGATGAGTTTCTTGGGCGTGTTTGCGTCTTCGAGTCCGATGCCACCCGTGTCCAGAAGGGTGTAGGGGCCGCTTTGGTCGCGCAGTTCGATTGCGTTCACATCGCGCGTAACGCCGGCCTGATCGTGCACGATTGCTATGCGGCGGCCTGCCAGCCTGTTGAACAGGCGGCTCTTGCCGACGTTGGGACGGCCTACGAGGGCCACTGTGCGATTCGTGCTCATAAATATACCTGCCTATTGCTGGATACAGACTGTCCCCTGCGGGCTACAGCCCAAAGGGGACAGACCATTTCAGCTATTAGGCCTTCTTGTCAAGCCCGGCCACGTAGCGTTCGATTCTATCGCAGGCTATTGTGATGCGTTCGTAGCTTGTGGAGAAGCTGGCGCGGGCGAATCCGGCGCCGTGCGGGCCGAAGGCCGTTCCGGGCACGATGGCGACTTCCTGTTCCTTGAGGAGCTTGATGCAGAAGTCCCTCTCGTTCATGCCAAAGGCGCTTACGCGCGGGAAGGCGTAGAAGGTTGCCTTGGGCATGTGGCAGGGTAGGCCGATTTCGTTAAAGCGGCGAACTATGAAGTCGCGTCTGCGCTGGTAAGAGTCCCTCATGCGGTGCATTTCCTCTTCGCCGTTTTTGAAGGCTTCGATTGAGGCTTCCTGACTGAGAATGGGGGCGCACATCATGGCATACTGGTGCACTTTCAGCATCGCGTCGATGAGTTCGCGCGGCCCCGCTGCGTAGCCGATGCGGAAGCCTGTCATCGCGAAGGCTTTCGACACGCCGTGCAGGAAGATCGTTCTTTCGCGCATCCCGGGCAGGGTGGCGATGCTGGTGTGTTCGCAGCCGTCGTAGGAGAGTTCGGCATAGATTTCGTCGCTGACGACGATCATGTCCTTTTCGATGCAGAACTTCGCGATTTTTTCCAGTCGTTCTTTTTCAACGACGCCGCCAGTAGGGTTGGTGGGGAAGTTGAGCAGTATCATGCGGCAGCCGGGCTGCCAGCAGCGTTCGAGTTCGTCGGGGTCGAGCGCGAAGTCGTCTTCGGACTTTGTCGGGATGGGGACCGGTATGCCGTGGGCCAGGGAGATCGTTGGGCTGTACGACACGAAGCAGGGTTCGTGGTACATCACCTTGTCGCCCGGGTTTATGAGGGCGCGCACAGCCAGATCCATAGCTTCGGATACGCCCACGGTGACGAGGATTTCGTCGTCGGGGCAGTAGTCGAGTTTGAATACGCGGTTGAGGTAGTCGTTTATGACTCGGCGCAGGCGTATCAGGCCTAAGTTGTTTGTGTAAGAGGTTTTACCTCTTTCGAGTGCGAAGATTGCTGCCTCACGAAACGCCCACGGGGTGACGAAGTCGGGTTCGCCCACGCCAAGTGATATGGCTTGTGGGTTTTGCTCGACTATGGAGAAAAACTCGCGGATGCCGGATTTTGGAAGAATCCGGACGTGATCCGCAATATATCGTGTGTAATCAGGCATAGACAAGGGGGAAGGGGGATAACCCCTTCACCCCAGATGCTCTCGCATCTGTTGAAAAGGGGCCTCTGAAAAGGTTATTGTTTCTAGATACTGGCCAATAAGTTCAATTCTTGGGATAGCCGCACGAAGTCGGCGTAAGGGCGAAGCCCTTCAATTAGGGAGGGTTTATCCCCTCCCGTAAGGGCGAAGCCCTTCAATTAGATAGGGTTTACACCCTCCCGTAAGGGTGGAGCCCTTCAAGATGCGGAGCATCTTAGGTGAAGGGGTTCACCCCTGCTTAGGCGGAGACTGACGGCTTGTCGGGATCCTGCTGGTCACGTTCGAACATGTAACCCTGCTCCTTGTAAACCTTCAGCATGAAATGCGTTGCCGTGGACAACACACCCTCGATGCTCGAAAGACGAGCCGCGACGAAATTCGCCACACTGTGCAAAGTCTTGCCATGCACAAGAACGTGCAAGTCGTAAGCCCCGCTCATAAGGTAGCAAGTCTCCACCTCGCGAAAACGCGCAATACGCTCCGCGATACGGTCGAAACCACCCTCGCGCTCCGGTGTAATCTTCACCTCGATAAGCGCATGGACACTCTCACCCTCGGCCAAGTAGGCAGGATGGAACACCGGACGCCAACCAAGAAGAATCCCCTTGCGCTTAAGCTCTGCAAGCTCCCGCTCAACGGCATCCTCGTCGAGGGCGAGAATCTGTGCAATCTGATGCTGGTCGAGCATCTCGCCCTCCAGCAGTAATTTCAGTACTTCGTCAGCCATTGTATTATTTTCTTATTAATCTAACTCATTTCATGCTCGGGGTCGAGCACCGTAATATGCAGGGCATATCAATACCGCCCCTGCCACAAAGCAACGCTCAATAAAAAGGGCCGGCCCCCTTCCGGTGAGCCAGCCCTTGAAAACCTAACGCAGGACGCTTACCAGAAGATAATGTAAAGAGCCACAGTGGCGATGCATACTGCAACGCCAGCCCACTTGGCACCCTTGGAATGCTCCATCACCAACGCGCCGTTCTGCGGCAGCTCGACGGGCTTGGAAGAAGGACGAATAAGCGTAAGTAAAGCGATAATGGCGCAGATAACGCCAAAAGAAATCGCCATGCGGTTCAGGAACGCAATGTCGTTGGCGAACAGCTTCAAGCCGCCGTAAATGGCGACATTCAGCAAAATGCCCAACCAGCCAACGTAACGCGGCGTGCGCTTGCTGAAGAAACCAAAGAGGAACACAGCCAAGACGCCCGGGCTGACAAAGCCCTGAAACTCCTGAATGAACGTGAAAACGCCGCCCCACTTGGGGTTGTTCAAGCTCGGCGCGATGAAACACGCGATAAGCACGAACACAACGACGCAAAGACGCCCCATGGACACAAGCTCCTTCTGCGAAGCATTCTTGCGGAAGAGCTTCCCGTAAAGGTCCATCGTGAAAAGGGTGGACGCACTATTGAGCATGGAGGCCAGAGTACTCACAACCGCGCCGAAAATTGCCGCAAGGACGAACCAGGTAAGGCCCGGCTTTAGCAAGTTCTTCAGCAGCACAGGAAAGGCGCTGTCGTAGTCGTAACCGACGAGCTTTGTCGTCTGCTTTAGACCCGCCAGCTTGCCAGCGGCCAAGAGCTTCTCGTTCTCCGCAAATATGGAGTCCTCTGAAGGAACAGTGCCGACGGCACCGCCCAAGGCTTCGGAATTGTGGGCGAAAATCTCAAGCGTCTCTGCCGGATAAAGCTTTGCGAAACTCTCCGAGAAAGGAACGAGCAGCTTCGCATCCGCCTGATACTCGGCGACGATGGTAGCGTTCTTGATGGAGGCGTTTTGCTGCAAGTCGCCACTGAACATGTTGTAGGCCATGATGCCCGGAATCACCACGATGAACGGGATGACGAGCTTCAACGCAGCCGCGAACACGATGCCCTTCTGGCCCTCGGCGAGGGATTTGGAGCCAAGCGTGCGCTGCATGATGTACTGGTTGAGGCCCCAGTAGAAAAAGTTGGGAATCCAGAGGCCGACCACAAGGGCTGTCCACGGCACGGAAGAATCCGTCGCGGGGCGAATCATGTGCAGCTTGCCGCCGGCACCGTTCGCGCCCTCCAGTGCTGGTCCCATGTTTAGAAGACGCACGCGCTCAAGCCCACCAGCATTCTGAAGCTGATCAATCGTGACCGTTGAAGTGGCAACCTTGGTCTTGATAAGCTCGACAGCATCCATCGCGCCGATGTGGACGAGGGCGAAGTAGCCCAACATCGCACCGCCAACGATAAGAGCGGAACCCCAGATAAGGTCCGTCCATGCGCAGGACTTCAGTCCGCCGACAAACACGTAAAGCGCCGCACAGGTGCCGATTATCCAGCAACCGACCGTAATGTTGCCAAGATCCAGCCCGAGTAGAGTGTGACCGGCGAAGAACACCGTGATTACCTTTGCGCCGGAAAATACGACCGTGGCCGTGGGAACGCCGACCAGGATGACCAGCGAGACGATGGCCATGATGGTGCGCGAAACGACGTCATAGCGGTATTCGAGAAATTCGGGAATGGTGTATATGCCGCACTTCAGGAAGCGGGGCAGGAACACGACGCCGACTATGACGAGCGTAATGGCGGCCATCCACTCATAGGAGGCAATGGCCATGCCAACCCAGTCGGCGGCGTTGCCGGACATGCCGACAAACTGCTCTGTGGAAATGTTGGCAGCAATTAGTGAAAAGCCGACGAGCCACCATGTCAGGCCGCGACCGGCGAGGAAGTATTCGCTGGCTGAACTGCCGATGGTATCTGAACGGCCGGAGCGGCCTTTGATGATGCCGAAGGCTATAACGCCAACTACGGCAACAACAAATAGAATGAGATCTACGGGGTGCATTGAGGGGGTAAGTGGGGTTGAAAACTGACGGGAACGCCGTGGGGACGAGTTACCCGAAGTCCTGTTTGAACACAGAACGTGCCGATTGAACGACAATTCCTCAGCAAATGTAAGAAAAAACTTACTCCGAATTCACTATATACGTTGAAAATATCTTAGTTCTGATACGCGGTGCCTATTTATCGCCGTTGAGCAGCTTGCAGATATGGCATTTGTGGCCGTCGCAAGCCCTTGCCATGCAGTATTCGCGCCCGTAGTGGATGATTTGCAGGTGCAGTTTGCCCCAAGACTCTTTTGGAAAGAGTTTCTTCAAGTCGCGCTCCGTCTTCTCCACGTTTTTCCCGTCGGAGAGTTTCCAGCGTGCCGCAAGGCGGTGAATGTGCGTATCCACGGGAAAGGCTGGCTGTCCGAACGCCTGCACCATCAGGACACTGGCCGTCTTGTGCCCGACTCCGGGCAGTTCTTCTAGCTGTTCGAGCGTATCGGGCACCTTTCCTGCGTAGTTGTCGGTGATCATGCGCGACAGCTCCTTTATTGCCGAAGCCTTGCGCTCGGAAAGTCCGCATGGGCGCACAATTGCGCGAATCCGCTCAACGTCCTGTCTCGCCATGTCAGCAGGGTTGTCCGCAAGGGCGAACAGTTCCGGCGTAACCTGATTCACGCGAACATCCGTGCACTGAGCGCTCAGAACCACCGATACGAGTAGGGAGAACGCGTCCGAATGAACGAGCGGAATCGGCGGGGCGGGGTAGAGTAGATCCAGTTCCCTTTGTACTATTGCTGCGCGTTCCTTGCGGGTCATCGGCAAAAAATATGATAAACTCTCCACCGAAGGAAACGTCTTTGTTGCAGAACGGGCGTCGGAGTGCAAATATCGCTTCTTTTTTAAGAGAAATGAACACGCCGGTCACGAACACAGAACGCGAGAATGCACCGTATTACATAGCTGCGCCCAAGGCGGAGCTTGACGCCATGCTGGCAAGGGTCGGGGCAGAGAGCCTGCCGGACCTTTTCTCGCACATCGCGCCGGAGTTCCGTTTCGAGGCTCTGAAGGGGCTGCCAAAGTCGCAGACTCTTGCCGAGGTCGAGGCCGACATTAGCGCAATGGCTGCGCGCAACAAGATTGCGCTGTCCTTTGTTGGCGACGGTCTGCCCGACTACACAACGCACGGCATTGTGGATTACGTCAGCGCAAACCGCGGACTGCTCACAGCGTACACGCCTTACCAGCCCGAGCGAGGGCAAGGGACTCTGTTCGCTCTCTGGGCCTACCAGTGCCTGATGGCCTCCCTGACAGGGTTTGAGGCCGTGAACGCCAGTCTTTACGACCGCTCCACAGCCCTATTCGAGGCGCTTACAGCAGCGCACCGCCTCTCGAAGGCCGGTGCCGATGTGGTGATCTTACCCGAAGCCCTGCATCCGGCGGACATCGAGGTGGTTGAGACTCTTGCTGCAGGCACGAAGCTGAAGGTCGAGCGTTTCCCGCTGGACGCGAAGACGGGCCGCACGAATGTGGCCTCCCTGCGCGCCCGAATCGTGGCGCTTGGCTCGTCACTGGCCGGAATGGCGTTCCCGCAGGTCAACTGCCTTGGCATTGCCGAAGATGTGGACGCAGTGGCGGATCTTTGCGCGGAGTTCAATACGCAGCTGGTCGCCGTCGTTGACCCGCTTCTTCTTGCATCCGGTGGCCTCAAGCAGCCCTCGCTATGGGGTGCCAGTGGCGCGGACATGGTTGTTGGAGAGGCTCAGCATCTGGCTGTTGCCCCGAGCTTCGGCGGGCCGGGCCTCGGCCTTTTTGCCGTGCGCTATGACGACAAGCACCGCAACGCGATTCGCCAGAGCCCGGGCCGTTTTATCGGCAAGGCGGTGGATGCGCGCGGTAACGATTGCCGCGTGATGGTGCTTTCCACCCGCGAGCAGCACATTCGCAAGGAGAAGGCCACGAGCAACATATGCTCCAATCAGGCTTTCATGGGCACCTTGGCAGGAGCGGCCATGCTCGCACGCGGCGGCAAGGGCTTGGCGGAAATGATTGCCAAGGCACGCCGCGCCGCCCTGCTGGCTGTCGAAAAGCTGACGCAGATCGAGGGCGTTCGCCTCGCCTTTGCCGACGCGCCTTTCTTTGCCGATGTGGCGCTGGAGCTTTCCCGCCCGGTGGCGGACCTCATCGAGCACTGCCGCAAGGTAGGCATACATGCCGGAGTAGATGCCTCGGCGCGAGTCGCAGGCGGGCGCAGCATAGTTCTTTTGTCCTTCAGCGACCGTCACGGCGCGGCAGATGTCGCCAAGCTGGCCGATGCCTTCCAGTCATTTTTCGGTGGCAAAAAGGTGGATATGCAGGCCGCGCCCGAGCTTCCAATTGTGCTTCGCCGCGCAGCCGCGCCTTCCATCCCCTGCATTGCCGATGCTGAACTGAAGGCTTGGTACGACGAGCTTGGCCGCCTGAACCTTTCGCCGGACGCCGCTCCTTACCCGCTAGGCTCCTGCACGATGAAATAC
>JAFGLA010000039.1 GCA_016928295.1 Opitutales bacterium
AACCTGTCCGAGATCGTCCAGCTTGATGCGGTCCACCGCGTTGTTGCCCGCGCCGCCCACGCCGATAATCTTTATCCGGATGCCGTGCCTCTGATCCAGATCTTGAAGAATCTCGTCATTTTCCATATGTCGGAGCCTCGCGGGGTTTAGTTCGAGAAAATGCCAGTCAGCTTACTGAGCCAGCGGGAAGAGGAACGCTCCTTTTCGCGGTTGCGCTGGCTGTTGTAGCCTTCGGAGAGAAGGCCCAGAGCGGTCGAAAACTCCGGCGCCCGCAAGGCGTTGTCGCTTACCCAGGCGGGACTTTCGCCCACTCTTACAGGAACGCCCAGCACCTCCTGCCCCAAATCGCAAATGTTGGCAAGACGGGCCGTGCCGCCAGTAAGTATTACTCCCGCGGGCAGATTCTGCGCGCTGATTTCGCTGCCGAGCTGGTTCTTAACGATCGTGAACAGCTCCTCCATACGCGAATGGAGAATCTTGTGAATGGAAAGGCGCGAGATGGGCCGGTCCCCTATTGTGAGGTCACCGATAAGCATGACCGTGTCGTTCTTGTCGTTTACGTCCACAATGGCCTTGCCGTAGCGCAGCTTGACGCTTTCCGCGTAGCGCGCGTTCATGCGAAGGCCGAGCGAGATGTCGTTAGTAAGGTGATCCCCACCGACGGGAATGACGCCGGTGCGCAAAATGTGCCCTGCCCTGTAAAGGGCGTAGTCTGTCGTACCGGCACCGATGTCCATTACAAGAACGCCGTTCTTTTTCTCCTCCTCGCAAGCCACGACGCCCGCCGAGGCGATCGAGGACACGATCATGCATTCCACGCTTAGGCCGATACCGTTTACCACGTGCATGCAGTCGGCAGTGATGCGCTCGTCGCCATGGATGTGCCAGTAGCCCGTCTCCACGCGGCTGCCCACCATTCCGACAGGGTCCGCCACGCGGCGCCCGTCGAGCATGTAGCCGCAGCACTCGTGGTGAATGTAAATGCGCCCGGGGCTGAGGTTGCGCATCTTGGCGCTCTCCCTTGCCCTGCGAAGGTCTTCCTCCCGCACTACGCCGTCCGCCGCGCTAACGCTCGCCATGCCGCTGTCGGCAAAGCCCTGAAGGTGCGCACCGGATATGGCAAGATACACGCTGTCAATCTGCGCGCCCGCGCTCTTTTCCGCCGCTGCTATGGCGGCGTGGGTGCAGTCGCTCACCTCGCGCAGGTTGGAAATCTGCCCCTTGCGTATGCCCGACGAAGTAGCCTGATTGGTCCCTATGATGTTCAGGCTGCGTCCGTTGACAATGTCCGCGACTAGCACGGACACCTTGCTGGTTCCAATTTCAACTGCTCCGACTATTTTGCTCTGTGCCATCAGCGCCCTTTGCTCTTTGAAGTGCTTTTGTCGTATTCAACCGTGGCCTGCCCGGGGATGGACAGGTCGATTTTCAGCACGGCCCCGCCCAAGGTGCCGCCATCACGTATCAGTTTGTCCAACCTGCGAAGCTGGTCTTCCACGTTGGAAACGGAAAAAATTATCGTGCCCATGCTGCGGCTGCCCACGTCCATGAACGAAACGCTGCTGTCCTGCCCTCGATAACGGGCAAGTGACACCGAACGCCAGTCCGAGTAGAGCTTCGGCCAACCCATGCGTGCCTTGTCCAAAAAAGCCGCCACAGGCTCCAGATTACCCAACGGTGCAAATGCCCCGTCAGCCATGCGAAGCGTAACCCCGTCTATGTAAGGCAGGGCGCGAATAGTGTTGGCCGGATAGTTCGAGCCTTCGTAAACGACGCCCTCGCGGGAAATGAGAAGAGTCCGCACATCGTTCGGCGCAACCTGAGCGCGTGCTCGCATCAGGGGAGCGTATTCGCGAACCTCGACAAGCAGGCGGTCGGGCAGGCGAAGCGTCACCGAGGCGCTCTTTATCTGGCCTTGCTTTTCCACCTTTTGGCGAAGGGCGGCGATGTCTATGCTGGAAAGAGGGATGCCGTCTTTGAGGTCCAGCACCTTGCCAAGCCACTGGTCGTTCAAAACGCCGTCGGTGAGAAAGGTCACCTTGCGCAATGTGGCCACTGTCTCAAGCGAATGCTTGTCGTTCGCGGCGGAATTAAACGCATATACCGCGCCTGCGACAAGGGATGCCGCGAGAAGGACAATTCCGCTCCAGCGGGCGATGCGAACCCACTTTCTGCGGCGCGCCACACCCGTGGTCGAGCGGCGATGCTCGGCCTGCTGTATGTCGCGCCATTCACGGCGGGCATTCAATTCGGGCTGTGTCTGTTTCTTGGAAGGCATTACTGAAAACGAAGCTGAAGACTATGAACCCTATCTCCGGGCAAAGCGGACAAGAGCCGGTTCGAGCATCTTGCGCACAAGGGACTCGAAAGTAAGCCCTATGCACGATGCGCTCTTTGGCAAAAGGCTCGTGGCGGTCATACCCGGAAGGGTGTTAATTTCAAGGAAAACCGGCTCTCCGCCATCGGGCAGGATGAAGTCCGCACGGGCAAAGTCGCGACAGCCGCAGGCTTTGAAGGCAAGCTGCGAGAAAAGGCGCACCTTTTCGGCCTGCGCTTCGGGAAGAGGTGCGGGGACAAGGTAGTTGGTGGAGCCAAGCGTGTATTTGGACGCGTAGTCATAGACGCCGGACGCGGGGGCAATCTCGACAATGCCCATCGCGTAACCGCCAAGTATGCCGCAGGTAAGCTCGTGCCCGACGATGCGCTGTTCGAGAATCCACACTCCGCGGCGCGGTTTGGCGAGCCATTCGCTCAAATCGTCCCGCCCTTCGATGAAGGCGACGCCCACGCTGCTGCCCTCACCCGATGGTTTTGCAACGATGCTTGAGCCAAGCTCGGAAATAATCTCGTCAACGCTTGGCAGATTGTGCCCGGATTGAAGCGTGATGTCCTTTGCGAGCGTGACACCCACTGCGCCGACGGCATCCTTTGTGCGCCGCTTGTCCATGCAAAGGCGGCTCGACGCGCTGTCGCAACCGACGTAGCTGAACGAGGCACGCTCGAGCAGTGCCTGAAGCTCGCCATTCTCGCCAAAACCGCCGTGCAGGACGGGGAAAACTACGTCGCTGGCGGCATCAAGTCCGGCGGGCAGCTCTTCGCGAAGAATGTCGATTTCTACAAGCTCGTATCCGCTCTTTCGCACCGCTTCGGCCACGGCCTTGCCGGAGCGAAGCGAAACGTCGCGCTCGGAAGAGCAACCACCCATCAGAATTACAATTCTTGGCATCACAGAACATCCTCCCATTTGGAACCAAGCACCATGACCTCGGGGCTAAGCTCGACTCCGCTGCGCTTGCCCACGGTGCCGCGAATCTTGCGCACCAGTGCCAACACGTCTTCGCTCGTCGCGCCGCCTCGGTTGATTATGAAATTGCCGTGTATTTCGGACACCTCCGCCCCGCCCACTCGCAGCCCCTTTAACGCGGCCATGTCGATGAGCCTGCCAGCGTAGTCGCCTTCAGGATTCTTGAACACGCAACCTGCGCTCGGCTCGCGCGGCTGGCTCGCCTTGCGGGAAGCGGCAAACTCGTCCATGCGCTTGCGGATAAGCTCCGGCTCGTCCAGCGCCTTTGCGCGGAATACTGCGCTCACTGCGACGCATTCCTTCAACTCCGCGCATTCGCGGTAGGAAATGTGCAAAGACTCCGCGCTGCGCGTCTCCAGCGTGCCCTCGGGCGTAATAAGGTCCACGCTTTCGACTAGCTCGAACATCCACGCGCCCATGGCGCCCGCGTTCATGCGAAGGGCGCCGCCCACCGTGGCGGGTATGCCTTCAAAGGGTTCAAAGCCTGATATGCCCTGACGGGCGGCCTCGCTGCATAGCTGCTTGAGCCTCGCCCCTGCGCCCGCGCTTATGCGGTTGCCGTCAAGGCGCTCGATAGAGGAGAACGCCTCGGAGTTGAGCCTGATTACAAGGCCCGGAAAGCCCGAGTCGAGAACCAGAAGGTTCGAGCCGCGCCCGAGAACGAAAGTCTCCAGCCCCGCTTCTCTGGCCCCTGCGAGCAGGCCCAAAAGATCGTTCATCGTGGCCGGTTCGGCGTAGAAGCGGGCCGGGCCGCCAACGCCCATCGTGGTGCGCCGCCCAAGCGGCTCGTTTTCGAGAATCGGAGTCGCGCCGGACACGCGCGAGCGCAAAAGCTCGTACGTCGATGGCTGGGGCGTCTCGATGCCTGCCGCGCCGCTCTTCTTTCTGGATACTCTCTCCACGTAAAAGTCGGCCCATTCCTCGATGTCTCCAGCGCCGACGAAGGCCACAACGCAGGGGCGCGGAAGCGTAGAAAGGGCTGCGGCAAGATCCGCCTTTGTCGCGGCAAGCTCCACGGGGAAGCCCGCCTTGAACTGCGCTAGAAGGTCCGTTGAAAGCCCGCCCGCGACGGGGCGCTCGCTCGCGGCGTAAACGTCCAGAAGAACAACCCTGTCCGAAGCGCCGAGCACCTTGGCGAAGTCCGCCTTGAACTGCGCTGTGCGCGAGTAGCGGTGGGGCTGGAAAACGGTGACGAGGGGCCGGTCGGGATGGGCCTGCCTCAAGGCGCGAAGCAGCGGCGAAATCTCCGACGGGTGATGGGCGTAGTCCTGGTAAACATCCAGCCCGCCCCTTTGCAAAAGACGCATCTGGCGACGGCGTATGCCGGAAAAGTCTTTTAGCGAGTTGTGGTCGAAAGCCTCGCCCAAGAGGTGGCGCGCGACGGCTAGGGCCGCAATGGCGTTCGCCGCGTTGAACTCCCCAATCGCCCTCACCTGAGCCTCGCAAGCGGGGAAAGCCCCGCCAAGGCGCAGAGTCTGCAAGGTGCCTTCCTGACGGAGCAGTTCGCCGTCAAATTCGCAGCCCGGGCCAAAGTGCATGTATTCAGGCCCCGGGTTCTCCTCGGCAAGGCGCTGGAGGACGGCGTCGCCACCGGGCAGGAAGACAAGGCCGCGTGTGCGGCGGAACAGGCGTCCGAACGCAGCCTCGATCTCTCCAACGCTGCGGTAGCGGTCCGCGTGGTCCCAGTCTAGGTTGGGAACGATGGTTATTTCGGGGCTGAAGTGCTCGATTGTGCCGTCGCTTTCGTCCACTTCCGCGACGAGCCATTCCTCGCCGCCCGCGCTGGCGGGACTTGAGTTGTCCGCGAACAGGCCGCCCAAGATGTACCCGGCGTCAAAGCCCATGCGGCGAAGCGCGTGGACGAGCATCCCCGTAGTAGTCGTCTTGCCGTGGCTACCGGCCACCGCGACGAGCTTTCGCTGCGAAGCCTGAGCCGCGAGCATTTCCCCGCGCCGCAGTTGCAGTATGCCCATGTCGCGGGCCTGAGCGCGCAGCTCGTGGTCCGCCCCGAGGGCTGTCGAATAGACCATGCGCGCGGCCTCGGGGGGCATCTGGGCGGACTTAATAAACCTGACTCCGTGCTTTTTCAGCAGCTCGCACACGCGCTGGGACGGGTGATCGTCCCAGCCCAACACCTCAAGACCACGCTCTTTCAAATATATTGCGAGCGGCGCCATGCCCATCCCGCAAACCCCTGCCATCAATACTGTTTCTTTCCGTGGCTGCATGTTCAGTGTCTTTCCCTGCCGTGCTTGGTTTCAGTGATTTCGGCGGCGTAGGAGCCGAGGTTCAAAAGGTCTTCCGCAATCTGGGCGGAGCATTCGGGTCTGCGGGCCTGTTCGAGGTTGAAACACATCCGCCCGAGGAGCCAGTCGCTGAACAAGAGGTCCAGCACTTCGGCAAGCAGGCTCTCGATGCGCGTCTGTTCGACAAGGACGCAGCAGCCCTGCTTTTCGTGATACTGGGCGTTGGCAAGCTGGTGATTGTCCGCCGCGAATGGATAGGGAACGAGAATCGAGGGAAGGACGCACTCGGTAAGCTCGGCAATGCTGCCTGCGCCCGCGCGGGACACGGCCAGATCCGCCGCGTTAAGCAGGCTTCCCATATCGTCGCAGAAGGGCAGAAAGCGCACTCTTGCCACGCCGCCCATGTTGTCGGGCATTTCAAAGTCCGCCGGAACCTCCTTGCTGGGGCCGGACACGCAGCACACGCTTATGCCGTTGCTGCAAAGGGCCTTGGCGTTGTTGACAGCCCAGTTGTTTAGCGTGGACGCGCCCTGGCTTCCGCCCAATACGATGAGCAGCTTGCCGTTGGGGTCGAAGCCCATGTCCGTGCGCGCCTGACAGCGGTCCCCGCGGTGGATTTCCCGCCGCACTGGGTAGCCGAAGTAGCGGGTTCGCGTGAGGGGCAGGCCCGAAAGGCGCACCCCGTCGGGCAGATAGACGTGCTTTGCAAAGTGGCGCAGGAAGCGAATCGCGCGCCCGGGCTGGCGGTTGGCTTCGTGCAGGGCGACAGGCACTCGCTTCATCCACGCCGCTATGACAAGCCCCATTGAGGTGAAACCGCCGAAGGCCATGACAGCGTCCGGCTTTTCACGCAAAAGGCCGAAGGCGAACACAAGAGCGTGTATCTGGCTGGCTACAAACTTCACAAAGCGCACCGGATGCATGGACATGCCTATGCCCGGCCCAGGGACAAAGCGCAGCTTTTCGTATTTGGACGAAAGACGTTTGTCCACCCCCTTGCGGCTTACGAGCATGATGCATTCGTGCCCGCGCAGCGAAAGCTCTTCCGCCACTGCTATGCCCGGGGCAAGATGCCCGCCGGTTCCACCACATGCTATTACAAAGCGGCTCATTTGCGCATCACCTCGTTGGGTGTGAGGTTCGACACCCTGCCCCAGCGGCTCACGCCGTTGAGTATGATGCCTACAAGTATGCAGGTCGCCACGAGGTTCGACCCGCCGTAAGAAATAAAGGGAAGGCTCATGCCCTTGGTGGGCAGGCAGCCGGTAACTACGCCAAAGTTGATAAGCGCCTGAAGCGTCAGAAGCAAAAGCGCGCCCGACACGACGAGGAACTGGTACATGTTCGGCGCATGGCGAAGACGCATCACGGCGACCGACAGTATTGTGAGAAAGAGCAGGACTACGGCACTGGTCCAGACAAAGCCCAATTCCTCGCCCACGATTGCGAACACAAAGTCCGTATGCACCTCGGGCAGGGAGTTCTGCTGACGCCCGCTGCCAAGGCCCACCCCGCTCCAACCGCCGCTGCCAAAGGCAAGTATTCCCTGCCAGAGCTGGTAGGAGCCTTCTGACTTGTTCCCCTCGACATCGAGAAAACTCATGATGCGCTTCAGGCGCACCGGGTCCATATACACTGCCACGCTGAACAGCACCGCGCCAAGCAGGGCCGTGGGAAGTATGAAAAGCATTCGCGCACCGGCCATGAATATCATCGAGCCGCCGACCACTCCGACAAGGAGCGCCGTGCCGAAGTCCGGCTGCTTGATAATCAACAGGAACGCCGTCCCCACGATGCAGAGCGGCACAAGGTAGCCGCGCTTGAAAGAATGTATGCGCCTTTGCTCGATTGCGAGGTAGTGCGCCAAGACAAACACCAAACCGATTTTAGCAAAGTCGGACACCTGCATGTTTACAGGGCCGAGATCCAGCCAGCGGCGGGAGCCGTTGATGGAGCGGGCAACCCCTGGAATGAGCACCGAAACGAGCAGGGCCGCGCTGATAATCGCTATTGGGATTACAAGCCTGCGTGGCCACTCAAGATTCATCTTCCAGACAAGGAACATGGCCGAGGCACCAACGACGGAATAGACGGCCTGTTTGCGGATGAATGTCTGCGCGGGGCCGGATTCACCAAGCCCCGCGCTATAAAGAATTATCAACCCCACAAGAAGGAGGCAGGCGCAACAGAGCAGCAGAACGAGGCCGGGGGCGACTTTCTGCAACTCGTAACGGAAACCTGCTTCGGGATTCTGGACGGGGGTTGACATCTGGGAGGGGAACCAAACTGACGCGAGGGAAAAGGTAACTAATGCGGAACGCGACGACCTGGGAGCGTCTTTAAATGGACGGACCGAGGAGGCGGATGAGTTTTCGAGGAAAAAAATCAGAACATGAGGCGAGGTGAATCGGGATTCCCCGAGCGGAATGGGCTGGTTTTTAACTGGAAAGACACCCGCATTCCGACGGGAGTTCTATTTCAAAACGCTCCCTAGGGCTGCTCGGGCATTTCTTCCTCTTCGACCTGCACGGGCACTGTCGGGGCGACAGGTTCATCATCGAGGAACTCCAGCGATGAGGAATCCGGCGCGGGGGCGGGCGTTGTCTGCACGGGCTGGACAAGCACGGGCGCGGGAGCGGGTGTTGTCGATGCGGCAGGTTTCGGCGCGGGTTTGCTGGAAGCGCTTGAGCTGCTGCTGGCTCCGGTGGGGACTTTGAGCACCTGTCCGGCGGCGAGCTTGCGCGGGTCGCTTATGCCGTTCAGATCCATGAGGGCCTGAATGCTTACGCCGAGGCGCTTGGATATGCCGCCGAGAGTCTCGCCGGACTGAACCGTGTATGTGTCGCCCGATGCGGAAAGGGCGGGCTTTACGGGCGCGGGTGCCGCGACGCTCTTGGGAGCGATGCCGGCGGCCGGAATGACGAGCTTCTGGCCGACGCGAATCGTGTCGCTCTTTAGCGAGTTGGCCACGCGAAGGTCTCCCACGCTGACGCCAAACTTCTTTGCAATGCGGCTCAAAGAGTCACCGGATACGACAACGTATTCGCTGCCAGAGACGCTGGCTCCGGCGGCGCTGATGCTTTCGGGGGCGGATGACGCGCCCGGGATTGTCAGTTCCTGCCCGAGCTTGATAGTGTCGCCCTTCAGGCCGTTGGCGGCCTTGATGGATGTCACGCTGACGCCGTATTTCTTGGCAATCTTGCTCAATGTGTCGCCCTTGACGACTTTGTAGGAAAGCTCCTGCTCTACGGGTTCCAATGTCGTGTCGCCAAGCGGCTCCAGAATGGCGCCCGGGGCGTCGCTAGTGTCGCCCATCTGCACGTCTTCGGGACGCAGCGGGGCCTGACGGCTCACGCCGCCGTTGAACGCGGGGTTGATCGGACGGGGAGCGCCCTGTGCGAGCGGAGTCCCGTCGTCCATCTGTGCGGGGGCCTGCGCCGGAGCGGGAGCCTTCGGCTCCTTGGGCGAAGTGGTCTGGCAGCCGGGCTGGACTAGCAGCGCACCTGCTATTGCGACGTGGGCTGTTACTACCAGCCCCAGAAAGCGTGTGTTTTTCATGATATAAGTGGTACCTGTTGGTTGGAAGTGCTATTGTTGGGGAGCGGAAAGGCCGCCCTCTAGGGCGCCGAGCCGGGCCACGCAGGACTCGAAAAAATTACCTCGTTCTGTGTAGTCTCGGAAAGTATCGTGGCTGGAATGTGCGGGGCTGAATAGTATATTTTCCCCTTCGAGTGCATTTTCCCATGCCGAAGTTATCGCGTCCTTGAGAGAGGGACTGCAAACGCAGTCCACGCCACGCTCCTTGAAGAGTTTTTCGAGCGTGCAGGCCGTCTCTCCGGTAAGGATGGCCATGCGGATTTTTGGCGCTATCGCGGCCACCAGATCCGCGGGGTTTTCGCCCCTGTCCCTGCCGCCGCCTATCCAGATAACCTTGCTGTCGAAGTTTTCAAGAGCGCCGATGCAGGCTTCGTAGTTGGTCGCCTTGGAATCGTTCCAGAAAGTTATTCCCTTGTCCGCAGGCAGGGGGTTGAGCCTGTGCGGGAGCGGGTGCAGAGATTCCGCCGCGCTCTTGACAACGAAGGGATCGCGCCCCGAAGTGGCCCACCAGCGGCGCACGAGCGCAAGGTTCAGCGATGCGCGCTTGGGAAAAAAGGCACTGGTTTTGGGCATCGGCCAGGGGACGTACGAATCGGGGTCCACTATCTGCGCAAAATCCGGCAGAGTGTAACCGAAACGCTCCGCCGCATCCGCCACGTTGCGGGATACGATGAGTTCCTTGCCGCGCAGACGCTCGACAAGCCTCCACTTTGCCTCGAAGTAACCGCGAAGCCCCCCGTGCCGGTCCAAGTGGTTGTTGAAGAAGTTCACCCATATGAGGGTGTCCATCCTCATTTCCTCCACACTCTCGGCCTGAAATGAACTCACCTCGCACACCGCGACGCGGCCTTCGCACTCGGAACGCAAAGCGACGTCCGAAAGAGGCCTGCCGATGTTGCCAACCGCCATGGCCCGCCCGCAGCTTAGGTTTATGACGCTTGTAATAAGCTCCGTAATCGTCGTCTTGCCGTTGGAGCCGGTCACGCAGACAAGCGGCCCGTTCCAGAACATAGCGCCGAACTCCAATTCCCCCATCGTGGCGCAGCCGCACTTGCGCGCGGTTTCGAGCCAGGGGTGGGAAAGTTCAAAGCCCGGGCTGAACAGCACAAGCGAATGATTCGCCGCGCTTGCATCGTCGAAAACGTGCACGGTGTTGCGCCCGCGGGTATCGTAAAACACAAACTCCGCGCCGATTCGCGCGAGAAGCCCCGCCATGGAACGTCCGCTGACTCCATAGCCGAAGATGGCCACTGGCTTAGCCAGCAGCTCCTGCATACGGGGTGTCAGTTCAACGTTGAAGCTCATCGAAGTTTGAGTGTGGCCAGCCCGCAGACGGCGAATATCAGAGAGAGTATCCAGAAGCGGACCACGACCTGAGTCTCGGCCCAGCCCTTGAGTTCAAAGTGGTGGTGAATCGGCGAGCACAGGAAGACGCGCCTGCCGGTGCTCTTGAATGAGGCTACCTGAATGATGACCGAGCCTGCCTCCATGACAAAGATACCGCCCACGATTACCAAGGTAAAGGGTTGCTGTATCATAAAGGCCACAATTCCGATTAGTCCGCCAATGGCGAGCGAACCGGTGTCGCCCATGAAGACTTGCGCGGGGTGCGCGTTGTACCAGAGAAAACCAAGGCTGCCCGCGACAAGGGCCGCGCAGAGTATGGTCAATTCGCCCGTTCCGGGCAGGGGCTTTAGCAAGAGGTAGTCAGCAACGATGGCGTGCCCGGTGGCGTAGGACATTATGCCGAAGGTCATGGCAGCGGTGACGGTGCAGCCGATGGCGAGGCCGTCCATACCGTCAGTCAGGTTGATGGCGTTGGACGAACCTGCGAGAACGAAAAAGAGGAACACGGCCATGAAGGCGACCGGCATGACCGCAAGCAGCGGATTCTTCAGGAATGGCAGCCAGAGCTGGCGGGCGCATTCGGCGACGTATTCGCCCCTCATTTCCCCGCCCGAGAAGAAGTCCCCGAAATGGAGCAACAGGACGATGGCGGCGATTGTGAGAATCCCCTGCCCCATCAGCTTGTAGCGACCCGAGAGGCCCTTGCTGTTGCGGTATTTGATTTTGAGGTAGTCGTCCAGAAAGCCGACTATTGTGAGGCCCGTATAGACGAGCATCGCCGTCACGATGTACACGTTCGGCCTTGCCCAAAGCATGGTGCTCGTGAAGACGGAGATGAAAATTATAAGTCCGCCCATCGTGGGCGTGCCGCCCTTTTTGGCGTGCAACTCGGCCAGCTTACCCACTTCTGCCGCGTTGCGGAAGGCCTGCGCCGCCTTGAACTGGCGCAGCTTGTTGATTATCCAAGGGCCGAGCACAAAGGACAGGAGCAAAGCCGTGGCGGCTGCCCCGACGCTGCGAACCGTTATGTAACGGAAAAGGCGCAGCGGCCCGAGAAATTGTTCATCGGAAAGGTATTGAAGGTATGTCAGCACAGCGGGAAAGCTCTTTCTATGATAATATCACTTGCGGAAGCAGTGTTTCCAAGCAGTAGGAGCGGCTGCCTTTAAGGAGCACGGCACCTTTATTATTATGAAATTGTTCGAGGACGGCGCGCGCGGCGGAATGTTCCGCGCAGATGCTTATGCGCTCTTCGCCCGCCCCTGCCTCAAGCAGCCCTTCGCATAACGAACCTGCATTGGGGCCTACAAGACAGAAACGCTCGCCAGCGCAAAAACCTATTTTGCGCCCAAGTTCCCGGTGCAGTTGGGCGGCCTTCGGGCCAAGTTCGTTCATGCAGCCGAGTATCAGCAGGCGTTCGCGCTCGGGAAAGCGTTCGCGAAATAGCTGCACCGCGTCCTGCATCGAGGCTGGGTTAGCGTTGTAGCAGTCGATATAGTAGTCTGTCCCGTCGATGTTGCGCACTTCGCCGCGCATTCTGGCAGCTTTCCACAGCGGGAGCCGCTCGCGAAGCGCCTGCACGTCCACACCCATGTCCAGCGCCACGGCAAGGGCAAGCGCCACGTTCGAGCGCATTCCCTGCGATACGAGCGGCAGAGTGAAGCGCGAAAAACTGCTCTGCCCGGGCATGAATACGAGCATGTCGGTGTGTGCCGAGTCTGCGGAATGAAAGCTCTGGTAGCGTGCGAGCGTGTAGTTCGGAGCGGGCAACTCGGGGGTGGCCTCGTCCATGCTGGCAGTCACCAGCACCTTGCAGCGCAGCTCGCGAAAGGGTTCCCATTGCAGGCAGGAGGCGGGGAACACGGCTCTGCCACTGCGTTCAACAACGGCGGCAAGCGCGCACTTCTCCAATGCAACGCCCTCAATGCTGCCAAGGCCCTCAAGATGCGCCTCGGTGACGTTCGTAACCACCGCGATGTCGGGGCGCAGGATTTTGGCAAGCGGCTCCATCTCTCCGCTGCGGCTAATGCCCAGCTCCACGACGGCCCCCTTGTGCAGGCCGGAGCGCAGCCGCGTCAGCGTGAGCGGCATTCCGATGAAATTGTTCAGGTTGCCCTGGGTGGAGAGGATTCCTTCGCCAAGGAGCAGGGATAGAAGCTCTTTGGTGGATGTCTTGCCGCAACTGCCCGTTATTCCCACAAGCGGCTCGCGAAACTCTTTTCGCATACCGGCGGCGATTCGGTGCAGCGCGTCCAAAGTGTCGTCCACAAGTAGCTGGGGCAGCGTCGTTCGCATACTGCGGTGCTCGACGATTGCGGCACATGCACCGGCCTTTTCGGCGTCACCAAGAAACTCGTGCCCGTCGCGCTTTCCCGTTCGCAGGGCTACGAATATGTCCCCTTGGGCTATGTTGCGGCTGTCGAAGGCAAAGCCATGGATACAGTCAGGCGCGGGAGCGCGGAACCATTTGCCCCGCGCCCATTTTGCAATCTGCTCTGTGTCCAGACTGTGCATCCCTCAGATACTGCTTTCTATCCTGCTTGCCCTACTGTTTCTGCTGGGGTAGATCCCAGAGACCGCTCGCCTGCCGCAGCCATAGTAGTTCGCGGGCAGTGACGCGGTCGTCGAACGTGGACACCGTGTCGGCAAACTCCTGATAGGCTTCGTGGCCTTTGCCTGCAATCAGGACGGAATCTCCCTCGCGCGCGGCGCAGAGGGCAAGGTGTATGGCTCTGCGGCGGTCATCAACCCAGTGAATTGCGTCGGGCCGGATTACGCCGCCTTTCATGTCTTCAAAAATGTCCTCCACGCGCTCGCCCCTTGGGTTGTCCGCCGTGGCCCAGGCTTCGTCCCCTTCCGTTTGCACGGCGCGGGTCATAAGCGGGCGCTTGCCTCTGTCGCGGTTGCCTCCGCAGCCGAAAACTACCAGCACGCGGCCTCGCGTAATCGGGCGCAGCATGGAAAGGGCGTTGTGCAGGGCGTCTGGCGTATGCGCGTAATCGACCAGCACGTTAAAGTTCTGCCCGCAATCAACGCGCTCCATGCGCCCGGGGACTCCGCTGAAGCTGCGCAGGTGTTCGATGGCTTCTGCAACGGGCAGGCCCGCCGCGTTCACAATTGCAAGTGCGCAAAGGACGTTGCTAACGTTGTAGCGGCCCAGTAGCGGGCTATCCACGCTGAACGAACCTTCGGGGCAGATGAGCGTGAAGCGCGTGGCTTTCTCGGACATCGAGAGAGCGTCGGCGCGAAAGTCCGCGGCAAGGCTTTCGCCGTAGCGGACAAGGCGCGTGTTTTCACCGACTTTGGAGCAGAGTCTGCGTCCGCAGGCATCGTCTATGTTAACGACGGCCACTTCGGGCGCCATCCCCGTGCGCCCGTCAAAGAGGCGCGTTTTTACGTCGAAGTAGGCCTCCATCGTCTTGTGGTAGTCGATGTGGTCCTGGGTCAGGTTGGTAAATGCGGCGATGCGGAATGGCAGGCCCCAGACGCGGCGCTGGTCTATGCCGTGGGAGCTTACTTCCATTACGGCGCTTGAGCAGCCTTCGGCGCGCATCTGGTCGAGCATGCTGAACAGCTCCGCCGCTTCGGGGGTCGTGCGTGCGGCTGGCAGAGAGCGGCGGCCCATAACGTAGGCCACTGTCCCAAGAAGGCCGCTCTTGCGTCCGGCCGCTTCCAGCATGTGGCGACAGAGGGTTGTTATGGTTGTCTTGCCGTTTGTGCCCGTGACGCCGATCATTTCGAGCGCCTTTTCGGGGTGGCCGTAGAAGCGGGCGGCAACTTCCGCCATTGTGCGGCGCGCGTCCTTGACGCGGATGAAGCTAACGCGCGGGGGCATGTGCCCGTGGCTGCTTTCGGAGACTATGGCTGCGGCTCCGCGGTGTATGGCTTCTTCTATATATAAGTTGCCGTCCGTCTTGGTGCCGCCGAGAGCGAAGAACAGTGCCCCGGGGGATACGCGGCGGCTGTCCGTGCAAAGAGCGTTCACTTTGCCCTGACTGCCGCTTTGTTCGATTATGGCGTCCAGCCCTTCAAAGAGTGTCTTGATGTCGGGGTTCATGCCTCGGTTCAACACGAGACCCCCGCACAAGGCCGCCCCTGAGTGCCAGAGGCCGCTGTGTCGTTGCTGTGTGAACTGTCCTTCGGTTACGGTGGTGGAGTAAGCTGTCATCGCGCTGCGTCGGTAGTCGCCAGCATCTCGATTCCGGACGTTCCGGGTGGCTCCATTGCCAGATACTGAATGATTTGCTGGGCGATTTCCTTAAATGCAGGCGCGGCTACAACGCCGCCGTAGCTCACTCCGCCATCGGGTCTTTTGCCGTTGTCTATCACAACGGTGACGGCGATCTGCGGATCGCTGGCGGGGAAGAAGCCGGTGAATGTGGCCACGTGTTTGCTGTGCGAATACTGGCCGTTTTCTATTTTTTGTGAAGTGCCCGTCTTGCCCGCCACTTGATAGCCCTTGATCTCGGCCCGCACTGCGGTGCCTTCCTTTGTGGGGACTTTCTCAAGCATTGCGGCAAGGGCGTGAGCAGTCTGCTGGCTCATAACGCGGTTGCGCACGCGGGGGGAAAAATTGAATACCGTTTCGCCGTTATTGTCATAGACGCGGCTCACGATACGGGGTTGCATGAGGACGCCTCCGTTGGCCACGGCGCTCATTGCGTAGTGCATCTGCACGGCTGTGACGCCAATGCTGTGCCCCATGGGCATACGGCTGATGGTCAGGCCGTCCCATTTGTCGAGGGGGTTGACAAGACCCCTTACTTCAGCAGTGCCGAAGCTGCCTGAAGCCTTGCCAAAGCCGAAGCTGTGCACGTAGTCGAGGAAGCGCTCGTCGCCTAGCTTCATGGCCAGGCGGGCCGAGCCGCGATTGCTGGACTTTGCCACTACGCTGGAAACAGGAACGATGCCCATTGCGTGGTCTTCCCTTGGCAGGCGAACCGTGCGCCCATTGTATTCCGCCGTGGGGGACTTGCAGTCCACAAGCGTGTCGGGCGTTACAAGATGCTCTTCAAGAGCGCCCGCGACGGGTACTATCTTGAAGGTCGAGCCGGGTTCGTAAACGTCTGTGACGGCGCGGTTACGCAGGGAATCTACGGGGCTTTTCCAGTATTCGTTGGGGTTGAATACGGGCCAGTTGGCAAGGCCGAGTATGTCTCCGCTGCGGGGGTCGGAAACGATGATTACGACGGAGTCCGGGTGGTAGGTTTGGGACAGTTTTTCCGCCTCGCGGTCCACCATGTCCTGAATGACAAGGTCGAGCGTCATTTCAACGTTCAGACCGTCGCGTGGGGCTACGGAACGCTTTTCAAACTGGGCCATTTCCTTGCGTCGCGCGTCGGTCTCTATCTCGCGCCACCCGTCCTGCCCGCGCAGGTAGTAGTCGAGCTGGTATTCGACACCCGTTACGGCGGCTTCTTCTTTGTTTACAAAGCCCAGCATGTGCGCAGCGGCTATGCCGGATGGGTAGTCGCGAACGTATTTGCGGTTGCCGTAAACGGCTGGAATGCCAAGAGCGCGAATCTCGTCGTAGAGAGTGTCGCCGATTGCGTCGGATATTTTGCGCCAGCGTACTTTGCGCACTTCACCAAGCTCTGCGTTGCTTGTGTATGTGCCCGGGGTGCACAGTTCGCGCAGTTTGGCGAGCGGCACTCCGGTCAGTTCGGCCAGCTTGGGCAGCTTGGCTTCGTCCTCGGGGCGAATGCCTTCGGGGTCCACGCCAAGCTCTATGACGGGTCGCGTTGCGGCCAGAAGATTGCCGCGGCAGTCGCTGATGTCGCCACGACGGGCGCGCTGAACCTGAACGCGCTCTCGTGCGTTCTCGGCCATGCGGGCAATTCGCGGCCCGTCGGATATTTGCAAGTGGTATAGCTGTACTATAATTCCGCAATAACCCGCCGCTATCGTCAGAAAGACGAGCGCAAAGCGCCAGCGGGCTATATAGGCGGGGCTCATAGGATCACTTGGCCGAAGAGGCTCCTCCCTTCAGAAGAGCGAGTTCAAAGCTGACCATGATTGGTTCTGCGGGCGCTGCCATGGGCAGGGCGTCCTGTGCGGCTTCCGGAAGGGGGGCCATGTACACGGTCTGCGTGCCTGTGGGGGCTTTAAGCTCCAGCGCAAGCTCGGAGATGCGACGCTTGAGCGCCTCGGGAGAGGTGGCTTCGGCAATCTGCACGTTGACGTACTGGAGGCGGCGCTCGGTGTCGTTGATGGCGAGCTGGGTTTCGCGGATTCTCTCTGCCGAGGCGGAGATTTCCTGTCTCATCCACAGTAGGCCGAGTCCACCGGCGGTGGCGGTGAGCAAGTTCAACGCCATCAGCGTCGCGATGCGATAGATGTATATTGAGTCTTGCGGGTTGCGGGGTTTCTTTGTCATGGAGATCCTCAATCTGTCTGGGATTTTAGAGTTTGCGCAGAGCGCGGAGCTTTGCGGAACGGGCACGCGGGTTGCGTTCCAGTTCCTCCGCAGATGCGGTTATGGGTCGGTTGTTCAACAGCTCGGCGCGCTTTTGACGGCTCTGCTGCGGAGCATTGTCCTCCCTGCTGAGGGGCATACCCGCCTCGCTGCGGAAGTAGCGTTTGACGAGTCTGTCTTCGAGGGAGTGGAAGCTTATTACGGCCATGACGCCGCTCGGGCGCAGTAGCTCGAAAGCGGCGGGAAGGGCGCTCTCGATGGAGGCCATCTCGCCGTTCACGGCGATGCGCACGCCTTGAAATACTTTTGTCGCGGGGTGTATGCGGCCCGGACGGGCTGCGCCAAGGGCGCGCTCAAGCAGGCTGACAAAGCTGGTGGTGCGGGCCAAAACGCCGCTCCCACGGGCTTCTTCTATCATCTGCACCACCCTGCGCCAGCGTGCTTCTTCGCCGTATTCGCGCACTGCGTGCACTAGTTCGTCGCGGCTTGCCGTTTCGAGAAACTCTGCGGCGCTGCGCCCTTCGCGGGGGTTCATGCGCATATCCAGCGGCGCGTCGAAGCGGAAGGAGAAGCCCCTGCCCGGGGTGTCAAAGTGGTAGGACGATACGCCAAGGTCGAATAGCACCGCGTCGAACGCGTCGCCTATCATCAGGCGGGGCAGTTCGCCAAAGTTTGCGTCAACAAATGTGAAGCGGCCCGCGTATTGTGCGGAAAGGGCCTTTGCCCTCTGCGCGGCTTCGGGGTCGGTGTCTATGGCGGTCAGTTCGCAGTCGGGATATTTGTCCAGTATGGCCTGTGTGTGGCCGCCTCCGCCGAATGTGCAGTCCAGAACGCGGGCACGCCCCTGCGAAAGGCTGCCCTGCGCGAGCAGCTCAAGGGTTTCGTTCAGTAATACGGACTGGTGCCCTTCGCTCATTGTATTTGTTTGGCAAACAGAGGCGGCCCTCGCCGTGGGGCGGCGAAGCCAACGCATCCGCCGCTTTTGCAGCGGGCGCTCTGGCGCCGAGGTGGTCATTGCTGATGGGTGGCTTAACGGGCACGAAGAACGTCGAAGAGAATCGCTACGTAGCCGCGTTTGCGCGTGCTCATGTTGCGAACGGGCTGGCGACGCGCCTGCACCACCGGTTGGGGGTTGCGAAGGCGCGGCATCGTGGGGTATTCCCAGCAGTTGTAGTGTCTGGCTTCGCCGCTGGTCAGCATTCCGTTGTCATACAAGCGGTCGATCATCGTGGGTTATTCGCTGTGGAGGTGTTCGGTTGGAAAGGTTGGAAAGGAAAAAAGTAATCGCTTACAGGCCGAGCTGGCTCATCGCTTCGAGGTAGTCGAACTCCGGCGGACTCCACTTCTCGGCGGACCAGATCTGGAAGTTGCGGCCAAGGCCGACCATGACCACGTCCTTGCTGATGCCAGCCTGCTTGCAGAGGTTCTCGTTCAGCAGGATGCGCCCCTGCTTGTCGCAGCCCAGCATCGCGGCGTTGCCGAAGAGCTGGCGCAAAAGAGCCTGGGCCTGAAGGTTGGACTGGGCGGCGTTCTTCACCTTTTCGACCATCTCTTCCTGCATTTCCGGCGGAAATACGGCGATGCAGCCTTCGGGGTGAATCCACGCCAAATAGTAGTTCCCCTCGTCACCATCCACGCGCCAGGAAGCGGGCACCGTCACACGACTCCGCGAATCCAGGGAATGGCGGAAGTTGCTGACGTAGGTTATGGGCCTCTTTTCCACGGGCGGGGAGCGTTATCAAGGGACTGAGGCAGGGACTTTACCCGTCTGGAACAAGAGCCGCATTTTGCGGGAAAGATCCAGATGTGCGCAGACACTGCACCCATTTCCTCCCACTTTGCCCCATTTTGCCCCCGAGTCAAGATGCATTCATAATAATCCGTACTCTTTTACGCGTTTTTTCTCCGTTGATATACTGCCCAGCTTCCGCGATACTCTGCGGGATGAAAGGTGAAAAAAGCCCCAAGGTCCGCAAGATGCGTCTGGACGAGATACTGACCGCACGCGGAATGGCAGAAAGCCGCGCTCAGGCCAAGCTGCTCATCATCGCCGGAAAGGTCAGGCACGGCACCCAGACGCTCGACAAACCCGGGCACACGTTCCCCGAGGATATAGAGCTGGAAATCCTTCAGCCTCCGCGCTTTGTGAGTAGAGGCGGCGAAAAGCTGGAGGGCTTTCTAAAGGCATTTCCGCAGGACATGGAGGGAATAATCGTGCTCGATGTCGGCGCATCCACGGGCGGATTCACGGACTGCGCCTTGCAACACGGGGCCAAAGAAGTGACCTGCATTGACGTCGGACGCGCCCAGCTGCACAGCAAGCTAGTGAACGACCCAAGGGTCACGAATTTCGAGGGCGTAAACGCTCGCCATCTCGACCCTTCCATTTTGCCCCACCCTGCCTACGACGCGCTCGTGATGGACCTGTCGTTCATCTCGCTTAAATCCGTCCTGCCCGCCGTGTGGCCGGTGCTCAAGGAGGGGGGCTTTCTTTGCTGCCTTATCAAGCCGCAGTTTGAGGTTGGCAAGAAGGACGCGGACCGCTTTCAGGGCGTCATTCGCGACGAGGCGCTTCGAGCCGAGGTAGTGAAAAACATCCGCAATTTCGCAAGGGAAGAGCTTGCCGGAAGCGAGGAAATTGGCCTGACAGAATCCCCCATTCAGGGCGCTGAGGGCAATGTGGAATACCTGCTCGGCCTTAGAAAAAGAGCGAGCGACAAGTAAGCGGCAACGCGGCTTATGGAGACATGAGTTGTTTAATCATCGGGCGAAGACACTCACGCGGCAAATCTTTGCGTATGTAATGCCGCGCCCCAAGTTGCATGGCTTGAAACACCAACCCGCGCGTCGCCTGGGACGATACGATTATCACATTCGCCTGCCCATTGGCCTGGCGTATCCTCTTAAGCGCCTCCAAACCATCCATATTGGGCATATTTATGTCCAAAAACACCAAGTCGGGCTGCCCTTCCATATACGCCTGCAAGCCCTCGAACCCATCGGTAGCTTCGCTGATCTTGCCCACGGTAAACTCCGACACTATCGAAAGCAGCGCCCGACGACACAGATCGTCGTCATCGACTACCAATACTGATTTACCGGCGGACATACCTGATTCTTGTAATCAGAGACATAAACGGAACTGGGCTTTTTCACCTAATAGTCAATATAAGGCTTTGACGCTTTTTATACAAAAACGTCAGATTCACTCCAAAAACTCCAAAAAACATATTGACAGGGGTACAGCGCGGATATTGTATCTTTGACAGCTCTGAATAAGAGCTTTTAGCCAACTCCTGCGTTACCCCAAAATAGGGACCCGTCCATTAGGACGGGTTCTTTGTTTATAGCCTTCTCCAAAGCGCAGAAAATGTCATTCGGGATGGATGGTCTTACAGACCTCGAAAACTGGAGCATTGTTCCGTTCAACGCACGCCATCAGCGGTAGCTTTCTGGCAGCTTTCTACTACAAAGCGCCCAACTTCTCGCACACGGCGTCTATTAGAAAGTCCGGCGTGGACGCTCCCGCCGTCACTCCGACGCAGTCGAAGCCCTTGAAATCGTCATGGTTTATCTCCGCCGCAGTCTCGATGTGAAACGTCGGCAAATTGCTGCGCTCTGCCAAGGCCGCAAGTTTCCTTGTATTGGCGGAATGATGCCCGCCGATTACCACTATTGCCTGCGCTCCGTCGCGAAGCAGCACCTCGATGTCACTCTGCCTTGCCCTTGTGGCACCGCAAATCGTATCGAAAACAACGAGATCCGGGTATTTGCCGCGCACGTATTCGACGAGGCTCGCAAAATCGTCCGTAAACATCGTCGTCTGCGACACCATGCACACCTTGTCGCCAAGCTCGGGCAATGCATCAATATCCTCCCTGCCCTGCACGGCGTATCCCCTGCCCTCCGTGTAGCCAAGTAGGCCGATGACCTCTGGATGGTCCTTGTCGCCAAAGATGATGCTGGCGTAACCGGCGCGGGCCATCTTGCGAATCTTGCCCGCCACGATGCCCACGTCCGGGCAGGTGGCGTCGCGAAACTCCAGCCCGAGGCTCTTTAGGTATTCGCGCCTCTCCGGCGAGATGCCGTGAGCGCGGACAACGAGAACTCCGTCGCTCGAAAGGCTAAGTTCCCCACGGCTCTGGTAATCGCCCACCTCGCGAATACCCTCCGCCTCCAGCTTTTCCATCATCTGGCGGTTGTGAATCAGCGGCCCGTCGGAATACACCCTGCGCGCCCCGCTGTCGGAATACTGGCGGGCAATCTTGATCGCCCTCTCCACCCCCCAGCAAAAACCTGCGCTCTTGGCACGAATGACCTTCATGGGCACAATCTAGCAGGCACTCTCCGCCATGGCAACCCGTACCGAGGGCTACGCGCACGAAGAGAGAAGGCCCCGAGGCAGACAAGAGACATATCTTGGAACTGCCTAGAGACTTGTGCTCTACCCTTTTATTGTCATATTCTTTAGGCCACCTCTAACAACTGGTTTCGTAGCGAGAACGAGGATTTGCGGATGGATGGCAAGGCTTCGGAAGTGAGTAGTATTGGAG
>JAFGLA010000040.1 GCA_016928295.1 Opitutales bacterium
CTCCAATACTACTCACTTCCGAAGCCTTGCCATCCATCCGCAAATCCTCGTTCTCGCTACGAAACCAGTTGTTAGAGGTGGCCTAAAACAAATAAACACCCCGTGTCGTAACAGGGGTGTTTATTGTGCGTAATAAAAAACTGGCAGGTTCGACCTACTTACGTGCCGTGCGGCGGCGATACATCGCCAGCCCAAACGCGCCGAGACCGCCGAAGAGAGCGTAGGTAGCCGGTTCGGGGACGGCAGTCAGCACGGTGTATGAACCTGTCAAACCGTAGCCGTCAAGTGCATCGCAGTCTTCGATGTTCTCATAGGATACTAGCGTCGCATACTCGTCGTAGTTATCGGAATTAAGCAGAACGTAAGCTTCAGAATCCGCATCCCAAGCCGCCACCCGGGCACCGCTTGTCATGTATTCAAACAATGCATCATAGTCGGCCTCCATGTCCAAACTTGTGATGGCAAGAAAGCCTCCATTAAGACGCAACACGCCATCGCTGCCAATGCTTATGGACGTAGCCGTCACAAGAGAGTCCTCTTTCAACTCCACTTGTGCGGTACCACTGTGGCCTATGGTCAGGGAGCCGGCACAATCCCACCTTCCGCCATCAATGATTACGACGCCCGTGCTGCCGGCAAGCTCGCCAACTACGCTGCTCCCGCTTGTGACTCTTGCCCCTGTGTTGACGATCAAATTCCCATTCCCACTATATCCTACATAAAAAACCCCTGACTGACCGATTTCCCAAAGCGTTCCAGCGCCTTCAACCGTAGCCACACCAGTGCCAAGAGATCCTATTCTGGCGGAGGCGCTGCTTACGTATGCGCCGTCGCTTACGGTCATCGAACCGCTGCCTGTGGCTCCTATCGTAAGTTCGTTGCTGCATGTCCATCGCGAACCGGCGCCGCCCACATATACTTGGTTGCCAGAACTACTTGCCCCGTAACCAATGTAAGCTCTGCCGTTGGAAACCGTAGCTCCGTTTTGTATTACGAATGTGCCATAGCCGTTGTATCCGACGTATAGGATGCCACTGTTGATCCACTGGCTGCCACTGCCGCTTACAATGGTTTCGCCATACGCAATATCGTCGTAGCCCAAGTATGAACTTGCTGCGGATACTGATGCGCCTGAATCGATGTTTAGAGTGCCACTGCCACCGCGACCGACATATAGATTGTTTGCATTGACCCATTCAGTACCAATGCCCGAAACATTGACCTGAGCCGTGCTTCCGCTGTTAAAGGCAATGTAGCCTGCGTAGTCGCGAAGAGTGTACTCGGCCTCGTCCCCGCTTGAAATATTGAGGATGGTATTTGTGGCGGCCTCCAAGCCGACTACAAGATTGCAGCCTGAGTTAGCCGTGCCAAAGTCGAGGTTGCCGCTGTTTGCATAATACAAATTACCGGCTACAACCCAGCGCGAGTTGGTGCTATCCCAGTAGGTCGAAGTGGAGATGATGTCAGCTTGGGAAATGTCGATGGCGTTCTCCTCAGAACTGCCGTCTCCTGTTCCGGCAGCGGACAAATGCGAGGTTGAAAAGGCGAATGCCACCGAAAGCGTACACGCTAGAGCAGAGGGGATTTTGAAGGTAATTGGACACATGGGAGTCGATTTGTTTGGAGTTATGGGGTCATCCCATTAGCCATGCGCTGTCACATGGCCTCGGGATTTGCAGCGATGCCAGGTCGGGGGAGCGAGATTACCCGCACGCTGTGTTAAAAATTATGTAAAACGATACGCAATAACTCAAGGCAAAACCTTTTGGACTGCGCCGTACACCAAACAGCCCCGACCTGCCAAAGACCGGAGCTGATGCAATTTTCTAAGCAAACTACTTTGCGAAAATACCTTACGCTAGCGGTTTTTTCTACGGCGATACATGGCCATTCCCAGCGCGCCGAGGCCGCCCAAGAGCGCGTACGTCGCCGGTTCGGGAACGGCATTGGGCACGCTCGTAAGTACGGTGTAGGCACCGGTCAAACCGTAGCCGTCCAGGGCATCAAATGCCGTTATGTCCTCGTAGTATTCGCAGGAAATCAGAGCGGACGAACTGGATGTTATCGCAACGTAATCGGTACCGTTCCATGCGTAAACTGCCGTGCCTCTGTTGAGTAATGCATTCAGAGTGTTGAGGTCGTCGGTACCGCTTCCCTCAAGGGCCAGGAAGCCGGAGTTGAGGTAAATTGCACTTTCGCCAACACTTCCAACGTAAACCGTTGTACCCGTGACCAGCGCTCCGTCAGCAATCGTGAGCGTGCCCGTGCCAAAGTAGCCCACGTTGATGTCCGTTTCACAGCTCCAGAGCGAGCCGGACCCTGTCACGGTGGCCGTGCCGCTGGCGCTTGATGCAGCATAACCGATGTAGCCGTGCGAGCTGCTCACCAACGCGCCGCCTTCAACATTCAGCGTCCCGGTAATGCCGTAACCAACAATCATGTCGCCCGTGCATGATAGAGAGGAATTGATGCCCCGAACGTTGACAGTGCCCGTACCGGAATGACCCAACTTGCAACCGACACTCGTCACCGCACCACCGTCTTCGATGTTGAGCGTTCCGGTCCCATCCGTGCCTAGTTCCAAATTACCGGAGTTGGTCCATGTGGAACCCGCTCCGCTGACTGTCACTGTGCCGCTGCCGCCAGTATAGTATCCGATGTAGCCATTCGTATTGGAGACATGGCCGCCTGCTTGAATGTCGAGCGTGCCATAGCCCCTGTCACCAACGTACATAACACCTGAGCTGGTCCATGTGGAGGAGCTGCCATTTACTGTGACCGTGCCGTGGCTGTTAGCATAGCGTCCAAGGCGCGCCTCAGCGCTGGACAAGGTTCCTCCGCTCAAAATGTTGACGTTGGCCGTGCCGTTGAAACCGGCATAGAATGCGCCGGTAGTTGTCCATCTGGAATCGGCACCGCTGACTGTAACCGTACCACTGCTGCTGGAGGACCCGGCGACATAACTGTTGGTGTTCGACACAGTGCCGCCGTCCTGAATGTTGAGAGTCCCCGTGCCGTAGGCCGCAACGTTCAACTCGGCGGAATTACTCCAGCGGGAGCCAGCCCCGTTTACGGTGACAGTGCCCGTCCTTCCCGGATTGAAGCAAATGTAGCCAAAAGTGTTGGTAACCGACGCGCCACCCGTGATGTTGAGTGTACCCGTGCCCGAATGGCCAACATACAACCAATTGGAGTTCGACCATGCGGCGGACGCGCCGGTGACGTTGACCGTGCCGGAGCCGTTGTTGTAGCCGATCATGCCCTTGTAGTCCGTAACTGTGCCGCCTGAAATCGTCAGGACATTGTCCGCAGTAGTCACACCGACTGCGAAATCGTTGCCGGAGCTTGCTGTGCCAAAGTTCAGAACGCCGCTATTGGCATAATACAGGCCGCCGTTGACCGACCAGAAGGAGTTCGCGCTGTCCCAGTAGGCTGAGGATGTGCCTAGGTCGATTTCGGACTGGGTTATGTCGATGGCGTTGGCTGCATCTGAGCCGTCGCCCGTGCCGAGTGCCGCGAGATTCGCCGCCGGCAGGACAAGTGCGGAAGCGGCGAGCGATAGCACCGCTTTGAAATGCATTACATTAAGGAAGGACATGACAGGTTGCGTTTTTTGAAAAAGCTGCGGCTTATGCGGGAGTGCATCAACCGTTCGTCCGTTTGCTCATTGATTAAGACAATGCACATGCGAACGTGGGAAGCCGTTATTCAAGCCTTCGAGCATGGCACATAACAAGCCCAAAGTGTAAAGGCCAGCTCTAACAACTTTGATTTCTGCTGCGAAAGGTCCTTGCAGCGTCTGAGAGGGTGTAAACCCTCCTTGTTTGAAGGGCTTCGCCCTTACGGCGACTTCGTTCGCCTATCCCAAGACCGCCAATGCCGATGCGCAAGCATCGGTGGTGCAGTGTTGAGCCCTGCACATCCTCAATTTCTCGTTCTCGCTACGAAACCAGTTGTTAGAGATGGCCTAAAACAAATAAATACCCCGTGCCGCAACAGGGGTGTTTATTGTGCGTAATAAAATACTGGCAGGTTCGGCTTACTTACGTGCCGTGCGACGGCGATACATAGCCATGCCCAGCGCGCCTAGGCCGCCAAAGAGCGCGTACGTCGCCGGTTCTGGGACGGAATGGTAGGCGCTTGTCAGCACCGTATAGGCTCCTGTCAAGTTGTAATCATCCAGCGCATCACACGTAGTGATGTCTTCGTAATAGGTCAGCGACACGAGGCCGTTCTCGGAATCCCAGGATGTAACGAGCACGTATGTGCCAGTCGCCGCATCCATTGCGTAAACCTTTTCGTTGTTAATCAGATCGGCAATGGTTGCCAAGTCTGTCGTCGCGTCTGCGCTGGCGAGCGCAAGGTAGCCACCGTTCAGGTAAATCGCGCCGCTGCTCCCAACACTGACGCTTGTCGCGGTCACCAGTGCGCCGTTTTCGATAGTGAGCGTACCTGCGCCTGAGTCGCCGACAAAGAGGTCGAGGGTGTTGGTCCAAGAGGACCCCGCGCCCTTAACGGTAACCGTGCCGCTGCTGCCGGAATTGCGGCCCATCACGCAGGAAGTATTCGAAACGGAACCGCCGTTTTCGATAGTGAGCGTGCCCGTTCCGGAGCGACCGACAGTGAGAACTCCGGAGTTTTCCCAAGTGGAATTCGCGCCCCTGACGGTAACCGTACCGCCGCTACTGACATTGAAGCCAATATTGCCGGACGTATTTGAAACATAGCCTCCGTTTTCGATATTTAGCGAGCCTGTGCCGGAGTTGCCGACATAGAGGCCGCCAGTGTTCTCCCAGCGAGAACCTGCGCCCCTGACGGTGACCACGCTGCTGCTGCCGCCAATATTGCCAACGGTATTGGAAACATAGCCACCGTTCTCGATATTTAGCGTGCCTGTTCTATTGACGCCGACAGTGAGGATGCCGGAGTTTTCCCAAGTGGAATTCGCGCCCGTGACGGTGACTGTGCCACTGGAGTTGTCGCCGACGTAGCCGTTAGTATTTGAAACGCTGCCGCCGTTTTCGATATTTAGCGTCCCCGTGCCAAGGCTACCTACAATAAGGTTGCCGGAGTTGGTCCAAAAGGAACCCGCGTCCTTGACGGTGACCGTGCCGCTGCTATTGCTCTGGCTGCCAATAGTCCCGGAAGTATTCGAAACGCTGCCGCCGTTTTCGATATTTAGCGTACCCGTGCCATAGTAGCCGACGGTAAAAGTGTTAGCGTTGCTCCAAACGGAACTCGCGCCCGTGACAGTGACTGTACCGGTGCCAGCTGAGTAGTAGCCGATGTAGCCACGATAATTAGTCACCGTACCGCCGGAAATCGTAAGAAAATTATCCGCCGTGGAGCGGCCTACGGCCAGATTATCACCGGAACTTGTCGTTCCGAAGTTCAGAGAGCCACTGTTTTCGTACGAGGTGCTGTCGTTCAAGACATACAGATCGTTGGTAGTATCGAAATACGACTCGATGTCGGCCTGAGCTATCGAGGTTTGTGCACCAAGGCTGGCTGGCAGGGTTAGTGCAATGGCAACCAGCGAAGTGGCTACGCCTTGCGAGAGGAGCAAGTTGCGAAAGTTCATGGCGAGATATTATTTAAGTGGCTTTGCAGACTGAGCGGGAGCGCGTCAGCCGTCGGCGCAGTTCCCACGTCTTGATGGCGCATGAACTCGACAAATTATGTCAAAAGTTACTGCATAGCACGACCATGCCCTAAACAACACAAGCTAAAATTGCGAAATCAAACAAAACAGCTCATGGGGCCTGTGTCATCGAGTCGCCACCTACTGAGCCTGTTTGTCCCGCATCCTCCGAAGCGGACTTCCGGGCGGCGGCGACGCTTTGCGCCGCAATTCTCCGAGTGAACGCATCTTGCGTGTTTTTCAAACAGGGTTGCCAGAATGGCATTGTGCCTGCATGAAGGAAGGCTGCATTTCCGCCCGCGCCTCTTTTTGGCGCGATCCACCGACAACTTTTTATGCTTTTTCGCAAGCGCAGGATGAAAGAAGACCAATCGCAAAAAGACGGCGACGTTAACCTCGACAGCGTACCATTCCCTGACGACAAGGCCGATGGCAAGTGCCATTGCCACGAGCATGACGCCGAATCCGGCTCTTGCTGCGGCGAGGGCAATGACGAACAGTGCCAGTGCAAGGGGGCCGATTCGGACCTTTACGCAAAGCTCGACGCGGTGGCGCAGGAAAACGCCGCACTGCGGGACATGCTCGTGCGCAGCGCGGCGGACTTTGACAACTTCCGCAAGCGCGTGATTCGCGAAAAGGAAGAGGCGCGCAAGAGCGCGAACGCCGATTTCGCAGCCGCGCTAATCCCCGTGCTCGACACGATGGCGCTGGCTCTGGACGCGGCGCGCAAGCACCACCCGGAGGCCGCGGCGGTGCTCGACGGCATCGACATGATAATGACCCAGTTCAAGGGCACTTTGAAGGCGCAGGGCGTGGATGAACTCAACCCCGTGGGGGGAGACTTCGACCCGAACCTGCACGAATCCATCGCGCAGCAGCCAAGCGACGATGTCCCCGAAGGCAAGGTCAGCATCGTGGCCCGCGTCGGCTACACTTTGAACGGCAAACTTCTGCGCCCGGCGAGCGTTATTCTTTCGAGCGGCCCCAAGGCTTAGTCACCGGAACAAGATATGGCAAAGCGCGACTATTACGAGGTGCTTGGCGTCGAACGCGGCGCATCCGCCGACGACATTAAGAAAGCCTACCGCGCGATGGCGGTAAAGTTCCACCCGGACCGCAACAAGGAGCCGGACGCGGAGGAGAAGTTCAAGGAAATCTCCGAGTCTTACGACGTGCTCAAGGACGCGGACAAGCGAGCCGCTTACGACCGCTACGGCCACGCCGCCTTTCAGGGCGGGGCGGGTCCGCGCGGGCCTCAGGGCGGCGGCTTTGGCGGCGGCGCGGGCGGCTTCCACGATCCCTTCGACCTGTTCCGCGAAGTGTTCGGCGGCGGTGGTGGCGGCGGAGGCGGCATTTTCGAGGAGTTCTTCGGCGGAGGCGGCGGACAGGGGTCCGCTTCCCAACGCGGCGCGGACCTGCGCTACGACATGGAAATCACCCTCGCGGAAGCGGCAAACGGCTGCGAAAAGGAGATCAAGTACCGCACGAGCGTAAGCTGCACCCAGTGCGGCGGCTCCGGCGCGGAGCCGGGCTCTGGCGTTGTGCAGTGCCCGACCTGCCGGGGACGCGGCAAGGTAATAATGCAGCGCGGCTTTTTCCAGATGCAGCAGACCTGCCCCACTTGCGGGGGCACGGGCAAGAAAATTGAAAAGCCCTGCTCGCACTGCCGTGGCGAGGGGCGCGTGTCAGAGATGAAGTCCATCCGCATCAAGATTCCGGCCGGTGTGGACAACGGCATGAAGCTGCGCAGCTCCGGAAACGGCGAGGCCGGCATGAACGGCTCGCCTGCGGGAGATCTTTACGTGTTCATCAACGTGAAGGAGCACGAGATTTTCGAGCGCCACGGGGACGACCTCTTCTGCGACATCCCGATCAAGTTCACCTTGGCCGCCCTTGGGGGCAGCATCGAAGTGCCTGCACTGGCCGAGGACGCAAAGTCCTCCATGCTGAAGATTCCCGCCGGAACGCAGGATGGAACGACCTTCCGCATACGCGGGCGCGGAATGCCGAGGCTGAATTCGTCCAGCACGGGCGACATGCTAGTAAAGGTGCATATCGAGATACCGAAAAAGCTGACAAGCGAGCAGCGCGAAAAGCTGGAAGCCTTTGCCATAGCCTGCGGAGACGCGGAAAACCCCGTCGAAGAAAGCTGGTGGAAAAAGGCCAAGAAGCGTTTCTGAAAGGATATCCAAGCCCCACAAAAAAGCTCCCGCGGGCCAGCATTTTAAGGATAAAAGAAATCCGCCAGCGTTTGCTGACGGATTTCTTTTTAATTGATTGACAGCGTCTTACGCCTCGGCTCTTGAGCGGGCGTCCTTGTCCACTGCCGCCTTAAGGCCCGCCATTACGCTACTGACGGCCTTCGCGGCGCGGTCCAAGTCCGCCTTGGACTCCACCGCTTCCTTGCCGAAGAAGTAGAACTTGATCTTCGGCTCCGTGCCAGAACCGCGCACCGCGTAGCAGTAGCCGCCCTCAAGCTCCACGAAGTAGAAGTCCTGCTTGGGAATCTCAACCCCATCGGCGTCCCTGAAGGTCTTTACGCCAAAGTCCTTGAACTCCACAACCTTCTTGCCGCCGATTTCGGACGGCGGGTTGGCGCGGTAACTCTTGAGTATGTTCGCAATCTTCTGCGAGCCGCTCGCGCCCTCGTAGTAGATATTGAGCAGCTCCTCCTTGTAGTAGCCGTAAGTGGCATAAATCTCGTCGATAAAGTCCTGAAGGCTCTTGCCCTCGGCCTTGAGCGATGCGGCCATTTCGCAGAACACAAGTGCTGCGGCGTTTGCGTCCTTGTCGCGCACGCGGTCCGTGGCCAGGTAGCCGTAGCTCTCTTCGCCGCCGAATACGTAGAAGGTGCTGTACTTAAGCAGCAGCTCGCGGCGCGTCTCGGGACTGCACTTGTCGTAGTCGAGCACAAGGCCGTCTTCTTCAAGCAGCTCGCTGGCGAGGGTTTGCTCGTACTGGTTTAGCTTGTCGCCGATGTATTTGAAGCCCGTCAGCGTGTCGATGACCTTTAGGCCGTGCGCCTTGGCGATGTCGGCCTGAAGCGGCGTCGTGACAAAGGTCTTGATGAGGCAGGCGCTGTCGCTGCCTTCCTGAGGAATCCAGCCCTTTGCCTTGAGCGCGCGAATGCGATATTCGGCCATCATCGAGCCTATGGTGTTGCCAGTGATGAGCTTCAGCTTGCCGTCGTGCCCGCGAATTGCCACGCCCATGCGGTCGGCGTCCGGGTCGGTGGCGAGCACGCAGTCTGCGCCCACCTTTTCGGCCAGCGCGACACCCATCGAAAGGGCCTCGCCCTCCTCGGGGTTGGGGCTTTTGACCGTGGGGAAGCGCGGGTCCATGACCATCTGCTCGTCCACGGTTACAACCTCCACACCGGCGGCGCGCAGCACTGCTGGCGTACCGACCGCGCCCGTGCCGTGAATGGCGGTGAAGACAACCTTGGGCGCAGCCTTAGCAATGAGGTCCGTATCTGTAAAGTTCTCTCGCAGGGCCTCCATGTAGGCCTCGTCGGCGGCTGGGGGCAGAGTGACGACGCGGCTCATATCCTTTTGCATGAACTTGCCAAGGCTGGAAAGGTCCACGTCGTTGACCTCGTTGATGATGCCCTCCGCCGCGGGCGAAACCACTTGTCCGCCGTCCTCGAAGTAGGCCTTGAAGCCGTTGTAGGCTGGCGGGTTGTGCGAAGCTGTGATGACCACGCCGCAGGTGGCCTTCAGGTAGCGCACGCTGAAAGAAAGCTGCGGGGTGGAACGCGGGCCGTCAAAAATGTAGGCCGAACCGCCGAGCTTTACGAAAGTAGCGGCGGCAAGTTCTGCAAAGTGCTTGGAGAAGTGGCGCACGTCGTGGGCGATTACGAGGCGGGGCTGCTCTTCGCGGCCCATCTTTTCCTTGAGGTAGGCGGCGCTGTAACGGTACAGACCGATCGCGGCGCGGATGATGTTGAAGTCGTTCAACATCGTGCTGCCGACGGCGGCGTGCTCGGGCGTGCCGACTTCGGAAAGCGTGCCCAGCTCTGCCTTGGCAGGCGTCGCGGCGATTGTGCGGTCGCGCATTCCGCCCGTGCCGAAAGCGATTGTCCTGAAGAAGCGGTTGTCCAGCTCTGCCCAATTACCGTCGTCAACGAGTTCGTCGATGCTGGCGAGCGCCCACTTGGGCAGAAAGCCCGCGCCGAGCCAGGCCTCGATGTTGCTGAGTGTTGAAGGGAGCAGTTTGCCTTCGGCGCCTGCCTTGCGAATAGCTTCAATCGACATGGTGGTAAATGTTCCTGCGCGTGTATAAGTTGATAGTGTGGGAAAAACCTCAGGTTAACGGATTTGCCTGCGTCGCGCAAGGCATGGAGTGCCGTTTTCGACATCGAATGAAGGCGCATAAGTAGAACCGTCGCCCTATCGCCAACGCCCAAGCACCATTATCTCTACCTGTAGAGCCAGAACCTCCGGCTTTGCTGTTGGAAGGCCTTTGCCTGCGCTTCCCATTTGCGTACGAAGTAGCCTATGTCCAGCCGCTCGCCATCCTTCACGAGGGCGTCCCAGAACTCTTTAGAGCCCATGTGCTTGTTGAACAAAAGGGCCTGATCCGCGCTCGCGGCGGCGAAGGGATTGGGCTTGCCCTGAAGGCGTGCCCACTTTGCGGAAAGGCGCATAAGGTGCAGGCTAAGCTCTGTCGGACGCAGGAGGTTCCAGTCCGTCACTATCACGTACACGCCGCGATAGGCCTTGCCGTTCTGGTGAAAGGGCAGCACGTCAAAATCAAGCCCGGGAATGCCCTCGGCTATCAGCGCGGCGCGGATAATTTCCGGCTTCTGCCCCGAATACTGGAGCATACGAAAGGGGAAGCTCGACCCGTAGCCGTGCACAAAGCCGCCGAGCTGGCAGCCAAGGCCCGTCATAGGGTAGCCCATGGCGGCGGAAAGGTCTGGTATTGCGGGGCTTGTCGCACGCCATGTAAGACCGGTGTCCGTCCAGAGCATGTCGCGGCGCCAGCCCGTCATGGGAATCACGACAAGGCGGCCCCTTTTGCGCTCCTTTTCACTGACCTCTAGCCAGCCGGGCGTAGCCTTGGCCATGAGCGCGAGTTCCCCGATCGTAAGCCCATAGACGTAGGGCACCTGATAGGCGCCAACGTAGCTCATGAACTCCTTGTCCATGGGCGGGCCGTCCACTTTCAGCCCCCCAAGCGGGTTCGGGCGGTCTAGAACTATGACTTCCCTGCCCGTCTTGAAGCACTCCTCAATCACGTAGCGCATGGCGCTTATGTAGGTGTAGGAGCGCACGCCCAGATCCTGAAGGTCGATGACCATCGTATCGACTCCGGCGAGCATCTGGGGCGTTGGACGGCGCGTTTTTCCATAAAGGGAATATACCGGAAGGCCCGTGCGCGGGTCTTTCTGGTCCGTAATGCCGACGTTTGCCTTGGCATCGCCGTAAATGCCGTGCTCGGGGCCGAAAAGGGCCACGAGTTTCACGCCCGGGGCGCGTCGCAAGACCTCGACAGTGCTTTGCCCCCGGCTGTTGACTCCCGCCGGATGGGTCAACAGGCCCACCCTCTTGCCCTTCAGCTCCTTGAAGCCGCGCATCTGAAGTGTGTCTATGCCCGGGAGCACTCGGGCCGCCACAGGCGCTTGCGCCGGGCTGCCGGCAAGCGGCACGGCCTCCGCCCTGGTGGCGAAATGACGCCCCCCGAGGACCAGCGCGAGGGCTGCGATCAAGAGGGCTGGCAGAAGTCTGGCAAAGCGGGGCATTGTTGTAAAAAAAAGGGGTGGAATTAAGGGGCTTGGAAGCAGAGCAATACGCGGATTAACGCCTGCGCTTGCCTTTGGGAAAGATTTTCGGTTTGCGGGGAAGGTTTTCTATATGCTGCTTCTTGCGCAGTTTTTCCTGCCGTATCTTTTGCAGGCGTTCCCAAGTAATGGAAGCGCGCCACGTCATCAGCTTGTAGAGATGGTCGAACACCGTGCCGATGAATGAGCCGAGTATCAGGCTGCCGAGCGATGTCACGCCAAACACCGTCGCGAGAAAGCGCCCGTTGTCCGCCCACTGCTTGTGCACGAAATGCTCCATAAACACGTGCAGCTCCTCCATCGAGAGCGGGTCGATGTGCACGTCGAGTATCTTCAGCGAGAAGCGGCCAACCTGAAAGCAGATGTAATAGATGGGAACCACCGTGAACCAGTTGGTTATCATCTGAAGGCTGACAAACACCGGCAGGTTCGCACGCAAAAGCAGGGACAGAAGGACGGCGAGCGGTATCTGTATGCCGAAAATGGGTAGAAAAGAGAGTATCGTGCCCACGTACAGGGCGGGAGCCACGGCATTGTAGCGAAAGCTCCAAAGATACATGCGCTTTTTCGCAAAACCTGAAATCCACTTCAGGCCAGGGTAACGGTGCACGTTCGCTCTTCGGGGCATGAAGCGAAGCAGCCGCTTCAGCCTGCGGATGCGGCTGTGGTGCTTGGAAAGCAACTGCGCTTCTTCTTTGTCCATGAGTAGATCAATACTGTTTGCGCAGCATACTGCGGGCGCGGCCCTGCGCAAGAAGTGATGCATCGCCCGGGGGCACTTGTTACAATCCGCGCCCTGCCTTGCAATGGTTCTCGTATGCGGCCCACACGGTGCGCAGCGACAGGGTGTATTCCCGGGCGTGCTCTTCCATGAATGCGGCAAGCCCGACGGGGCTTCGCCATTCGCCCCTCTCTACTTCTTCGACAGATAGCTTGAAGGGGCCTTCGCTTTCGCAGCGGTAAACCCATACAAACTCGTGCCCCGTTCCCTTGCAGGCGGGGATTTTGAACAGGCGTTCGAGCGGCGGCGGGATAATGCCGAGTTCTTCGGCGAATTCGCGCCTTGCGGCATGGTCGTAATCCTCGCCGCTGTCCAAATGGCCTGCGCATGAACTGCTCCACATGCCCGGGCAGAGGTCTTTGCTCATGGAGCGTTTCTGAATGAACAGTTCGCCATTCGCGTTGAATACGAGGATGTGCACCGCGCGGTGCAAAAGGCCCTCGGCGTGCACGCGGCTGCGCGCTGCCTGACCGATTACGCGGTCGTCCATGTCCACAAGGTCGAAAATCTCCTCCTGCATATGAACTCATTCTGCCCCTCATTGGGCCAGACAGGCAAGCAAGGGAGAGTTTTTAACGTCTTTTGCGCAAGAGGATAAAAAAAGGCTTGATTCATCTTCGATGTCTGGCTTGTGTTGCTCGCTTTCCAGCGGTGGTCTTAAAGCCGCAGTTGGATATCCTCCCTGCTCGGGTGGTGAAATGGCAGACACACACGTTTGAGGGGCGTGTGCCGAAAGGCGTGCGGGTTCAAGTCCCGCCCCGAGCACCATTTTTCTTCCGTGCGCAAACGTTGCGCCGGATTCCTTCAGCGAAACTGGATGCGTCAGCGCTCATGCTCTCACAAGCTTTAGTTTGTGCACATCTCGAGCCAAGCCAACAGCTCTTAATTCAGTATGCCGGGCATTCCGCTGCACAAACACCCCGTCCAGCCGTGTAACAGCCAAAAGCGCAACAACCGTTATTATATCTTATCAGGCGGTTCTTGCCTCTCGTTGCGGATTAACAAAACAGATATACTGCTAGAAACGGCAGTGGCATTACGTTGCATTCACTTGTTAACAAGCGATTTATGAACGCTTGCATCGCTTTGTGGCGCAAAGTGCCTTGCGCGGGCGCATTCCGCCCCAGTGCTTTGCTTGCAAGCATGGGAGCATATTGCAAGCAAAAAAAGCTCGACAAACAGGGGCGCATTCTGCTAATGCTTAGCAGCTTACGCGACAGGGTGCTCGATGGTGCGCATTTTTACGTTGCTTTCGTGTTCTTGTGACGAATCCACCCGGGCGCGTTGGTATTCACGCTTTTCCAGCACAGCATTCGTCAGGTACCATTCCAGTTTCAAGCCATGCCAGCAGCAGAGACAAAGAAAAGGGCCGCAAGCCCGCGCAAGACAATCAGGCCCTCATACAGCTATCTCATTGAGAAAAAGCGTGACGGCAACGAGTTCGACAAGGACGAGATTCGTTTCATTGTTGACTCGATTATTGACAACGAGATGCCGCAATTCCAGCAGGCGGCCCTTGCGATGGCGATTTTCTTTCAGGGCATGTCAGCGCAGGAGACTGCCGTCCTTGCCGAGGAGATGATGCTCTCCGGCGAAGTTGTGGACCTTTCGCGCATCACGATGCCCAAGGTGGAAAAGTACTCCACGGGCGGAGTGGGCGACAAGACCAGCCTCGTTCTCGTTCCTCTTGCCGCGGCCTGCGGCGTAGTCATGCCTTCGATGAACGGCATAGACGAGGAAATGATTATCTCGACCTTGCGAAAGCTCTCGTCGATCCCGGGCTTTGACGTGGATATTTCCCTTGAGCGCTTCACAGACCAACTGCGCGACGTGGGCTGCGCCATCATCCGCCAGCGCGCGGAGATTGCCCCCGTTGACAACGCTCTTTACCAGCTCCGCCGCGAAACGGGCACCGTCCCCAGCCTTCCGCTCATCACCGGTTCGGTATTGAGCCGCAAGCTGGCACAGGGGGCCGACGGCCTCGTCGTTGACGTAAAGTGGGGCAACGGCTCGTTCATTCGCGACGTAGAGCAGGCCAAACAACTTGCCCGCTCCATCACCCGCGTTGGGCGCTCGATGAAGAAGCGTTGCGTGGCCCTTGTTACGGACATGAACCAGCCGCTCGGCGACAGCGTGGGCACAGCCCTCGAAGTCAAGGAAGCGATCCAGCTCCTCAAGGGCGAGGGGCCGGAAGACCTCAAGGAACTGGTTCTCAAGCTGGGCATGGAAATTGTGCGCCTAGCGGGCGTGGCAGGCTCCACACTTTCGGCCAAGCAGGCCGTGCAGAGGCACCTTCAGAACGGCGAGGCTCTTGCCAAGTTCCGCGAGATGGTCGTGGCCCAGGGCGGAGACGCCGACGTTATCGACCACCCCGAAAAGCTGCCCACAGCGAAGTACGTTCGCAAGCTGCCCGCGCCAAAGCGCGGCTACGTGCACACGATAAACGCCGGTGCGATAGCGCGCGGAGTGCAGATTCTTTCGCAGGATTCCGATGGCAACTGGGATCACGCCTGCGGTGTGTCGGAAATCAAGAAGGTCGGCACTCAGGTAAAGCAGGGCGAGCCGCTGATGATGATTCATTACAACGACGAATCCCGCATGGAGGCGGCGCTGGAGCTTCTGCGCAACGCCTACCGCCTTGCCCCGAAGCGCCCCACTCCGCCGGATCTAGTCGTCGAGCGCGTCGCTTAAATTGGCACTTAGGCACGGCCTGGACATTTCTCTTTCGGCCCGTCACTGGTTTTTACCGGCGGCGGGCTTTTTTGTTGTTTTAGTCTGCTTAGTTTGATGCTTTTCCCATCGTGCTCTCATGGCTTAGGAGATTGTTGTTCAGACGGGCGTCACAGACGGCGGCGGGCAAGGGCGCGTACTGGGAGGGCGTTGCCGCTCGGGAGCTGAAAAAGTGCGGCTTCAAGATAGTGGCGCGCAACTGGATGCGCCCGGGCAAACACGGGGAGCTGGACATCGTGGCGCGGGACGGCGGGGCGCTCGTATTTGTCGAGGTGCGCTCTCGCGGGGCGGCAGCTCTGGTGAGCGGGTTTCAGAGTATAACCTACCGCAAGCGCAACACCTTGCGCGATGCGTGCAACGATTACATGAGTCGTCTGCGCAAGAGGCCGCACACATACCGTTTTGACGTAGTGGAGATCTCCTACAAGAGCGAGAGCGACTACGAGCTAAGGCATTTCCGCAATGTGCCCCTGTTCGGGCGCTAGGGAGTTTTTTGAAATAAGGCTTACAGGGCGGGGTAATGCTCTGGCTTTTCAAGAGCTTGCGCGCGCGCGGCTATCCTGCAAGGCTTGCGCTCTTTCATCTTCGCAACAGAGTTTTTAACCCGATGTCCAAGCCAGAAGCGCCAGTCGAAGTCCTGCCCATCCGCCCGTTTACAAAGCCGGCAAACGCAAGGGTGCGCGTCCCCGGTTCCAAGAGCATAACAAACAGGGCGCTGGCAATCGGGGCGCTGTGCAGGGATGGAATAGAGCTTTGGTACGGACTGCAAAGCCGCGATACGCAGATCATGCAAAGCTGCCTGATTGCGCTCGGGAGGGAGTTCGGCAGAAGGCAGATTGAAGGCAATATCGATGCTACAACGGAAGAGGATTACAAGACCTTTGTCGAATCGGGCAACAAACTTGAGCTAAAGCAGCCTTCAGGTAGCGACATTTTCCCGAATCATAAAGGTGTTACGCTGCACATGGGCAATGCCGGTACCGCCGCCCGTTTCATGACCGCCCTGCTCTGCCTTCAACCCGAGGGGGAGTTTTACGTTGATGGCGACGAGGCCATGTACCGCCGCCCGATGAAGGGACTGACCGACGCGCTGGAATCGCTTGGCGCACAGTTTACGTTCCACAATACCCCCGGCTGCATTCCTTTTACGCTGAAGACGGCCCCGATTACTGCTTCTGGCGTGGATGTGGATGCGTCTGAAAGTAGCCAGATCTTGAGCGCCCTTCTCATAATGGCAGCAGGACTTGGGCGGCTTTTTGAAGTGCGTCTCTTGGGCAAAACTGTATCTGAGCCATTTGTCGAAATGACTGCCCAGATGCTGCGGCAGTTTGGTGCTCGATGCGTGAAAGACGATAATAACGTTTTCCGGGTTTGCGGTCCGGTTTACTGGCCCTTTCACCACGGATTCTATTCCGTGGAACCCGACGCAACAGCCGCGAGTTATTTTCTGGCCATTCCTCTTGCCGCAGAAGGCACAAGCGCCGTTGAGATGCTCGACTATTGCAAATTACAAGGAGACAAGGCTTTCGTCGATGTGCTTGAACGGCTTGGAATTGCTATGACCGTGGAGGAAGATCCAAATTGGCCGCAAGGCCCCAAAGGCATCCGCGCCACCCTGCCCTCAGGCGTCACCCCCCGTGGCGTCACTGCGGACTTTGAAGCCTTTTCGGACACCTTCCTCACTCTTGCGGCGCTTACGCCCCTGCTCGACGGCAAAACCCGCATCAGCGGCATTGCGCACACGCGCAAACAGGAAACTGACCGCGTCGCCGCAATGGCCCGCGAACTGAAAAAACTCGGCCAACACGTCGTCGAAGAAGAAGGCGCGCTCGAAGTGACGCCCGACCTTGCCGCCATGAAAGCCCTCGCCCTAAAGGCCCGTGAAGACGCCGCAAACGGCAGCGGCAACGCATCGGGCTGCATCGAAATCGACACCTATCACGACCACCGCTTCGCCATGAGCTTTGCCATACTCGGCTGCCGCGACCTGCTCGGCGACGGCCAGCCCTGGCTCGCAATCCGCGACCCCAAGTGCTGCGGAAAGACTTTTCCGGACTTCTTCGAAGTGCTGGAAGACGCGTGGAAACAATCCCACCTGAAAGGCCACCGCGACGCCTGCTCAGGCCGCTTCATTGCGGACGAATAAGCCCAGCACCACAGCCATGACAATTTCCAAACAGCCCAGCTTCACCACAATCGCCATCGACGGCGGCGCCGCCACGGGCAAATCCTCCACCGCGCGCGGCCTCGCGGCACGCCTGTGCTACCTGCACGTGGACACCGGCTCGCACTACCGCGCCCTCACCTTGCTCTGCCAACGCCACGGCTTTGCACCGGACGACGTGGAAGGCATCCAGAACCTGCTCGCAAACAACCCGCTAGGCACCGAAGTGGATCTTGCCGCCTGCGACGCGAAAATCACCGTGGACGGAAGCGTTCCCGCCGACTCGGACCTAAGAAGCGACGCGGTCAACGCAAGCGTATCCAAATACGCCGCCCAACCAGCCGTTCGCGAAGCCCTGAAAGAATACCAACGCGGCCAGAAAGCCGTAGCCATAGCCAAGGGCTTCGGCGGCCTCGTCATGGAAGGGCGAGACATCGGCAGCGTGATATTCCCAGACGCGGAACTGAAAATCTTCCTCGAAGCCGACGAGGCAACCCGAGCCGCCCGCCGCGCCAAAGACGGCCAGACCGACGCCATAGCCGAGCGCGACCGCATGGACTCCACGCGCAAAACGGCCCCCCTCACCTGCCCCAAAGGCGCCGTAAGAGTGGACAATTCCCGCATGAGCCTTGCGGAAGTAATCGAGCACATCGCGGCAATGGTAAAGCAATAGGGAGCGTTTGCAAATAGACGGACCGAAGGGGCGGGATGGATTTTCGAGGGAAAAACCGGAATGTGAGGCGAAGTGAATCGGGATTCCCCGAGCCGAACGGGGCGGTTTTTCACC
>JAFGLA010000041.1 GCA_016928295.1 Opitutales bacterium
GGCAAGCCAGTGGGACCGCCCTGCCCTGCTCCAGATCCTTCCCTTCACGGGCTGGAGCGGCCTAAGCTGGCTCTTGGCTTACTTCAATCTGGCCCTTGCTTCATACGTAATTACAATCATCCACCCACGGCGTGATCTTAACTGGTGGCGCAGGCTGAACCCGGAGCTTTACAGCGCCCTGCTTCTCCTTGCTGGCAGCGTCGCCAGCGTTCTGACAGTGGTGCACGGCCACGCGGAGCCTGAAAAGCTGTTTAACGCGGGCTTGATACAGCCCTACGTTCCGGGAACTCTCAAATGGGATGCGGAGCTTGCCAATGACAACATCCAGCGCCTCGAAGCACTAAGCAACTTTGCGGCGATTCAGGAGGCCGATGTCGTATTTTGGCCGGAATCGGCAACACCTTGGCCGGTCATTTCACCCAATCCAAGCACGCAGCTCTGGGTCGAGGATCTGGCAAGACGGAAGAACGTCTCCATTGTCATGGGCAACTTCGCCCAGATTATGGATGCGGACAAGGGAGAGCAGTACTTCAACGGCGTGTTCGTCGTAGATCCGCAAAACGGTCTCTCGTCCAACTGGTACGCAAAGCGCAAGCTCGTGCCATTTGGCGAATACGATCCTCTAGGCCCGATTACAAAGCTCTTCTTTGAATGGCCGACGGCGTTCTTTACCTCCGGTCGCGCACTTGCTGACAAGGCACCGCTTTTGCGCCTCAAGCTCGACGTACATGATTCGTTGAGTATCGGCGCGCTACTCTGCTACGAGGACATCTTCCCTGCTCTGGCGCGCAAAGAGGTTAAGGAAGGGGCGGATTTCCTCTTCGTCGCAACCAACAACGCTTGGTATGGCGAGGAAGCCGGAGCCTATCAGCACGCCCTGCACAGCATCCTTAGAGCCGTCGAAAACCGCCGTCCCGTGTTGCGTTGTGGCAACGGCGGATGGAGCGGCATGATAGACGAATACGGCGCTATACGCTACATTGCCACAAGGCCCGAAATGGGCGTGTATTTCGAGGGCGAGGATGTCTTTGAAATGGTCAGAAGTCCCGACTGGAAGGGCAAGTTCAGCTTCTACACACGCCATGGCGACTGGTTTGTTATCCTTTGCGCTCTGGCGGCAGGTATCGCACTTTGGTTTGCGCTCAAGCGCCCCTTAGACGAGGAATCGGGCACGGATTTGGAAGAAGATGAGCAGGACGAAGCTCGCAGAAAGGCGCACGAACTCCTGAGAAGGGGCAAACTGCGTTTTGGAAGAAGAACCGGAAGGTTCTAAGTTCCTTACCTCTTGGCTTTTGGGGCGCATCAGCAACACTTTCGGATTATGCTAATAGACAGTCACTGTCATCTGGACGATTTCGCCGCTTCCGGGGAATTGGACGCAGTCCTTGAACGCGCTCGCGAGGCGGGAGTCGAGGCCATGATTACGGTAGGCACGAGCCTTTCCGACTGGGAAACTTACGCCAGGATTACCGCAGCGCACCCCGGATTTGTCCACTGGACGGCCGGTCTGCACCCGACGGAAGTTGACGAAGGGTGGAAGGACCATGTCGATACGCTTGCCTCGTGGTTTGCCACATCTCCGGCTCCCGTCGGCATAGGCGAAGTGGGGCTGGACTACTTTCACTTGCCCAAGGATGCAAAGAAGGCGGCGCCGATTGTCGCAAGGCAGAAAGATGCTTTCGCCGCACAACTGGAGATAGCGTATCAACTGGACTGCCCGCTCGTGGTTCACTCCCGCAACGCGTTCGCTGACACTGTGGCTATGATAGACAAAAGCGGGGTGAACTGGAAAAAGGTCGTTTACCACTGCTTTAGCGAAGGGCCTGAAGAGATACGCGCCCTTAACGAACGAGGCGGCAGAGGATCCTTCACGGGTGTTGTAACTTACAAGAATGGTCTGCGTAATCTTGAGGCCGCGGTCGCGCAGGGGCTGGAACTGCTCATGCTTGAAACCGACTGCCCCTGGTTGACGCCGGAACCATTCCGCGGCAAGCGCAACGAACCCGCCCTCATTGTCCATACGGCGCAAAAACTCGCGCTGGCAATGGGTATTCCCTTTGAGAGTCTTTGCGAAACGAGCACGCGAAACGCCAGAGAGTTTTTTCAAAATCTGACAACATGCGCTCATGCAGGCACATGAGTTGGCCGAATCACTTGGTTGCCTCTGAGAACTTGACGCAAGCGCAATAAGGACCGTTAGTTAGAAAAAACGTCCCCTTCTGTTTCAGTTCTTGAAAAAAAGTCCTAAAACGGACACCTTTGCATACCGTTACTCCATCTTGGCACTGTCTGCCATACCCCAGCTTATCATAATACGGAGCAGCAGCTCCACGCGCATCCCCAACCTCTACACACGAAATGGAAGAAGTCTCCTTTCCCAGCATGGAAGTCCTTGAAGGGCTTTTGGTTACATCCATGCAAAACGTTTTCGGAACGATGCTCTCGCAAAAGATTGCTTTCAAGGCCAGATATGGCCGTGACAAGGCAGGCATCAAACCGTTCTATTCCCTCGGCTCAAAAGATCCGCTCGTAGTCGGCTCCATCGGCTTTGTCGGAGAGGCAAACGGTGTGGTTTACATTTACATGCATCAGGATGTGGCCTTCAAAATCGCCGCAACAATGACGGGCATGGAAGTGGCCGAAGTGGCCAGCGAATTCGACATCGTGAAAGATGTTGTCGGCGAAGTGTCCAACATGGCAATCGGCAGCTTCAAGAACGGCCTGTGCGACATGGGCTTCAACTGCCGCGTAACTCTACCGACCGTACTTCGCGGCAGCCAGATGGAGGTTGACTCAGTCCAATCGGCTAAGCGCGAGACCTTCCACTTCGAGCTGGAAGGCCAGCCGATAATCATGGACCTGTTCATTCAGGCAAACCTCAACTAAGAGGGACCATCGAACGCATGACAGAAGGCGCCAAGGTTTTACTGGGAGACGATTCCGCACTGGCGCGAACGATGATCGCCCGGGCGCTTAAAAGTCTTGGCGTTGAATTGATCGAAGCCGACACCGGGAACAAGGTCATACGTGCGATAAACGCGCACAAGCCAGACCTTTTGGTGCTGGACATCTCCATGCCCTACCCTGACGGGTTGACCATCTTGCGGAAAATACGCGAGGATGACGAATTTCGCACTCTGCCGGTCATAATGTGTTCGGTAGAGAGTGGAAACATGACCCGCACTGAAGCGGAAGTCTTGGGCATCAGCGGTTTTTTAACAAAACCACTGGATATGAATCTACTGCGGGAAATGGCCAAAGAAGCCATAAATACGCACAAGGGCATGATTGATAATTAATTATTCATGCCTCCATGTATGAATAATTTCTTGACCTCTCCGATTACTCGCAGCAAAAGTTAGCGCCATTGGTTAGGCCCCAACCCCACGATGCTTAACAAGACCATAATCGCAGCCCTCGCAGCCCTGTTCGCCTTCGGACAGGGTTCTATGGCGAGTGACACGCATCAAAGCGAACCTCAGGCAATACACCTGAGCGCGCAAGTCGAACATACTTCGGCATCGGCGGTTGAAGAGGCTGACACTGTTCACGCTGACACACACGCCGAAGGCACGGAGCATGCCTCCGTCTCGCCCAAGCCGTACATTCTGTTCCGCATTCCAGTCGGTTTCGGAGAAGGGCTTCCTGTGACAAACTCCATGGTCACGGGCTGGGTAATTTCGATTTTTCTCATCATCGCTCTGCGTATCGCGATAGGCAAAGCAGACATCATCCCAAACCGCGGACAAGCCGTCGTGGAGAGCATTGTCGGCTCCCTTCGCGACCTCTACGAAGGCATCGTTGGCAAGCAGATGATAGGCAGAACCTTTCCGCTGCTTATCGCGCTATTCGTATTCATCCTGACGCAGAACTGGAGCGGCCTGCTCCCGGGCGTAGGCAGCTTCGGTATCGTTGAACAAACAGCGCACGGTGCGCACCTGAAGTATTTCTTCCGCCCCGCAAATACCGACCTTAGTATGACGCTAGGACTTGCCATTGTGCACTTTGTCGCATGGCTCTACTTCGTCCTGCGCTTCGTCGGCCCCCGCCATCTTGTATTCGACCTTTTCGGCAACAAGGCGGACAAGAAAGAAGTTCCCGCGCTGGTTTACTATCCCCTCTTTGGCGTGTTCCTGATGGTGGGCTGCATCGAAGTATTCTCCATAGTTCTTCGCGTGGCATCCCTCTCGGTACGACTTTACGGCAATTGCTTCGGCGGCGAAAGCCTGCTGACAAACATCTCGGGCATGTTCGCGTGGATTCTGCCCGTGCCATTCATGTTCCTGGAAACGCTTATCGGCCTAGTGCAGGCGCTCGTATTCTCGCTCTTGGTAGCGGTGTACATAGGCCTTATCTGCAACAAGGACGAGGAGCACGAGGCCGGGCACGCCCATTAACACTTTCACCTTCGGTATCAACAACTAGCATACAAGAAAATGCAACAGATCATCGCTGAAATCACTATCAACGCAGGCGAACTCAAGGCCGGACTCGTAGCCGGTGCGGCAGCCATCGGTGTGGGCCTTGTCGGCCTCAACGCAGTGGCGGCAGTCGGGCGCAACCCGGGCGCTTCCGGCAAAGTCCTCGTGCAGTCCATCATCGGTATGGCACTCGTCGAAGGCCTCGGTCTTATCGCCCTGTTCATCTAGTTTATAGAAACCCTCCACCCAGGGCCAAGTGAACCCGTTCATACCAGTCATAGCCGCAGGGCTTGGCGACCGCCTTGTCCTAATAGTGGACAAGTTCGGTCTGGACCTGTGGACCGTAACGGCCCAGGCCCTGAACTTCTGCATCGTCGCAGCAGTGCTCTATTACGGATTTTTCCGTAAGGTACTGCAAACGATGGACGAGCGAAAGTCCAAGATCGAAGCCGGTCTTGCCTACGCCGAAGAGATGAAGCTGAAGCTTGCCCAAGCCGAGGAAAAGCAGGCAGAGCTTATCCGCGAAGCGCGCAGCCAGTCTCAGGAAATCGTCACTCAGGCACGCAACGCGGCCAAGGCGTATCAGGACGAGCAGGCAAAGGAAACCGCGGCCAAGGTGGAGCAAATGCTCGCCCGTGGGCGCGAGGCCATGGAGCTTGAGCGCCGCAAGGCGTTTGACGAGCTGAAGGCCGAAGTCTCCCGCCTTGTCGTGTTGACCACATCCCGCGTGCTATCACGCGAGCTTGGCGAGACCGAGAAGAAGAGCCTGAACTCACGCGCAGCCGAGGAGCTGGCAAAGACCAACTAGGCCGGACCAACCACACGTGAAAGTAGCAAAAGCAAAAGTCACGATTCTTGCTCGCAAGCTGACACAGGCCAGCCTCGAAAACGGCGCACCCGCCCCGCAAAAGGTGAGCGCCGTTCTGGAGGCACTGCGAAAGCTGCCCAAGACAAGAAGCATGCCCCTGCTAAAGGCGTATCTACGCCTCATGCGAAGGGCTGAGGCCATGCGGACTCTGACTATCGAGCGTGCCGGTCCTCTGAGTGCTGGCGATCGAAAGGTAATAGTCGATAGCATGAGCCGAAAGAGCGGACTTAGCTTGAACTTGGTTGAACGCGAGAACGACGCTCTTATCGGCGGGCTGAAGGTCCGCCTTGGCGATGACGAATACGATGCGTCAATAGCCGGTATGCTGGCACGATTGTAACAATATCACATTTGATACGCCCCCTTCCGCGCAAACTGCGGACAATAATTTCTCCACTTTTCTTTTTCCACCGATGAGCGACATCCTGACCCAGATTGAATCCGAAATCGCCTCTCTTGGCACCGGCATTGCCCAAAGCAACACGGGCAAAATCCTGTCCATTGCGGACGGCGTGGCGCGAATCGAGGGCTTGTCCAAGCTGATGAGCAACGAGATGATCGAGTTCCCGGGCGGAATCTTCGGCATGGCGCTCAACCTTGAGGCGGACGAAGTGGGCGCGGTCGTCATGGGCGACGTATCCGCGCTGAAGGAAGGCGACGAGTGCAAGACCACGGGGCGGCTGCTGTCGGTTCCCGTCGGAAAGGGCCTTCTGGGCCGCGTGGTGGACGTGCTCGGACAGCCTGTGGACGGCAAAGGCCCCATAGCAAGCACCGAGACGCTCCCCGTCGAGCGCATTGCCCCGGGCATCCTGCCGCGCAAGAGCGTGGACCAGCCCGTGCAGACGGGCATCATGTCCATCGACGCTATGATTCCCGTTGGCCGCGGGCAGCGCGAACTCATCATCGGCGACCGCCAGACGGGCAAGACCACCATCGCCATCGACACCATCATTTCCCAAGCCCGTATCAACCGCGCTGGCGAGCAAAGCGGCGACCCTGACTTTCGCCCCATGTATTCTATATACGTGGCAATCGGGCAGAAGAACTCCACCATCGCCCGCACCATCCGCACGCTGGAAAAAGCGGACGCGATGGACTACACCATCATAGTATGCGCCCCAGCGGCGGACAACCCGGCAAACCAGTACATCGCCCCCTACTCCGGCTGCGCCATGGGCGAATGGTTCATGGAAAACGGCATGGACGCCCTCATCGTGTATGACGACCTGTCCAAGCACGCAGTGGCCTACCGCCAGATTTCGCTCATTCTAAAGCGCCCCTCCGGCCGAGAAGCCTACCCGGGCGACGTGTTTTACCTGCACAGCAGGCTCTTGGAACGTTCCGCCCGCCTAAACAAGGACAACGGCAACGGTTCGCTGACCGCGCTTCCCATTATCGAGACTCAGGCTGGCGACGTGTCCGCATACATCCCGACGAACGTCATTTCCATTACCGACGGGCAGATATTCCTCGAAACGGACCTTTTCAACAAGGGCATCCGCCCCGCCATTTCGGTGGGTCTGTCGGTGTCGCGAGTCGGTTCCTCGGCCCAGATCAAGGCGCTCAAGCAGGTTGCAGGCAAGATGAAGCTGCAACTGGCCCAGTTCCGCGAACTGGAAGCATTCTCGCAGTTCGGCAGCGACCTCGACGCCCGCACCAAGGCCACGCTGGACCGCGGTTCGCGCCTTGTGGAGCTTCTTAAGCAGCCCAACTCCAGTCCGAAGACCGCAGCCATGCAGGTTGCTCTCATCTGGGCGGCGCAGAACAACTACTTCGACAAGATTCCGATCAAAGGAGTCGTGGCCGCGGCAAAAAGCCTCGACGAATACCTTCAGGGTAGCGCAAGCGCAGTGCTGAATAGAATCAGCAAGGAAAAGAAGCTGGACGACTCCCTGACAGCAGAACTGAAAGCAGCAGTGGAAGCCTGGCTCGGCGGCTACGCAGCGTAGGGAACTCACTAGAGGCCAACACCCATGCCAAACCTCCGCGACATCAAGCGACGCATCCGCTCGGTAAAAAACACCGGGAAGATTACCCGCGCCATGCAGCTCGTGGCTTCATCCAAGATGAAGCGCGCGCAAACCGCTGCCATCGCGGCGCGTCCATACGCGCAGATGCTGGCCGAGGTGCTCGCCTCGATGCCTCGCGATGAACACGGCACCCTATCCTGCGGAGCCAACCCCTTTCTCGAAAAACGCGAGGTCAAAACCCGCGGCGTGCTAATCCTCTCCACGGACAAGGGCCTCGCCGGTGCGCTAAATGCGAACATGTTCCGCTTCATAACGACAGAGCTTAAAGACGAAACCGTTCGCTACTTTGCCGTCGGGCGCAAGGGGTCGCAATTCCTTGCCCGCACAGGGCGCGACCTCGCCGCCAGCTTTTCTGTCAGCGACCGCGTCCCTTACAAAGACGTGCGCCCCGTTGTGGAATCGCTCACTCAGGCATACATTGCTGGCGAGATCGACACTATCGAAGTCCTTTACCCGCGCTTTATCAATAACCTGCGGCAAGAGATAACGCTTGAGCCACTTGCCCCGATTCCGTCACTGGACAGCCTGCTCTCTGCACACAAGGGCCGCCCGGACGAGACCGCGGAGCCGCCGATAGCGAACGACACGCGCGAAATGCTCTTCGAGCCGGACGCGCAAAGCATAATAAACGAGATTATCGACCTCTACATCAGACGCGTCGTACACCACATGATGCTTGAAGCGCAGGCCAGCGAGCAGAGCGCCCGCATGGTGGCCATGAAGACGGCTACCGACAACGCCAAGGATCTCGAAGGCCGCCTCACGCTCAAATACAACAAGGCCCGCCAGACCGCCATCACGCAGGAACTGGTCGAGATCAGCGCGGCAACAATGCTCTCACAGTAGTAACCCCACTTTAATTACACACCACACTTCTTTCCAATGAACAGCGGCAAAATCGAACAGGTAATCGGCGCGGTCGTGGACGTGCGCTTCGAGCCGGAGCACATTCCGGAAATCAATCAGGCGCTAGTCATCGACTATTCCGTCAACGGCAAGGAACATTCCCTTACGCTCGAAGTGCAGCAGCACCTTGGCGAGGGCGTCGTCCGCGCCGTTGCAATGTCCAGCTCCGACGGCCTTGTTCGCGGCATGGAAGTAAAGGACACGGGCGGCCCAATTACCGTCCCCGTGGGCGAAGGCGTTCTGGGTCGAATCTTCAACGTCCTCGGTGAACCGGTGGACAACAAAGGCCCCGTAACTTACGAAAAGCGTTACCCCATCCACCGCTTGCCCCCGAAGCTTGTCGATCTGGCCACGGATGCCGAGATCCTCGAAACGGGCATAAAGGTCATCGACCTAATCTGCCCCTTCCTTCGTGGCGGAAAGATCGGCGCCTTCGGCGGCGCAGGTGTCGGCAAGACCGTCGTCATCATGGAGCTGATTAACAACATCGCCAAGCAGCACGGCGGCTACTCCGTATTCTGCGGTGTGGGCGAACGCTCCCGCGAAGGCAACGACCTTTATCACGAAATGTCGGACTCTGGCGTTATCGACCAGAACAACATCGCCAACAGCAAGGTGGCGCTCGTTTACGGCCAGATGAACGAACCGCCCGGCGCACGTATGCGCGTGGGCCTTTCCGGCCTCGCGATGGCGGAGTACTTCCGCGACGAAAAGCATCAGGACGTGCTGCTCTTTATCGACAACATCTTCCGCTTCTCGCAGGCAGGCTCCGAAGTGTCCGCACTGCTCGGCCGTTCGCCCTCCGCCGTGGGCTATCAGCCGACGCTTGCACAGGAAATGGGCAACCTTCAGGAGCGCATCACCTCGACAAAGGAAGGTTCCATCACGTCCTTCCAGGCTGTGTACGTCCCTGCGGACGACCTTACGGACCCCGCCCCAGCAACGACCTTCGCGCACCTTGACTCTACAATCGTGCTGGAGCGCCGCATTTCGGAACTGGGCATCTACCCGGCCGTGGACCCGCTGGCCTCGACCTCGACGGCGCTCGCGCCCGATGTCGTCGGCGAGGAACACTTTGCCGTTGCCCGCGGCGTGCAGAACGTGCTCCAGCGTTACAACGACCTTCAGGACATCATCGCGATTCTCGGCCTCGACGAACTTTCTCCCGAGGACAAGCAAACCGTGTATCGCGCGCGCAAGATACAGAAGTATCTCTCGCAGCCTTTCCACGTTGCTGAAGTCTTCACGGGCTTCCCGGGTGCGTACGTATCGACGAAGGACACGGTGCGCGGTTTCAAGATGATTCTCGACGGCGAACTCGACCACATCGACGAGAACGACTTCTACATGAAGGGCGCCATCGAAGACGTGATTGCAGCCGCCGAAAAGGAAAAGGCCTAAAATGCCCCTGCTGCTGGAAATAGTCACCCCCGACCGCCGCGTGTTCTGCGAAAAAGTGGACCACGTGGCCGTGCCTACGACGACAGGAGAAATCGACATCCTGCCCGGGCATCAGCCTCTGCTCTCCATGGTGCAGCCTGGGGAACTTCGCTACGCGCAGGACGGCAAGCCCTCCTCCATGGCCATTGACAAGGGCTTTGTGCAGATTCGCGGGGACAAGGTCAGCGTTCTGGCCGAAGCGGCAATCGACGTGGAAAAGATAGACCTCACCGCCGTCGAACAGGCACGCAAAGCGGCGGAAGAAGCTCTTGAAGAAGCCCGCAAGAAGGGCGAAGACCCGGCCATTATCGAGGAACTGGAAACAAAGGCCCGTTTCAGCGTAATCCAGAGCCTCATCAAGAAGCACTAGGCATTACGCGAATACTACATCACAAATACATTCATTTCATGGCTCCGAAAGTCCGAATGAATGCGCAAAGGCCCGCCTATTTGAGCGGGCTTTTTCGTGTCGGAAATTCTCCGGCAAACGGCACGCACGACTGAGCGTTAAGCTGCTCAAGGGCTTGTGAATTCGCTTGCGGTTATGGACTACGGCACGTTTACTGTCGGGAATTTTGAGCGTTTAACAGTGAGCGCTGGACTGCTTCACGACGCGGGCGCTGCCCAAGACTTTCAACAAGACTTGGCGGCATGCGCGATAAGGCCCGGCCAACTTACTTACGCACAACTACATAACGATACTTTACCATGCCAAAGCGCAGCGACATCAAAAGCATCCTCATCATCGGTTCCGGCCCGATAGTAATCGGCCAAGCCTGCGAGTTTGACTACTCGGGCACACAGGCCTGCAAAGCCCTTCGCGAAGAAGGCTACCGCGTGATTCTGGTAAACAGCAATCCGGCTACCATCATGACGGACCCGGACTTTGCCGATGTCACATACATTGAACCGCTTACGGTAGATGTACTCGAACGAATCATCGACAAGGAACGCCCCAGCGCCCTATTGCCCACTCTGGGCGGTCAGACTGCGCTCAACCTCACAATGAGGCTGCACGAGGAAGGCATTCTCGAAAAATACGGCGTTGAACTCATCGGCGCAAAGGCCGAGGCGATCAACAAGGGCGAAGACCGAGAGCTATTCAAGGAGGCGATGCTAAAAATCGGCCTTGATGTGGCTCGCTCAAGCATTGTCCAGACACTCGACGCCGCGCTCGAAGCTGCGGATCAAATCGGCTACCCGATCATTTCCCGCCCCAGCTTCACGCTCGGTGGCACGGGAGGCGGCGTGGCATACAACCGTGAGGAAATGGAAGAGCTGGCAAAGCGCGGCCTGGCCGCCAGCCCCACTCACGAGATCATGGTCGAAGAGTGTCTTCTGGGCTGGAAAGAGTACGAGATGGAGGTCATGCGCGACCACAAAGACCAGTGCGTAGTCATCTGCTCCATCGAGAACTTTGACCCCATGGGTGTCCACACTGGCGACTCCATCACAGTGGCCCCGGCCATGACGCTGACCGACAAGGAATACCAGCTCATGCGCGACGCCTCCTTTGCCTGCATACGCGAAGTCGGCGTTGAAACAGGTGGCTCGAACATCCAGTTCGCGCTCAATCCCGACAACGGCCGCATGGTCGTAATCGAGATGAACCCCCGCGTGTCGCGCTCCTCCGCACTCGCCTCCAAGGCCACGGGCTTCCCCATTGCCAAGATAGCGGCCAAGCTGGCCGTAGGCTATTCGCTCGACGAGCTGAAAAACGACATCACCCAGCAGACGCCCGCCTGCTTTGAGCCTACAATCGACTACGTCGTAACAAAGATACCGCGCTTCACTTTTGAGAAGTTCCCCAAGGCCGACCAGACCCTGACGAGCTCCATGAAGAGCGTTGGCGAGGCCATGGCAATTGGCCGCACTTTCAAGGAATCCTTCCAGAAGGCACTGCGCAGCCTCGAAACGGGAGAACTTGGTCTTGGTTGCGGCGGCAAGATGGGCGGAGACGTTCTTCCCTCGATGGAAGACATTCGCCACTTCCTTGTCCACCCCACCTGTCAGCGCGTGTATTACATCCGCTGGGCCTTCCTGGCCGGCATGAGTGTGGAAGAGGTGTTCGAACTCTCGCAAATCGACCGCTGGTTCCTCCAGCAGGTATTTGAGATTGTCGAAATCGAAAAGCAGCTCAAGGCAGCCTCCAAGCACGGCATAATCGACCCCGACCTCATGCGCACGGCCAAGGAAGCCGGGTTCAGCGACGCCCAGCTCGGCAACGTGTTCGGCAAGGGAATCGAGGAAATCCGCGCTATCCGCGAAGGCATGGGCATCAAGACCGTTTACCGCCTTGTCGATACCTGCGCGGCGGAGTTTGAAGCCTACACACCCTACTACTATTCCAGCTACGGGGACGAGAACGAGGTCATCAAGTCCGACAAAAAGAAGATAATGATCCTCGGCGGCGGCCCCAACCGAATCGGTCAGGGCATCGAGTTCGACTACTGCTGCGTGCATGCTTCCTTCGCCTTGCGCGAAGCCGGTTACGAGACCGTCATGGTGAATTCCAACCCCGAGACGGTATCGACGGACTACGACACGTCGGACCGCCTCTACTTCGAGCCGCTTACCCTTGAGGACGTTCTTTCCATCTACCGGCAGGAGAACTGTTCCGGCGCGATAGTTCAGTTTGGCGGACAGACTCCGCTCAACCTCGCCACCCAGCTTCAGAAAAATGGCGTCAACATCATCGGCACCAAGCCCGAAATGATCGACACCGCAGAGGACCGCCAGCTATTCAAGGAGATCCTCGACAAGCTCGGCCTCCAGCAGCCGCGTAACGCTACGGCAATGAACGAGGAGGAAGCGTATTTCCACGCGGGGCAAATCGGCTTCCCCATTCTTCTTCGCCCGAGCTTCGTTCTTGGCGGCCGCGGTATGTTCATTGTTTACGACGAAGAGGAAATGCGCGCCGTACTCAAACAGGCTTTTGACGTAGCCCCGGGCAAGCCCGTCTTGCTGGACAAGTTCCTTGAGGACGCTATCGAGCTGGACGTCGACGCCATTGCCGACGGCGAAACGGTCGTCATCGGCGGCATGCTGGAACACATTGAGTTCGCAGGCGTGCACAGTGGCGACGCCGCCATGGTGATGCCTCCGCACACGCTCGGGCGCAAGATGCTGCACGACGTTCGTGCTGCCACCTACGCAATGGCCAAGGCGCTCAACGTTGTGGGCCTGATGAATGTGCAATATGCCATCAAGGGAGACGACCTTTACGTACTGGAAGTTAACCCCCGCGCCTCGCGCACTGTGCCCTTCGTATCGAAGGCAATCGGCGTGCCGCTGGCAAAGCTGGCTTCGCTCTGCATGGCAGGCTCGACGCTGAAGGAACTGGGCTTTACCAAGGAAATCATCCCGGCTTACTGGGCCGTCAAAGAGTCCGTTTTCCCATTTGTCCGCTTCCCGGGCGCCCCAGTTGTGCTGACGCCGGAAATGCGCTCCACAGGCGAAGTGATGGGGCTGGACAGCGATCTAGGCA
>JAFGLA010000002.1 GCA_016928295.1 Opitutales bacterium
TCGTAATGATAGACTAGCGACTTATGCGCCATCGCGCTTGTGGCGTCGGGCACCAGCTCCGCCGTGCCGACGTTACCCGCTGGCGAGGGAATGTAAACGCGGGCTTTTTCAAAGTGCCAGTCAGCCGCACTGGTGTCGTTGGCTGTCAGCGTGTTCTTGTAGTCGAGTTCGAGAGAACCGTTCGCTACATAGATTTTCTTATCAGTATAATGTAGGGGTGTCCAGCCCGATTGAAGGCTGAAATCTGATTTCAAAGACGCATAGTCCAACAAGAATGTAAACGTTGGCACTACATTAGCCATGACTGGCCAACACGGATTCACGTTCGGACGGCATGCCTTACGTTATTCGCTCAGAAGCCTTGTGTAATTTAACACTATTTCGCAATTTGCAATAACAATTAACTTATTTACGAATCTCGGCACTCCGTATATGCGAGAGTCAACGCTCGTAAGCAAAGAAATACAAATATCACATGACGCTGCATCATCTGGATAGCATTTCAATATCTCACATAACTTATCTACCACGTTTTCATCAACTAGATGGACGCAAACTACATATCCTGAGTTATCGAAACGCATTGTTACTCTGATAATTTCAGGCGGAAATACTGCCTTGTATTTTTGAGTAGATTCGTCTGTCAAATTGCCGACTCTATATGACACGTCGAATTCAGGAAACCTTTTTGCTTTCATTTAAGTCCTTCTGCTATTTCCACAAGTTTTTCATACGTCAGATTTTGACTAGGCGCCATCCTGTTATCAAACTTATATTTGTGAACTGCCTCACGAAGATCATTTCTATCAACGCCAGCCTTTTTTGCTGCATCGTCAAGCATTTTTCCGTCCTTCTTATTTGCGCCTGTTGTTTTTGGCCTGTAATCTCCCGACTCATTATCTCTTGTGCGCGTTTGATATTCAGGCTCATCGTCGTCATTATCACCTCCACTCTCTGGCGGAGGTGTAGTAGCCTCTCCGCTTGCATTCTGACTTGTTGCAATTTCTCCTTCAGTCCTTTCAATGGTTGGATGAACCTCCTGTGGTTTATCTTGAACAGTCGCAGGTGTTTGGGATTGTAATTCAATATTTCCAGTTTGGGTTTTATTACCATCCAATTCTGTCGTATTAGGAAAAACTACCAATACGGACCCACTCGTTAATATTATAACTTGACATCCCTCAGACTCAAGGCCCTGCAAGGCGCTCATCTTCTCATCAGAGAAGCCGGGCTCTTTAAACATGTCAACAACTGCATCTTTCAATGACACCATGGACTCGCCCATAGTCTGAACTGCCTTTTGCAGGTACGGACTTGATAAATATACCGCCGTTGCAGCTGTTACAACATAGGCAGAGGCTTCGATCAATGGGATCGCGGCGGCAGCGGCATAGTACCCGCTCGGGTCAACATATCCCGTGGGGTTATTCATGCAGTAGCTGTAGCGGTTGTAGCTTTGTAGGTTGAGTGGCGACTGGATGACTTGGTCAGCGCTCAGGAAGCGCCCTGTGAGCGGGTCGTAGATACGCCCGTTCATGTGGATCAGGCCGAGGTCGTCCATCATTGTGCGCGGCTACGCCTTGCGCTTGTTCGTCGCTTTGCTCCTCGGAACATGGCCTGTGAAGCCGCGCGGGATTAGGTCGTCTTCATCGGTCGTGGTCGTCGGATTGTCGCGGCCCCAGGTGATCTGGGGCAGATAACTTGGCGCATATACTGGATGTGGCGGAACTCGGCCACATTTCGTAAGTCGCCTATTTCCAATGATTAATCAACTTGTCGTTTTGCCAGTTTAGGCAAAGTTAATACCTTTGAGTTGCGTTCAGTTGTATTCGCGGGCCTGCGGAGTCACCGATTTTCATCGTTTTCGGGCCTCAAGCAACCGCTTTTTCCTACTTTCCTTCGGTTCCATCCCCTACCCTAGGGTCGTCAGCGCGATAAATAGCATTGGGACAGTCTGCCCGCATCGCCAGAAAGAGTTGGGACGTAGAGACAGGCCGGACGCAAAATGCGGACCTTAACCATTGGCAAACAATCACGAATCGGTCTTTCCACCCCTCAGCAACGGGCCTACGGAATGATCGGCCCAAACGAAGCAAAAAGACAAAAGACCGCCTGCCACCAGACCACAGGCATACCTTGCAATGATTCACGTGTAAGATATCAGGCCTTTCACTGCCCGGTTTCCTCACAGCAAACTGGTATTCACAAGCGTTTGGATACTGTAATTTGGTATCGACTCCCACACATTGGCGGGCTTTCCTGAAGCCTACTCCCCTCCCCCCTGATGCCGATAAACGAACGTAGCGTTGAAGAAATGGCTCCAGATCAGGTATCGCTTTCCGCAGCCGCGAAACTGCTGAAACCTGGACACTGGCTACGCCGTGAACAATCCGCGGAAACCGGACTCATATGGGGCGAATGCCAAGGTTCGGGGGCCAACCCCTACCGTGTGATCGGGGATGTGAAGGATTCCGGATACAAATGTAACTGTCCGTCACGCAAGTTCCCCTGCAAGCACACGCTAGCCCTTTTCTGGATGTTTGCCAGAGCACCGGGAGATTTCTCGGAAAACACGACTCCAGAATGGGTTGCGGAATGGATGGGGCGCAGGAAAAAAGGCGGAGTCAAACCCGGCGCCCCCGGGGGACCAGCCCCCACAAAGGATCTCGCACAAGCGGAAGAAGAGTCGCATCGGGCCGCGGAGGAACCTCACGACGCCGAAGAGCACGCGCGAAAGATAATCGCGGCCCGGCGCCGTCAAGAACAGGCACGAGAACGCCTGCTGGCAGGAATCGACGATCTGGAGAATTGGATTTGGGACCAGCAGCGTCTCGGACTTTCCCATCTGCTCAAGGACGCGCCGTACATTTGCCGGAAGATCGCCGCAAGAATGGTCGACGCGGGTGCGACGGCCCTCGCCGGACGCATCGACGAACTGCCTGCGGGCCTGATGCGCATGCCCGGCGAACTTCGCACGGCCTTCGCCGTGATGGAAATGGGGAAATGGCTTCTTCTTGCCAGGCTCTTCCGTGCCGCCCCGGACGATCCAGCCGCCCGCACGGACATCGTGCGCGCGATGAACCGGAACGAGCTGCTCGAAAGACCGGACACTCTGAGTGCAAGCGGCCTGTGGGAAGTCGTCGCAGAGCGGATGCTCACCCAGCGCGACGGTCTTGTCCGGCAATCGACATGGTTCCTGCGCCTGAGCGCAGAGGCGCCCAGATTCGCTCTTCTCGTGGATCATTACCCGGCCTCCGCTGGGAAACGTGCCCCGGCATTCACCGCCGGAACGCAACTCGAGGCAACGTTTACCTACCATCCTTCCCCGTCACCGCTACGCGCCATTCTTGTACAAGGCACACCCATCACGTCGGGATTTCGTCCGTGGCCGGAACAAGGAGCCTCGCCATGGGAAAACGTGGCGAAGGCGTTCAACCAGTGTCCCTGGATGGAATGCATTCCGCTCTGCCTTCCTCAGGGACGCATCGGCCTGACCGATCGCGGACTGGCCCGCTGGAGCGCACTGGACCGTGCAACCGAGATTCCTCTGGAAGAACCGCCACCGCTCGCCCTTCTCGGCATGGACCTGCAACAATCAGTGGTTCTCTGGAACGGCTGTCAGGCACAACTTCTGGCGGCATCAACAAACCTTGGCAAATGCCACCTGCCATGAACGACGCCGAACTGAACAGTCTCGAATGGATGCTGGGCCGGTGGCTCCTGGGCGGGCCAGCACGGACGGGAGCACCTTCATCTTGGCAAACCGCTACCGAGGGGCTTCCGGAAACCGAGGCGGAATTGCGACTTCTGGCTCTTGCGGGACAGGCTCTTCAAGTGACTGCGCATCCCAGACCGGACTCGCGCCTTTTCTTCAAACCCGACCTTCCCGAACTGCACTTGCCCATGCTCGAAGGAGAAGCACGGAGGCTCTACCTCCGTTCGAGCGAGAACACCGGAAACAAGGAACACATGGCGCAGGTTCTCCGGCTTGTCGCGGCTCGGGGATACGTTGTGCATCCGCTGGACGGAATGCCGCCGGGAAACCCCGACGCCTGGCCGGACGTCTATTCACCGTGGGCCGTCTGGATGAAGGGGGAACAGATAGGGCCATGCCCCGGGGAACGGATCACATCCGATAACTGGGACGTTTTCACGCCCGCGGAACGCAACCGCCTTCTGCGTTCCCTGCGGCAAGCGGATCCCAGCGCCGTCACAGACCTGTACGCAGCGCGTCTGGCCAGCGAGTCACTGGAGATCCGGGTGACACTACTGGCGATTCTGTCAGTGAAACTCGGCGAGTACGACCGCGAATTATTGCGAGACTTTTCCCACGACCGCTCCGCAAGAATCCGGGAAATCGCGGCCCACTTCCTCGCCCGCCTCGGCGAGGACATGCCCTGCGATGATCCAGAAGAAGAGCTGGCACAGTATTTCGTCAGGACCACGACGGGCCTTTTCCGGCATCGCCCGCTCTTCAAGGCGCGATCCCTGAAAAACGATGCGCAGAAAAAAGGGCGCACGGAACGTCTCACCCGCGCCAGCCTGGGCCGCATCGCCCTCGCGCTGGAGACAACTCCGGCAGAGCTAGCGGCACACTGGCAGTTCGGCGAAACGCCCGATGTCGACCTGTTGATGACGCAACTGGTCGGACAAACCTCTTCGGACGAACTGACGCAGCTCTGGTGCGAACGTACTCTGGCGGAAAGCGAAGCCTTCAGCCAGCTCCTCATGGCGGTCCGGGAACGCCTTTCGGCGGGCTTCCGGCGGCGCGTGGCAGAGAAGGCCCTGGCCACCGGCCTACCGCTGTCCGTGGCCGGGATGTGGATGGAGGGACAGGAGGGCTCGCTTCCGCTCGAAGCCCTGAAAAAGTCTCCCCATTGGGACACGCTCTCTGACGCCCTCTCCGCCGAGATCGACAAAGGAGAGTCACAGAAGGCCACCACAGCAGAGGCACTGTTCCATTTCGGAATCCTCTCCGATTCATCCGCAGCACAAGCCCGGCTCGATCAGTTCCATTCATGGCGACTCTCCGGATTCGACATCAGAGTGACCCTTCTCCAGCTCAACGCGGTCCTATCACCCGCCACCACAACAACCAACGCATAGATTCATGAGCGACATCCAACGCCAGCCAGCGGAAATCCAGTACCAGACCGAACTCGACGCCCTCCGCGCGGGGGATCGCTCGCCAACACCACAGGGATGGACACTCTCGCCCCAGGCAGCCATGACGTATCTTCTCGGCGGTAAAGCGGCCGACGGCACGCCAGTCTCGGCCAAGTATATCGGCGACCGGCGGCTGATCGAAACAGCCCTCGCGACCCTCGCGACCGACCGAGCCCTACTGCTTCTGGGCGTCCCCGGCACGGCAAAGTCGTGGGTGTCGGAACATTTGAGCGCTGCCATATCCGGCACATCCACCCTGATGATCCAGTGCACCGCCGGCACGGACGAAAACCAAATCCGCTACGGGTGGAACTACGCACGGCTGTTGGCGCAGGGCCCCTCGCGCGAGGCGCTCGTGCAGACGCCGCTTCTGCGCGCCATGGAGACTGGGAAAATCTGCCGTATGGAGGAACTCACGCGCATGGGCTCCGACGTGCAGGACACCCTGATCACCGTCCTTTCGGAAAAAATGCTGCCCATCCCCGAGCTGGACGAAATCGTTTTCGCCAAGCGGGGCTTTAACATCATCGCCACAGCGAACAACCGCGACAAGGGCGTGAGCGAGCTTTCCTCGGCGCTAAAGCGACGCTTCAACGTGGTAGTCCTGCCACTGCCGGACGACATGGAACAGGAGATCGCCATCGTCACCAAGCGCGTCAGTGAAATGACCGCCGATCTCAAGCTGCCGATGCCACACAATGTGGCCGAGGAAGTGACAAGGGTCGTGACCATTTTCCGCGAGCTGCGCGGCGGAACCACCCTCGACGGCAAGATCACTCTCAAAACACCCGGCGGGACCCTCTCCACGGCGGAGGCGATCGCCGTCATGGTGGGCGGAATCAGTCACGCCACCTGGTTCAAGAACGACGAACTCAATGCGGAAAGCCTCTCATCGAGCCTTATCGGCTCCATAGTGAAAGACCCTGTACAGGACAAGCTGGTGCTGGAGGAATACCTCGAAACCGTCCTCAAGAAACGGCGAGACTACGCGGGGTACTACTCGACCATGACCGACATGCTCTGATCGTCCATGCCCGCCACTGTTCATTACTTCGGCATACGCCACCACGGCCCCGGCTGTGCCCGCTGCCTCGACACCGCCCTTCGGGAGCTTGCGCCCGCCATGGTGCTCGTGGAGGGTCCGGAAGACGCCACGGACCTCA
>JAFGLA010000042.1 GCA_016928295.1 Opitutales bacterium
GCGGGCAAACACCGTGTCCGGCGGCAGGCAGCGCGAGAGGCCCGTGAAACGGCTCCGCAGCTTGTTCAGTAATGGGTCTATAAAGTCCCGCTCCTCGCTGCCCAGAAGGCCGTTCTCGCCCGCGTGCGGGTTCAGCCCGCAGACGGCGATTCGCGGCTCCGCCACTCCGTACGCGACTGACAGGGCGGCGGCGCGTTCCACGGCGCGCGTTATGACTTCCTCTGTCAGAGCACCGGCCACGCTCATGAGCGGGATGTGCCAGGTTGCAAGCACTAGTCTAAGCCGTTCGCCGACAAAGCCCATGCTTGGCTCGCCCTTCCAGCGGGCAGCGAAAAACTCCGTATGGCCCGGGAACGCGAAGCCCACTCTGGCCATGCAGTCCTTGCTTATCGGCGCGGTGACAACGCCGCTGTAACGGCCCGCCGCGGTTCCTGCTGCGGCCTCTTCCAGTGCTGTCATGGCGAGGCGCGCACCCGTGTCGTCCGGTTTGCCGGGCTGGTATTCGTAATTGGGCTTGCCCACGGGGACTGCCGTCCCGGGCAGCTCCATGCACCAGTTTCTTGGCCCTATGAACGCGCAGTGTCTTGCCAGTTCAGGGTTTTCCGCCGCCCAGCTTGCGACGATTTCGGGCCCGACGCCCGATGGATCTCCGCAGGTGATTGCAAGTGCCTTGTCCGGTGCTTCCTCAATCATGGCGCAAGTATGAACCCAAGTGCAGCAAATTACACGGCAAAACTACACGGTTGGATATGGGAAGAGCTGGCCTTGCGTCATTTTGCAACGACAAAAAAACGGGCACCCGTTTTGAAACGGACGCCCGTTGATGTCGTAAATTCTCCAGCGCGATGCGCCAACAAGCCGTGTGAGGCAGGGCCCGTCCGCCGCCTCTGCTTCGGAAAAAGTCTGCAACGAGCGCGCGTTGACCAGACCTTTTCCGTCGCATGATGGCGGACAGCACAGCCTAACCCCAAAGACGCTTCTTGTGGCGGTTGGAGCGGGAGCGCTTGCGACGCTTATGTTGTGCTATCTTGCGACGGCGTTTCTTTCTTAGATTACCCATGGTTCGCGCTATATCCTAATTGTGGAAAAACCGTGACTCTCGCCCAAGGATGGCACCTTGTAAAGAAAAAAGCGGGAAACCGAACGGTTATAGGTTGATTAAAAAATGAGGTGGAAGCTTCGTAAGTTCGTATGAGACCCCTTGCGCGCCTTTACTCTTGGTCGATGTAAGGGGTGTATTCGGGCACGTACCGTTTGATGAACATACGGACCTCGTTGGCGCTTTTCATGCCGCCGATGTTGAGGTATATATCTGAAAACTCTTGGCATACAACATCATAAGGTGTTGGGTTGCAGGCGAAGCGGAAGATGCGCCCGTGTTTGGTAGGGGCGTGTTGTTCCTTGTTGTGGCGCAGTTCTTCGTAGAGTTTTTCGCCCGGGCGAAGACCGACGAACTTGATGTCGATGTCCAGGTCGGGCCTCAGGCCGGACATGCGTATCATCTGGCGCGCCATGTCCACTATTTTGACCGGAGTGCCCATGTTGAGGACGAAAATCTCGCCTCCTTCACCCAGAGTGCCGCACTGAAGAACCAGGCCGACCGCTTCGGGTATCGTCATGAAATAGCGCGTGACTTCGGGGTGTGTCACCGTGACAGGGCCGCCTTCCTCAATCTGCTTGCGGAATGTGGGAATCACACTGCCGGAGGAGTTTAGCACGTTGCCAAAGCGCACCGCCATGAAGCGTGTCTTGTTGCCGGGCTTGAAGTTGAGCGACTGGATGTAAATCTCTGCAAGGCGCTTGCTTGCGCCCATGGCGTTTGTCGGGTTGATGGCTTTGTCCGTCGATATGAGGACGAAACGCTCCACGCCGAACTCGCTCGCCATTTCCGCAAGGTTGGCCGTGCCGAAAGAGTTGTTCAGTAGCGCGGTCGCCGGTTGGCGCTCCATTATGGGCACATGCTTGTACGCTGCGGCATGGAATATCAGCTCCGGCTTGTGCGCGCCCATTATTGCACGCATATCGTCCAGATCGCAGATATCGACCACGATGGGCAGAATGTTGTTCTCGTAATTTAGCTCCTTCAGGCGCGCTTCGAGGCTGAACATTCCTATCTCGGAGCGTTCGACGAGCAGTATCTGTTTGGGCCCGTAGGAGGCTATTTGCACTACCAGTTCGCTGCCAATGCTGCCGCCAGCACCTGTCACCATAACGATGCGGCCCGCTATCATGGCCTTGATGTTGTCGGTGTCCAAGCTTACTTCCTTGCGCCCGAGAAGGTCTTCAATCTGCACCTGACGGATTTTCGTCGTGCTGACTTTGCCCGTGGCCAGTTCCTCCATGGAAGGCACTGTGTGGACTGTGACAGATTCCTCGTTGCACATGTCAACGATGTCTCGCACGCGCTTGGTGCTGGCGCTTGGCATGGCGATGATTACCGACTCTATGCCGTATTGCTTCTTAACCGAAGGCAGTTCGTCGGGGCTGCCAACCACGGGGATGGAGTGGATGCAGCGGCGCCACTTCTTATTGTCGTCGTCAAGAAATATGACCGGGCGCATTTTCATAAAGCCCTTGGCCATCATTTCCGCCGCAAGCTGTGACCCCACGTCTCCGGCCCCGATTATCGCGACTCTTGTAAGATCTTTGCTTCGCGTCTTTATCGCGCTGTTCTTTTCGCGGACTATGCGAATGAGTACCCTGAAGCAGCAAAGAAGCATGAGGCCCATGATAAAGTTGGACATTATGACTCCTCGCGGAATCACCGTCATGCCCAGATCCAAACGGTCGTTCACGTACCATGCTATCACTTGGATAAGCGTTGCGCAGAGCATGGCCATCGAGATCCGGTACAGGTCCGGAATGCGGAAGTAGCTTAGCAGGATTGAGAACTGTCCGAATACGTAAAGCAGGGCCAGCTCAAGGGCCACAAGCGCCGGAAGTGTGCTGAAAAAGGCGCTTAGATAGAGCTTGGGGATGCTGAAATCGAAGCGCAACAGGAACGACAGATAGTAACTGGCGGAAATTATCAGTGTGTAACAAAGCGTCAGCACGAGGCCGCGCCCCGCAGGGATTCTGCGGTATGTCACTTTTATTGAGTTTAGCAAATTTGCCATGGCGTATTTGCGGTATGGTCTCCCGCGTTGGTGTGCTCTGTCACATGCGTGACTGGCGCCTCAAGGCAGGTGTCATTGTTATTCAAGGGAGAGATTGATTAACGAAGAAAGGGTGTATGCGCCAAGGGGTGAGGCTTGGTAAAGAACTCTGGGGATGGTTTAGAACAGCAACCTGCCAACAGCCAGTACGGCGTGGAGCAACAGGCAGGATACTAGCGCGGCTACGATGTCGTCCGCCATTACGCCCAGTCCGCCCGGCAGTTCTTGAATACGGGAAATGCCGAAGGGCTTGAGTATGTCAAAGACCCTGAAAAGAAGAAAGCCAGCGATAAGAACTAACAACATCTGCCATGTTGCGTTCGGCCAGTGCAGTCCCATGAAAACGAGGGGCATGACGGCGAACTCGTCGAGAATGACGCAGCCCGGATCGCTCTTGTTCATGCGAATCTCGGCCTCGTCACAAAAGAACACTCCCGCGATCAGCAACAGAAGGGTTATCGCGAAGCTGAGCGGACGCTCGCAGCGGTACATCACAAGGGCGTAAAACACAGTTCCAGCAGCGGAGCCAAGAGTTCCCGGGGCAGGCCCGATTCTTCCCAACCCGCCAAGTGTGGCCATCCCGTTGACGAGCCAGCTCGGCAACGCGGCCATGAATGGTAGCGAGGCGCGAGTCATGAGTGTCTATCGGGCTTTGCCGCCCTTGAGGTGGGGCAGGTAGCGCACTACGTATAATACGCCGGAGCTAATGGCGAGCGCGCCGCCGAGCAGGTAGTAAAGCACGCCGTTTACCCATACAAAATCGCTCAGGTAGGCGGGCAGGTGCAGAAAGGCGAGGTCTTTGTCAATAATGGGCACAAAGAATAATACGCATATTGACGTGCTTTGCCATATCGTCTTGCGCTTTCCCATCTTGTCCGCTGCCAGTACTACTCCTTTGCGCGCTGCAATCATGCGGATGCCGGTAATGACAAGGTCGCGCAGAATAGTAGCCCAGAGGATGACCCAGGCCGTGGTCTTCAGCCAGCCGATGTTGTCGTGCAGAAGACCGTTCACAATCAGGACAAAGAAAAGCCCCACCACCATCAGCTTGTCAGCGATGGCGTCCATCAACTTGCCAAAGTTTGTCACGTAGCCGCAGCGCCGCGCAATGTAACCGTCAAGCCAGTCCGAAATGCTGGCAGCAAGGCAGAGGAAGAACACCAACGTCGCACAGCCGGTCCAGTCCTGAAAAGCCAGAACGGCGATAACGACCAGAAAAACCAGTCGCGACATGGTGATAATGTTGGGCAGATGCTTCATTGGGCTGCTTTTTCAAAAAACCTGAATCAAGGCATCTAAACGTCAGTTCGCCTTTGCTTCAATTAATTAATCAAGGCAGAAAGGCTGGGGCAGGTCCGTCGCCTAGACCGTCGCCTTGCGAAGTGCCGCTACGATGTTGTCCTGATCTTCGGCGCAAAGGAACGGGTGCATGGGCAGGCTTATGACCTCCAGCGCGGCCTTTTCGGCCTCGGGGAAATCGCCGTAATTGTAGCCAAGGGGCTCGAACACGGGCTGCTCGTGCAGGCACTTGGGGTAATACACCGCCGTGGGTATGTCCGCCTCGCGAAGCGCGGCGCCGAGGGCCTCGCGGTCTTTGACGCGGATGGTGTACTGGGCATAGACGTGCAGGTTGCCCGGCATGATGGCGGGAGTCACACAAACGTCTTTGAGAAGCTCGCTGTAACGCGCGCCGATGCGGGAGCGCTCCGTCACTTCCCACTCGAAGTGGGGCAGCTTGGCCAGAAGAACCGCGGCCTGAATCGTGTCGAAGCGTCCGTTTGTGCCCACAAGCGTATGCTCGTGGCGGCGCAGGCCGCCGTGGTTGCGTATGGAGCGCATGTTCGTGGCGAGCGCGTCGTCGTTGGTGAATAACGCGCCGCCGTCTCCGTAGCAGCCAAGTGGCTTTGCGGGGAAAAAGCTCGTGCTCGCAATCCGGCTCGCGCCGCAGCTACGCACTCCGTTGCGGCTCGCTCCGAAGCTCTGTGCCGCGTCTTCGACGACGGGGATGCCGTGGCGGGCCGCGATCTCGTTTATGCGCTCCATGTCCGGCATCTGGCCGAAGAGGCTCACGGGCATGATGGCCTTTGTGCGTGGCGTGATGGCTGCCTCAAGGAGGTTTACGTCCATGTTGTAGCTCGCCGCCTCGATGTCGATAAACACTGGCTTTGCGCCGACCAGGGCGATTGCCTCGGCGGTGCTTATCCAGGTGAACGGAACGGTGATGACCTCGTCCCCGGCCCCGATGCCAAGGGCGCGCAGGGCAATTTCAAGGCTGTGCGTACCGCTGGAAACGCTGATGCAGTGCTTCGCGCCCGCAAAGGCCGCAAGAGCAGCTTCCACCTCTTCGATTTCCCGCCCCATGACAAACTGTCCGTGGTCGAGAACGGCGTGAATGCGCGAGTCGATGTCCGACTTGTAGCGGCGATACTGCTCCTTTAGGTCGATGAACTGCATGGCGTGCGATAATACTTTTGGAAGTGAAACGCGGAATCGAACCCTCGGCAAAGGCGCTGGGGAACGCAACCGCATTGATGTTATTGCCATCAGTTACCCTCATTGGGTCAAAACACGCAAGCGGTAGTTTTTGAAAGTTTTTGTATGGAGTCGCTCTTTTTCTCAAGCAGGGACAGGTGTCAGCTTATGGAGGAACGCCATGTTTGCCGGATTTGATGAACTCGATGCGGATGGCTTTCCCGCGTGCCAGTTTCTTCTCAGTGTGCAATTGTCCCAGAAGGCAGCTTTCCGTGCCTTAATTGTTTCATAAAGGGGCAAGAAACGTTTGGACCGTTATTTTTTGTTTACCTTATGCCCATAAGTGACTTCTAATATAAGCGATGCGCTGGAAATGTATGGTAGCTTTTGACGGGACCGACTTCTTTGGCTGGCAGAGCCAGGTGGGCGGGAACACTGTGCAGGATTACATCGAGAGGAGGCTGGAAGTTGTGTTCAAGCAGCCCGTCCGCATTCACGGATGCAGCCGAACGGACAGCGGAGTTCATGCTACGGAGCTTGTCTTTCACTTCGACTCCGACTGGACCCATCCAGTGAAGCACCTGTTGCGCGCCATGCGCGTTGGTCTTCCCAAAGGGATTCTCATTACGGGCGTTCGTCGCGTGCCGGACTCTTTTCACGCACGTTACTCATCCGAGGGCAAACGTTACGTGTACCGCCTGTATGAAGGCTGGGCCACGCCCTTTGAATCCCGCTACACCTACTCCTTGGAAAACCGGAAGCTGGACGTGGAAAAAATGCGTGCAGCGGCGGCCTACCTTGTCGGCAGGCACGACTTCAGCGCCTTTGCCGCGGATCGTGGAGACGATTCCCGCGAAGATCCGGTGAAAGACCTGCGCAAGCTCGACGTTATCCGCAGGGGTAAAAGCGTGCGAATCGTCTTTGAAGGCAGCGGTTTTCTCTACAAAATGGCTCGCAGTATCGCCGGTTCGTTAATCGACGTTGGCACTGGCAAGCTGGCACCCGACAATATCAAGACGATCCTTGAAAGCCGCGTGCGCACTTCGCTCGTTGTCACAGCGCCCGCGCACGGACTGACGCTTGAAAAGGTGTTTTATTAGGCAGATTGGAGGGGTGATGGGACGCCCGTCTGAAATGCAGGTGCCTTTTGTGCTGAAAGTTCGCCAAGCGTCTCGCGTAAAAACAGGCTTAGAACCGCTGTTTTCCAAACTTTGGAGATCCCCCCCGAGGGCAGGTATCGACTTGTTTACATGGTGCTCCCGTCGGGAGTCGAACCCGAATCTTCGGCTTCGGAGGCCAACGTTCTATCCATTGAACTACAGGAGCTTGCCGGAGCAAAGGACTCTCGCCGCCACATGAGCTCTGGTCAACTACAAAGCAGGCGCGGAGAGGAAAAGTGTTAATCAGGACCGGTCACAGTCCCGTTTCTCCTTTACGACTGTGTGAACAACCCGATAATCCTGCATGACAGGCGTTATGCGCGGCGTCACATGCCCACGCGGGGCGACCTCGTTGCCATATTCAGGCGGGAGTCCTTCCCGACAAGTGCCCCCAGATGCAGGCCATACCACTTTAAGTTCAGACAAGTGAAGAACTTCCACGATGTTGTAACAGTCATAGCGAGGAACGACACCCGCTACGACACAGGCGCGTACGAATTCATGCGCGCCGCGCTCGACTATACTTTTGCGGAAATAAACAAACAGAACCCCGAGCGCGAGGGTCCGCACATCAGCGGACAGGAGCTGCTTGCGGGCATACGCGATTACGCCCTCGCGCAATTCGGCCCCATGGCCATGCCCCTTTTCCGCCAGTGGGGCATCCACGAAGGGCGCGATTTTGGCAACATCGTGTTCAACCTCGTCGAATACGGCGTCTTTGGCAAAACGGAGACAGATTCCATCGAGGACTTCGACAACGTGTACGACTTTGAGGACGTATTCGTCAAACCCTTCCTGCCCCCGTCGAAACGCGCCTGAAAACGGCAAAAAGCTGCAAAAACAGCGTCGCACGGGAAGCCTTCGCCCCTCTCGGGCATCTATCTAGCCACAGCCTCTATTACCATGACAGACAACAGCCACAGGCCATCCACGATGGAAATACTCGGCCCGACGCTTTCCGCGCCCGTGGGTCGCTTCGTCCTGCCCAACGGCCTGACGGTAATTCATTCCGAGCAGCCCGGGGGCCTCGTGGCCGTCCAGCTCTGGGTAAAGACGGGCAGCATACACGAAGCGCCGATGCTCGGCAGCGGCATGTCCCACTATCTTGAGCACATGCTCTTCAAGGGCACCCGCACCCGTTCCGCGCAAGACATCACAGCGCAAGTGCAGGCCATAGGCGGGGATATTAACGCCTACACCACTTTCGACCGCACCGTCTATCACATCGAAGGCCCCTGCGAGGGCTTCGCCACCGCGATGGACATACTCTGCGACATGGCGTTCAACTCCGTCCTCGACAGCGATGAACTGGCAAGGGAGCGCGAAGTCATCCTGCGCGAGATAGACATGACAAACGACGATCCCGATCGTCAGCTCATGCGCAGACTCTTTGAAACCGCCTTTCGCGAACATCCCTACCGTCAGCCCGTCATCGGGCACAAGGAGCAGTTCTCGCGCATAGACGAAGCCACGTTGCGCGCTTACTACCGCTCCCGCTACACGCCGGATAACATGGTGCTCGTAATCGTGGGCGATGTGCACATCGAGCAACTTGAACTGGCGCTAGACAGCAGTTTCGGCGCTCAGGAACGCGCTCAAAGCAGCGCCCCCATTCTGCCGCGCGAACCGATGCAGCTCGCCCCGCGCGAAGCGCGCATGGAGGACGACCTTTCCATATGCCGCGGCACAATGGCGTACCGCGTTCCGGGCATCGGCCATCCCGACGCGGCGGCTCTGGACATGCTCGCGGCGATATTGGGCGGGGGCGAAAGCGCCATACTGCCCCAAGCCCTGCGTATGCGCCGCCAGCTGGTCAACGAAATCGACGTGTCATGCTGGAACCCGGGCAAACAGGGCCTTTTCTGGATAAGCTACACCTGCGACAGCGGCACGCACGAAAGGGCCGAACGCGCAATTGTGGAGGAAATCGAAGCCGCGATAAATGCGGGCTTTAGCGATGAAGACCTGTCAAAGGCCCGCCTGATGTCCATGACTCAGGAACTGGACTACCGCAAGACGGTGTCGGTACTGGCAAGCAGGCTCGGCATTGCCGAAGTCGTAGTGGGCGACCTGCATTACCCGAGGCAATACTTCACCGCTCTTGATGCGTTGACAGTGGATGACATCCGCCGCGTGGCCAAGGCTTACTTGCGCGAATGCACGCTTAGCAGGGTTACGCTCGACGCGGAATGCGCTTGCGCCAGCGCGTCCTCTTGCCAAAGCGCGCTTGCCCTTCCGCCAATCGAACAGCTTACTCTAAAGAACGGCGCGCGCCTCATCCTTCAGCCCGACCGCCGCCTGCCCAAAATAAACATCCGCTTTGGCGGCCTTGGCGGACCCTTGTACGAAAACGAGGCAAACCGGGGCGTGACATCGCTGCTTGCAACCTTGCTCACGCGGGACACTCAGGCGCACAGCGCGGAGAACGTCTCCCGAATCATCGAGAGCGCGGGAGGCCGCTTTGACGATTTCTGCGGCAACAACAGCTTCGGTCTGGCCATGGAACTGCTTTCCAGCGAAGTGGAAACGGGCCTCAAGCTGTTCGAATACGCGCTGCTCAAGCCCGATTTCAGGCAGACAACGCTCGATGTCGAACGCGCCGCGCAAATCGCCCGCCTTCACGAAGGCGACGACGACATAAGTGACCGCGGGCGCAGGCTCTTGCGCAAGGCGTTCTTTGGCGATCATCTCTACGGCATCAGCCCGGCTGGGACCGTCGAGGCACTCGAAAAGCTGACAATTGCAGATATCGAGGCTCAATACAGGCGCCTTGTCTGTGCAAAGAACAGCGTGCTGTCGGTATGCGGAGACTTTGATCCTGCCGAACTCCTGCCGCGCCTTGAGGAAATGCTTCTCGCGCTGCCGGACACTTCATTTACGCCCAACGAGCCTGCCTTCGACGGACCCAGGAAGCAGGACATCGTCGAAAATATGGAGAGGGAGCAGGCTGTGCTGTTCCGCAGCTACTCCGGGCCGGGTGTCCGCAGCGATGACTACAACGCGGCGGAGGTTCTGGACGAGACGCTTAGCGACATGTCCGGCCCCCTGTTCATAGCGGTAAGAGAGCGCAAGGGTCTTACTTACTTTGTCGGGGCAAGCCGCCTTGTGGGCGTAAACACGGGCACCTTCACCCTGTACGGAGGCACGCGCCCTGATCAGGTCGAACAGGTGCGGACGGAGTTTGACCTCGTTCTTGAGCAAATACGCGCAGCGGGTCTTCCCGCCGGGGAGCTGACGCGCTCGCAAACCCGTCTCAAGGCCCGCCGCCGCCTCGGTATGCAAAGCATCGGTTCGCGTGCAAACAGCGTGATGCTCGACACTCTTTACGGTTTGCCCATACAGAGCACGGCGGATTATGACGCGAAAATCGACGCCATAACGCCCGAGATTATTCGCGATTTTGCCCGCCAGTATCTGCGCGACGAAAAGCGCGTGGACTTTGTCATCGGCCCCATGAGCGGGGTAAAGAGCGAGGCACAATCGGAAGGCGTGGAAGCATCGAACGCCCAATAGTGTATCTTGCAGAAGCGGGCGCCAAGTGCACAATCAACAAGCAGTCATGCAGCCGCCCCGCGTAACATATTCCGCCACAGACCACAGCGCAGACGCGCTCTATCTCGCCCGCGCCCACGTTCCAGACGCATTTCTAGCCGTCGAATACGCGGGCAACCGCATCGGGCTGTTCGGCGCGCTCGAATATAGCCGCATGGAGAAGAGCGGCGTGTTCACGCACGTCCTTTCCTTGGAAGAATATTACGAAAAGACTCGCGAAGTCTTCGACATCGAAAACCCGGGTCCGGGGGACTTGCTCGCAGTCCTCGCCATGGACTTGGAAGTGGAGAGCGTGCTCGTGGGTTCGGACTTTCCCGCCCTTGCGCTCAGGCAGGCCGAGGAGCGAGAGTTGCCAGTGGACATCGCCGAAGGGCCGCTGTTTCCCGAACGCCAGATAAAGAACGACTACGAAGCGGGTCAGATTCGCCTTGGCAACGAGGCCGCCTGCGCGGGCTTTGCGGAGGTGGAGCGAATGTTGGCCGCAGCCAGCGTGGGGCAGGGCGGGGTGCTGATGCTCGACGGAGAGCCGCTGACTAGCGAAAGGATGCACCGCGCGATAGCCCTTGCCTGCATTAACCGCAACGCCTTCGCCTTCAATACGATAGTTGCGGGCGGGGATCAGGGCTGCGATCCGCACTGCGAAGGGAGCGGCCCCCTGAAGGCGGGCGAACTCATAGTCGTGGACATTTTCCCCCGCTTGGACAAAAGCGGCTACTACGGCGACATGACGCGTACCTACCTCAAGGGCAGCCCGAGTGCCGAGCAGCGCCGCCTTGTGGAAACGGTGGCAGAGGGGCAGAAGCTCGCCCTTGGCAAGCTATGCGACGGGGCGGACGGCAAGGCCATCCACTACGCGGTGACGGACTTTTTCACCGCAAAGGGCTATCCGACCGAAAAGCGCGAGGGGCGAAGCGTGGGCTTTTTTCACGGCCTCGGACACGGTCTTGGGCTGGACATTCACGAAGCGCC
>JAFGLA010000043.1 GCA_016928295.1 Opitutales bacterium
GCACCGGCGAAAGCCGGTGAGGGCGAAGCCCCGAGATGCCGAAGGCACGAGTCAAATCGTAAAACGCGCACGGCTCGGAGGGCTGCTGAATTACTACTACCGCGCCGACGATCCGAGGGTGGGGGATGGAAGTGAAGGAAAGGAGGAAAAAGCGGCGGCATGAGGCACGAAAACGGTAAGAAACGGAGACTCCGCAAGCACGCGAATGCAACTGAACGCAACTCAACGGTATTAACTTTGCCTAAACTGGCAAATTGACAGTTCGCTTAATCACTGAAAATAAGCGACTTACGAAACGTGGCCGAGTCCCGCCACCTCCACCAATTTTCTGTCCAGCCCTTCTTCGGAAGGGCTTTTTGTTACGCAATTTATAGAAGACAAACGCGTTGCGTGCAACTCCATTCACGACAGATTTTCGCTCTCAGGACAACTTGATGCTACTGGGCGTGTGCATTTTGCCTTAACTGGGGCTTAACTATTGTTCGCCGTTTGCGTGCTGAAATGCTGACGGGACGAAAACGCCGCCATTGATGTGGCAATTTCCGTTTGTCATCAAGGTGCTTCTGCGAAATCATAAGGCCACGCATTCGCGGATTACATCCCCATGAACTCCCCCTCTGACGACGAAACGATACCGCAGGACCATCTTCCCGAAAACAAGCCGCAAGGTGCCTCCGACGTTCAACCCGGAGCCGCGCCATCGACGCTGCCTGCGGGGACGCGCCTTGGTGACTACTCGCTGGAGCGTCAGCTTGGAGCCGGGGCGATGGGCGAAGTGTATCTGGCGCGGCAGGTGAGGCTGGACCAGTCCTGCGCGCTCAAAATTCTGCCACCGGAGCTAACGCGATCGCGGGACTTCGAGAAGCGCTTCGAGCAGGAGGGCCGCTCGATGGCGAAGCTGGATCATCCTCACATCGTGCGCGTGCACAACGCGAGTGTGGCGGAAGGGCGGCATTTCATTGCGATGGAGTACGTGCCCGGCGGGACGCTCGACGACCTGCTGGCGAAGCACGGCGGACTCTTGCCGGAGCGGCAGGCTCACAAACTACTTTCTGAAATCCTCGATGCGCTGGCCTACGCGCACAAGCGAGAGGTGATTCATCGCGACCTCAAGCCCGCGAACATCCTCATCACGGAAAGCGGTCACGCGAAGATCGGCGACTTCGGGTTGGCGCTCGTGGCGGGCGAGGAATACGTGCAGTCGATGATCCGCGAGAGCATCGTCAAGAGCCAGCTTGCGGGCTACGGCCGCGCGAAGAGTTTCAAGCCAGAGGAGGATCCCGATGCGACGATGCTAGCAACCGAACTGCCGAAAAAGCCGACCAGCAAGGCCGGTTCGCTTTCCGGTTCGGAGGACGAGACGCTGCTTGCGGGCGAAGTTCCATCGCGGCGTCCCTCGCGTTCGAGCGACGCAGGGGCATTTGTCGGGACGCTCGACTACATGAGCCCGGAAATCCGCGACGGGCGCGGCGTGGCCGATGCGCGCAGCGATGTGTATGCGGTGGGCGTGATGGCGTATCAGATGCTGACCGGGCGCAAGCCGCGCGGTCGTGCCAAGCCCGTTTCCGCGCTCAATAAGTCGGCATCCCGCCGCTGGGACGCGTGGGTGGACAGGTGCATGGAAGTGGAGCCTGCGGACCGATTCCAGAGCGCGGGTGAGGCGCTTGCGGCGCTTGAAAAGATTGGTAACGGAAACCGCAAGCGATTGGCTCCACTGTTAGCAATGGCGACCTTGGTTGTGGTTACGGTTGCGGGAGCTGTAGGCTGCGGTTGGTGGTTTGGCACGCATGTGCCGGAAGTGGAACGAAAGGCGGAAGTTGCGCGAATGGAAGCGCAGCGAAAGGCGGATGAGGAGAAAGCAGAAGCCGCCAGACGTGCTGAGGCGGAACGTATTGCCGCGGAAAAAGCCGCTATCGAGAAGGCGGAGGCGGAGCGAATTGCGCGCGAGGAGGAAGCGCGGCGGCGGGAAGAGGCGCGGATAGCTGCATTACGAGGCGGGCTGGTCATTCATACAGAACCAGAAGGTGCGGAAGTGCGCGTGGGAGCTGTCGGTCTGGACGCAAGCCCGATGACGCTCTCAGAACTGAAGCTGACGACCTATCCGGTGCGCATAAGGATGGACGGCTACGAAGACTGGGAAGGCGAGGTGGACGTAAATAAAGCGGACGCGTTTTCGGAGCTGAACGTGACTCTCGTCCGACAGGCAGGAACTCTATCCATTGCCTCGGAACCGGAAGGGATGCACTGGGAAATGACGGCAAGTCCCGAAGGGGGCGCGATCTCCCAAAAGAGCGGAGTCACTCCGTGTGATTTGACCGGAGTGCCGACGGGAAGCTACACGATCCTTTTCCAGCGGGAAGGCTGGCCGGACATTGAGCAGCAGGTGAAATTGGACACGGGAGAAACGGTAAAAGCTGCCGGAGACTTTGCGTATGGCAGCGTCGCCCTCGAATCGGAACCCAGCGGAGCAACCGTGTATGATGCCGAAGGGAAATTGCTGGGCAAGACTCCGCTTACCGTGGGCAACCTGATTCCCGGGAAACACGAGTTCACGCTGGGGGATGTGGAGGGATATAAGAAACATACGAAAATTGATGTGGAAACTGGGTTTGGACAGGAAACATCACTAAACGCTAATCTGGACGCCTACGATGGGCCAGTGATTGGGCAGGACTGGACCGTCCCAGATTATGGTATCCAAATGATATGGATTAATCCGGGTACGTTCATGATGGGGTCGTCGGATAAACAGGACCACAGGTTTGAGCTGCGACACCATGTGACACTGGCAAAAGGCTATTGGCTTGGTAAATATGAAGTGACACAAGAACAGTGGCAGGCCGTTATGGGACATAATCCCAGTAAATACAAAGACTCCGTTCGCAATGCCCCTGTTGAATGCGTCTCATGGAACGATGCAGTAGAGTTTTGTTCCAAACTAACAGAGTTGGAGCATGAGGCAGGACGGTTGCCCCGTGGATACGAATATGCACTGCCAACTGAAGCGCAATGGGAATACGCCTGTCGGGCGGGAACGACGACGGCGTTCAGTTTTGGAAATAACGGGGATGATTTGTGGTTGTATGGAAATTACTGTGATCAAAACTGTTCTGGTCCAGTAGATGGTGGTGGCCCATATAATCATACAGATTATGCCCACAATGATCGTTTTGATAAGACGGCCCCTATAGGGCAGTATAAGCCAAATCAATGGGGGTTCTATGACATGCACGGTAACGTATGTGAGTGGTGCATGGACTATTATGGCCCTTTGTCATCAAACCCCGTTGTGGATCCGTATGTATCAAAAGGCGACGTGTTTTTCTTTCGTACTTTACGAGGTGGTGCATGGTACGAAAATGCTTATGGATGCAGATCGACTGATAGGGGATTTGGCTCCGCGGGTGATCGGTTCGCTGCTGCTGGTTTCCGTTTAGCCCTTCGAGCTACTTTGTTGGACGAATTGTAATTGCGATCACATTGATTATTGCTCTGATATTAAAAACATAATCATTTCGACTTGGTCGACCGCAGAAGCTCCATGCTTTCTTGCTGGATGGTGCGGAAAAGTAGATTCGTGATTGCTTGCCAATGGGTTGTGACCGCCTACCTTGTCCGGCTTGAAACCGCAGGTCCTACTCTTTCTGACGATGTTGGCGGGCTGGATGAACCGGAAGCAGCAGCTTGTCATCGAATACCTCCTTGAGGAAAACAAGGTTCTCCGCGAGCAGCTCGACATCCACGCCAAGGGTAAGCGTCTCCGATATACGGCGAAGCAACAACGGCGGTTATCTGAGGCAGGCCGGAAGCTCGGTCGTCAGTTCCTGATGCAGTTTGCAACCCTCGTCACGCCGGAAACGATCTACGCCTGGCACCGGAAGTTCGTGGCGATGAAATACGCACCGAAGAATCGGGACTTATCCGCAGC
>JAFGLA010000044.1 GCA_016928295.1 Opitutales bacterium
CATCCCTCGGCATCCCCGCTTTTGCGACATACTACAAGTGCCAGCCTCGCCGCGCCACGCTCTCGCAAACGGTGAATTACGGCAGGCACGGCAGGCCCCGCCACCCCCGTTACAAGGGTGGCCTTTTCAGGCGCGTTCAAGATTACTTCGCGCATCAGTTAAACGAAGCCATGTTCATGACGCCTGTGTTTCAAAGCGCCCGACAAGGCACAAGGGCAGCATCCCTCATACCGTGAATTATTTTTTTGTCCGCCGGACAGAAGGTGGATAGAATGCCCGAAAGCGTGGCCTTCCCATCCTTCACAAAGTAATATGGGCAGAGGCGAACGCGCCCCTGCATGGCGTATGCTTCTCCGGTAACGTCGCGATACACGGGGTGCTCAAGGCGCTTAGGCTTCCGGTAATCCTGAACTATGTGAAGCACTCTGCCCGACAGCTCCATAGCCTCCTCAACACCCTTCTGCCACTCCTCGCGGCTGGCGTCGCTGCCTAGGAGAACGCCGCGGGCGCCCCAGGCGTTCTCGTCAAAACCGCTTATCTTTATTATAAGCTCGCGTTCCTTCTGGGATGCGTCCGCAAGCTGCCTCCAGTCGTGCATGGCCCGTCCGGCAATCTTAGGCGCATCCAGCACTGCACCGGGCGGAAGCGGCGCGGGGTCCATTATCCATGAATGAGGCACATGCGCCTGCAACCAGCGCAAGGCGTCGCGCGATAGGTTTTCCTTCCAGTAATCCGCAAGCAGGTGATGGTGCAGCAGGGCGAGATTCAGCTTCTCCTCCTGAAACGGCTTCATCGGGGAACTCACAACAATGCGCCCCTCTTCGGCGGCCTGCATGAGCGCGTCCATAACGGGCACGTTCACCTGATCGTACAATTCCCAGAAACGGTAAACGACATCGACCTCCTCGGGGCTGCCGTCCACGTCTATGCAAAAAGAGTCGCCAAGCGGCATGAGATCCGCCGTATGCGTGGCGTAAACGCGCCTGCCCTTCTCGCGCAAGGCGGCGGCAAGATAGTCCATCTCCGGCCTGTACGTCTCGCTTTCGTCGCTTACCAGAATGGCAATCAAGGGGTTCTGAATAGACGGGCGCAGAGCTGCGAGAGCCTCGTAAAAAGCGTCCATCATACCGTCACCGCCGCAGACATTTGCCGAAGCGCCGCCGTAAAGACGGTTGAGAAAGGCCGTAAGTCCGATTCCACCGGGAACGCTGTCCATTTCCGTCAGCGCAAAGCCCGAATCGGTAATGAGCAGGTCGGGACGTATGACGATCGGGCCTGTACCGCGAAGCGCCTCGCTGCGGGCGTGCCGGACAAGAGCATCGGGTTTTCCACGGTCAAGATACGAGGCAACCCAGGGCGCGTACTGCTCGCGGTTACGCAATATCTTCTTACCCTGCCACGAACGCGTGTAAAGGCGCTCAAGCGCCTGCATGAACTCAATACAATAGCCCCCGACGCGCGAAAGCACATCGATCTGGACCTCGTCCAAGGGCCACGCCTCGCCCGAGATACGCCAAGTCTTGTGCTCGAAAAGCGGAGTCTGCTCCAGAGCGCGTGAAATGTCTTTGTAAGCGAGCGCCATAAGTTACTTCAGGGAGTGTTTGGAAATTGGCGGATAGAGGAGGCGGGATGGATTGTTGAGGGAAAAACCGGAACGCTAGGCGAGATGAATCTGGATTCTCCGAGCCGAACGGGGCAGTTTTTCACCGAAAAGACGCCCGCATTCCGACGGGAGTCCGATTTTCAACACTCCCCAATGCATGATGCAGCAAAGGAACATTTGTTCCAGAGAAGAAATCCGCACCTGCTATAAAGAGCAAGGCCATGATGCGATACATATGAAACAATCCGCAACGAGCACTGTTCAGATAATGCGTCAGGAACCCGTCCGCCCCTTTGCCAAAGAAAAGAAAACACGCCTTCACGATGCTGGAAGTCCTCATGGCCATTACGCTCATGGGGACAATGACCGCGTTTATACTCGGGCCGGGAAGAGCGATGTTCAGAGGCGAAGCCTACGAACCGCTCGAAGAGACGCTGCGCCGCAGCATACGCGAGGCGCGAATGCAAGCCGTGGCAAGGGCGGAAGCTGTTACATTGGAATGGGATGCGGAAGACTATTCGCTTGTGATACGCGAGACTGGCGGGCGCGAAATCATGCGCATCGAGAGCGAGGCGGGCACGGCAAACGACGACATTCTCTTTGAACGAATTCGCCCCTGGGAACGTCCAGAAGTGCCCGGGGACAACGTGGATACGGCCATTGTGGACAGACTGCGTTTCGACCCTGACCGCGGAAGCACGCCCTTCGTGGCCCTCGTGCACTACGCAGGCGTTGACACCCGCCTGCGCTACGACCCGCTGTCCAACCTGAGGCTGGAGGAAGACGCGCAATGAGGACAGGCAGCCAGAAACGCGCGTTCACACTCCTTGAGGTAACGCTTGCCGCCGCCATATTTGCGACATCCGTCGTCGTATTGACAAGCGCGTTCTCGAACGCTCTTACCGCGCTCAGCATTCGCAGGCAGGAAGCGGTAATGGAACCGACAATCCGCTTTCTAAGAAGCAAGATTATCACCGTGGCCAATGTGGAACAGTTCGAGCAGGGGCAGGACCTGTATCTGCCAAACGGGGACACAGCACGCTGGAACGCGACGACAGAGCAGATGCCAATAGCGGACCTGTTCAAAGTGCACCTGCACATTGAAATAGATTCCGACACGCCGGAACGGGCAACCGAGCGAGACGAAGTGCTGTATCTGCTGCGTCCGACCTGGTCTCAAAGCGACGAGCGCGAGGACATTATCGAGGACGCCGAACGCGCCCTTGAGACAAACCGCAGGAGCATCGCGCAATGAAAAACAGTACTGTCAGCGCAGTCAAAGCGCGTCGCAAGGCATTCACCCTGATGGAGATGCTTCTTGCAGTGGCCGTTTCGGGCATGATTCTCGCAGCAGCGAGCTTTCTCATCGTGGGCCTATCGGAAATCTGGGCAAGGCGCACCCAGATGGACTCTTTCAACGAACACGCCGACGGCGTGGCGGGCTTTATTCAAAAATCCCTTGACGAGTCCATGCTTCGCCACCAGCCAAGCTGGGTTGACAAGGACAGTAGCGGCGCAAGTTCCGGCGAAAAAGGCAAAGGCGAAGAATCCGACAGCGTATCCGAAGCACTTGCAAACAGCAGCAGCGGAAAATGGACTGGCGGCGTTGACATGGCGCGCATCGACGAAGACGACAGCCTCGAAAAGCCCAAGCTGCACTTCGCGTTCTTTCACATGCCGGCCCTCCTTGGGGCGGACGCGCCCGATGCCTCTGCCGGCGTGGAAGCATGGCTGATCTTTGAAAAAGGCAAAGGACTGGCCATTGTCTGGAAAGACACCCGCTCCGTGCAAAATCGCCTCGTAAGCGACGACAAGGACCTCTTGCGCGCAAGCATGCTCTCCCCCCACGTAAGCGAAGTAAAATACGTATATCTGCGGGAAGATGAACGACGCTGGCGCGACGACGACGAACCGCTCCAGTATTCGGGCAGCTACATCAATCCTACGCTCATTGTCATTAGTTTCGACGTGGACGGTCGCCGCACCGAACGAACCATAGTCGTTCCAGACAAGGCACGGAAAATGCCACTGTTCTAAACAGCGATGAAACACCTTGCGCACAACGGGAAAAACAGGCGGGGCAGCATATTGATTGCTGTCCTCGGCCTAATTGCGCTCCTTTCTGTCCTGATGGTGTCCTTCATCGGCGAGGCCGTGGAACGCATCCGCTACAACGGCCTTCTGGACAGGACGAACGACCTGCGAGAGCGCGCATACAGCGGGCTGGAGACAGCCCTTGCAGGCATTGCCCAGACTGCGGAAATTGACGACGGGCTGCGAAGTCAGGCCCAAGGCTGGGGCGAACCGCTCCAATACGCGGCATTAACGCTCTTTGACGACTGCACGCTCGATATCACATGTCAGGACGAAAGCGCGCTCTTGCCCCTTGCCATAATGAGCGAGGAGCAACTGGTCACCCTGTTTGAAGAGCTTGACATACCTAGCGGCGACGCCGAACGCATGGCAATCGCCCTTCTGGACTGGATGGACCCCAACGACACGGCCCGCATAAACGGCATGGACGGTGAAGATTACGAACGGGAACCCGCACCCTGCGTCCCGAGTAACGCCGTTCCGCGCAGTTGGGAGGAGTTCTTGCTCATTCGAGGCTTTGCCGACTATTTCCGGAACTCCGACGGTACGCCGAGCGAAGCCTTCGACCTGTTCCGCCAGTCCGTCTCCCTGCACAACGAAAGCGGCGTAAACATAAACAACGCATCGCCGTTCGTAATCCAGGTTCTGTCCGAGATTTGCGACTTCGACGAAGTGCAGCTTCTGCGTGAACTGGAAGGTGACGACAGGCAGCGGGGCACGATGGACGACGAGATTTTCGACGACGAAACCGGTATCGACGCACAGGGCGACACAGATTTGCTATCATACAAAGCGCAACTTCTGCGCGTTCGCGTTGTTGCTTTACGTGGTGAGGCTCGCTTCTCCCTCGATGCCCTTGTCCAGCATAACAGCGGAACCCGCTCTACAAGCGGTGGTGCCCTGTCCACGAGCAGCCTTAAAGATGATTACAAAGACTTTCCAAGCGCGCCGGAGAGCGCACTCGCCTATCCGTTCAAAATAGTCCAGATAAGCGAGAACTGAGCCGCATCACTCCCAACAGCATTTGCATTTACCTAAAGAGATGATTCCCCGCATCAAGCAAAAGATAGAAAAGCTGGACAGAAGCCTGCCCCGACGCAATCTCGCGCTCCTGCCGGCAGAGGCATTCATCTGCCGCCGCGTGGACATCCCCGAAGGCACCCCGCAGGAGGAAGTCCCCGGGCTTGTGCAACTCAGCCTTGAGACAAGCGCCCCCTTCCCCATCGAAAGTCTGGCATGGGGCTTTCTTTCGGACGGAAAAGGGCAAGCCTTTGCCTACGCGGCCCCACTCTCCCGAGCCTGTCCGAATGGAACGGAAAGCCTTGCAAGCTGCTGGCACGCCCTGCCTGCCTTCGTCCCTTTCGTTTCGACAACGGAAAAGGACTGCGTCCGCCTCTGCACGGTAGAAAACTCTGCAATAGCCCTTTACCTGAAGGCAGGCTCGCCCCTGCCGGAAAAAGTACTGGCACGCCCGCTCAAAGAGCCTCTGCCCGACATGGAAAAAACTCCGGTAAATCAAGTCCGCAGCCTGCTTCTGGCCGCTCTTGGCCTGAGTGAAAGCGCTGAGATGGAGGATGGCCTGTGGACGCTGACAGGCAGCGACTGCACAAGCGAAGATCGCGTTCAGGTTAGCATATGCAGGCTGAGGGAGGGAATGCCTTCCGCACAGCAGCTGATGACTCTGGGGGGAGACTCTCTCTGGAACGCCGATGCAAGAGGCCACAGCCATGCGCAAGGTGAGCGCAAAAACCGACGCGCCGCTCACATGGTATGGCTGGCATTCAAAGGGGGGGGATATTTTGCCGCCTCTCTTGCAATCGCTCAGGCAATCGTGTTTTTAAGCGGCCTCGCCGCAGGGCATTACGAAAGCTCAGTCAAAGACAACCAGCACTTGGTCAAACAGCTTGAGGACGAGGCGGACCTTGCCAACATTCTCGAAGGAGTGTCCGAACGGCAGACCAAGCCCTTTGCAATGCTCGCCGCTGCCAACCGCAAACGGCCCGCACCGCTATATTTCGAGCGCGTTACGATGGGCGAATGGAACGTGCTTCGCGTAGAGGGGCAGGCGCAGAGGACAGATCAGGTCCAGGGCTACATCGAGGCATTGAACGCAGATCCCGACGTTACCGAAGTGCGCAACGTGCGCACCAGTTCCACGGGCGGGCGGGCGTCTTTCGACTTTGAAATCGTCTTCGCCCCCCTGCCTGAACTGACAAGAACGACAGGCGCCAACTAATCCGGCAGAACCACATATACACAACTTGGCAAACAATGATACGCAGACTGCTGGAAACTAGAAACAGAAGGGAACGCATACTTCTTTGCGCGTTCATCTGGGCCTTGCTGCTTTTGTGGGCACTGCTCATTATCAGCTCGGCGCGGGACAGCTTCTCCGCTCTTTCCGAAGCGCGCATGGAGCTTGCCGCACAAAAGGCGGTGCTGTCGCGCAGCAGCGAGATAAAGGACCGCCTCACACTGGCGCGCTCAAGCATAGATCCGGCCAAAGCCCTCGGCCCCATCCGCCTGTCAAGCACCGTGGACGACCTCGCGCGAAAGGCGGGCCTTACCGCCGACATCGGCTCCCCGCAAAGCAAGGACAACAGCATTTTCAAGACAAGCTCCGTTCGGATCAGCGCAAGAGGCGCAAATCTCGAACAGCTTATCAACTTCACTCAATCCGTCCGCCAGCAGGCTCCGTATCTTGCCCTGCGCCGCTTCAAAATGAGCGCAGACCAGCGCAACCCGCAGAGCATAAATGCGGAAATTGAAATCGAATCCTTTGAACTGAACACAGCACTTTCCCGATGAACTCATCCCTCCGACGCTCCACAAAAATCATTTTCGCAACCGGCTTTCTGGCTGCGAGCCTGTCCATCGCGGCCCCAGTGCAAGACAACAACGCGCCGGAAATACCCGAATGGATGAAAGACGGCTCCACGCCCCCGCCCCCGCCCAGCATTCCCGCAGAGCTTGAGGCGATAGCGAACCAACCGGCGCAAACAGTCAAAATACAGCAGCGCCAGCAGGGGCCGACGGGTATAAGCTCGCTTGGCAAGCCGCCCGCTCTTCCGGCCAATCTAAAAACGCCGCCCCCGCCTCCCAGCTTGCGCCCGGGAAGCAGCCGTCCACAGATGGCGAATACGAACGATGCCTCCGTCCAAAGCGAGCAGAGCTTCAAGGCAAGCGGTCTTGCCGCATCGGGCACGGATCTGGACGCCTCCATGGGCACAATCGAGTTCTCGGACCTCGCAGTAAGCGAGATTCTGGACATGCTTCAGAACATGACGGGCAAAACCGTCTTGAGACAAAGCGCGGTAAACGGAACGCTCAGCTTCCGCAGTCAGGGAACACTCACGCGCGGGCAGGCAATCGAGGCACTGACCAGCCTTCTGGCGCTTAACGGCGTTGCCGTCACCCCGCTTGGAGATCTGTATCTAAAGGCCGTACCGGCCACGAGCGCGGCGAACCACTCGCCACGCCTCATAGAAGGCAGCACGCTGGAATACTCGCCCAGTCAGGAAGTGTGCTCCAAGCTGTTCGTTATGGACTTCATGCCCACAACGGAAGCTGTCCCCGCGCTCAACAGCATGCAAAGCGGCCTTGTTGGCACATCCATCACAGCATTTGAAAAGAACCGCACGATCCTCGCCACCGACAGCCTCGTCAACCTCCAGCGCATGGAGACGCTCCTAGAGCGCATTGACAGGCCTTACGCCGCCAAGGACAAAATACTGTTTTTCCCCCTGCGCAACATAAGTGCCAGCGACGCGCAAAAGCGCAGCCAGCAAATGCTTACAGGCGCAATGGCAAGCCGCTTCACGGGCAACACCACAGTTGACGCCGACGAACGCACCAACCAGCTCATCGTCTATACCCACCCCTCGAACGAGGCGCTGATTACTCAGCTTGTTGAAAACATCGACAAGGATGTGGACCCGCTCACGCGCACGGAGCTGTTCAATATCCGCCATGCGGACGCCACGGAGCTTTGCGACATAATCAAGGAAGTGGTGACCGGACAGGAACAGGCGCGCGATAGCACACAGACAAACAACAATTTCCAGCGCCAGCGCGTCCAAACCTCGGCAGCAAACGTTCAGACAGCCACCGCGGCAAACGATAGCGCCAGCTCCCAATTCAGCAGCAGCATGACCATCGTGGCGGACGAGCGCACAAACAACATCGTCGCCACGGGCACTGCTAGCGACCTTCGCCTGCTTGGCAAGATGATCGAACAGCTCGACGCTCTGCTTCCGCAGGTGCGCATCGAAGTGGTAATCACGGAAGTAACACTTGCAAACGGTGAAAGCCGCGGCCTCGACCAGTTCGGCATACGCTACGCGGAGACGGCACCATCCTCCTCTCTGACTGGCACTGTCGAAGGGGATAAGCAAACCTGGCTCTCGCCCTCATTCGCAGGCGGACTCAGCGTTACGCCCTTCTCTCTGGACGACTTTGCAATGGAAATGGTCTTCTCCGTTGCCAAGACAAACAGCAACGTTCAGGTGCTGTCTGCGCCGAACATCGTCACTACTCACAATCGCGAAGCCTCGATTCTTGTCGGCAGCCGCGAGCCGGTGGTGACAACAGCCGTAACCAATTCCGACTCCAGCGACAACGACATGGTCGCCAACATCGACTATCAGGACATCGCGCTGGAACTGACCGTAAAGCCGCTCATCGGCTCCAACGGCGTCATCCAGATGGAGATAACGCAGAAAATCAACGAGGTAACAAGCCGCGTTACCCTTGCCGGACTTGGCCAGCAACCGGTAATCGGCACCCGTCAGGCCTCGTCCTTTGTCAGCGTTGGCAACGGCCAGATGGTAGTGCTTGGCGGACTACAAAAGGTGACCGACACCAAAAACCATGACAAGGTGTTCATCCTCGGCGACATACCAATTCTGGGCCGCTTGTTCAGCCCCAAGGACGATGAGGTAAAGCGCACGGAACTGCTCATTTTCATCCGCCCTGTTATCATCGGCAATCCTGCGGAAGCAGAAAAGGACGCAAGAGAGAAAATCTCCCAAATGAAAACCGGCGACAAGGTGCTGGAGTATCTGGAATCAGGGAACTTCAAGACCGAAGACGAGAAAAAGCCTGAATCCTCCAAGTGGAAGTTCTGGAAGGAAGAGAAAGAAGATTGGGAACAGTAAGCGTTTTTGCACGCCACACTACTGGGCCAAGGCACTGATAACACAAGAGGCATATCCATGAACAATCTAAGTAAAATACTGGGCATTTCGGCCCTGTTGTTTTGCACCGCTCCGGCTCTTCAGGCCGACAGTGTATCAGACCTGCTGTCCAATTCCCCGTTTGTCCCGCAAGGCTGGACTCCGGGCGGCGGCAAGGCAGGCAGCACGGCAAACGGACAGTATGTATTTCGCGGTGTGTATACTCTGGACGGCGCTACGTTTGTAAACATCTACGAAGGGGAAAAAGGCCGCTGGATATGCGTTGGCGAGAGCAAGGACGGCATCAGCGTAAGCCGCTACGACGAGGCAGCGAAGAAAGTGACCTTCACTGCCGCTGGCCGCGAACAGACGCTCGAAATGCCCAAACCGTCAACAGGCTCTTCGCCTCTGGGGCTGGCTGTAAACAGCGATCCGCGCCTCAACCGCAAACTCCCGGTAGTTACAACGAACACCACAAGCAGGCGCAATCTGCGTCCCCTGCCCCCTCCCCCGGGCTGGGCCAACATCCGCAACAACCGCAACGCGCAAAGAAGCCTAACAAACAGCGGTGGCTCTTCAGGCAACACAGTGACTGACCCTTCCGATCCTTCAGATCCAAGCGACCCGGGAACGGAAGCCCCATCCGACGACACGGACACACCCTCCGACGCGCCGCCTCCGCCGCCCAGTTTTATTCCAAGCATCCCGCCGGAACTACTTGAAAAAATAAATGCCGGACAATCGCCGGACAACCCGTAAGCCTTTCTTTTTGATGCCCGCCAATCCCAACACAGTGGAAAACCTGAACAAGCTACTGACCGCGCTGGAAACAGAGCAGCGGACAATGGTCCTCGAAGCGCCACGCCAGAACAGGCTCGCGCTGCTGGCCCGTTTCCGCCGCGAAAGCGAAGCCGACAGCGCTCGCTTGCTCGCCGAGGCCTCGGGACTGGAGCTTGTCGAGGAGCTTGAGCTTGCCCCCAATGCGACGAGCCTGCTCCCTGCCCGTCTGATTCACGAGTATCAAGCCGTACCTCTGGCCGGAGACAGTGAAGACACCCTCACGCTCGCCACCTGCTGGCCGCCGGAGGAAGGCATGGAGGACTGGATTTACGCCAGCACGGGCAAGCTGCCGAAGTGGAAAATCTGTCAGGCCAAAGACCTTTCCAACACCATCACGCAACACTTCGGCGTGGGTGCGGACAGCCTTATGGAAGGCGGCGGCACAGAGGACAGCGGCCGTGCCGAAGCGGACGAGAGCGAGGACGAAAACGCCGCAATAATCCGTTTTGTTAACGAGATCGTGGCCAAGGCTCTTGAAGACCGCGCAACGGACATCCACTTCGAGCCGCTCAAGGACAGCCTGCAAATACGCTACCGAATCGACGGCGAACTTGTGCCCATCCGCGTCCCCGACAACCTCGTGCGCTATCAGGGGGCGATTATCTCGCGCCTCAAGATCATGGCGCGCCTGAACATTTCCGAAAAGCGCCGCCCGCAGGACGGACGCATAGACTTCCGCGCCGCCGGAGGGGCGGAACTTGACATCCGCCTTTCCACGATCCCCACCCTGTACGGAGAAAGCGTGTCGCTGCGCCTGTTAAACCAGAAAAACCAGCCCCTTTCGCTGGACGAACTGGGAATGCTCCGCAGCGATCAGGAACGCATCCGCCGCGTGCTCGATTTGCCGCACGGCATCGTGCTTGTGACCGGCCCCACAGGTTCGGGCAAAAGCACATCTCTCACCGCCTTCATTCGCCAGATAAACAGCCCGGGAAGGCGTATAATAACGGTCGAAGACCCTGTCGAATACGAAGTTCCTGGCGTTAACCAGACGCAAGTGCACAACGAGATCGGCTACACTTTCGCACAAGCGCTGCGCCACATTCTGCGTCAGGACCCGGATGTAATCATGGTGGGTGAAATCCGCGACCGCGAAACTGCCGACATCGCCATTCGCGCCTCGCTAACGGGCCACCTCGTGCTCTCCACCCTGCACACAAACGACGCTCCGGGCGCCCTTACGCGCCTTATCGACATGGAAATCGAACCCTTCCTTGTCGCCTCCGCAGTGGAGCTAATCCTTGCCCAGCGCCTTGTGCGCCGCCTCTGCCCGGACTGCGCCCGCCCAGCCCGCCTCGGGCCAAAGGAACTGCGCGCGAAACTCGTCGCCCTGCTCGGGCACGACGTGCCGGACTCCGAACTTGAGCACGTAATAATGGAACCTGCCGGCTGCGAAAGCTGCCGCAACCTCGGCTACAAGGGCCGACTCGGCCTCTTTGAAATCCTGCGCGTGGACGATTCCATACACGAGCTTATCGTGGGCAAGGAGAGCGCGCGCTCCATCCGCCACGAGGCAATAAAGAACGGCATGCTAACGCTTCAGCAAAACGGCTGGGAACAGGTCAAGCGGGGCCGTACAACACTCGACGAAGTGATGCGCTTTGCCGACATCGGCAACGAAGAGGCGTGATTACACAGGATATGACGCAAAGTCCAACAACGCACACGCAACCACTTTACGCCGCCTTATAAATGCCCACTTTTGCATACAAGGCCATCGACAGGGCTGGAAACAGCGCGAATGGAACGCTCGACGCGGCTGACCGCAAGGGCGCTCTGCGCTCGCTTTCCGCACAAGGACTGCGCCCGACCTTCATTGAACTGAAACAGGACGCAGCAAGTGCTTCGCAGGCGGGCATGGATTCCGCACAGGATGCTTTCGGGCACGACGAGGCGGCGGCCAAGAAGAAACGCTTCAAACTGTTCGGCTCGGCAAAATCCCGCTCCTCTGTCGCGCTGAGCTTTCTTGAGAACCTGCTCATGCTGATACAGAGCGGCCTGCCGATGGGCGACGCGCTGCGCCTGCTCTACAACCGCGTGGGCGACGAAGACCAGAAAGAGCTGGCAAGCGCCCTGTGGAAACGCATCAGCGAGGGGCGGACTCTGTCCGGCTCCATGCAGGACTTCCCCCTTTATTTCAAGGAAAGCCAGATACAGCTTGTGGCCGCTGGCGAGGCGTCGGGCCGCCTTGGCGTGGTGCTGGAGCGCGTTGTCGAATACATGCGCGAGAGTGCCGAGGCCAGACGCAAGTTCACGGCCGGAATCGCCTACCCGATGTTCATCGTGTCGATGGCCCTTGTCATCGTGGTGTTCTTCCTTTTGTTCCTCCTGCCCATAGTGCGGAAACTGCTTCAGGCAATGGGCGGTGACATGCAGTTCTTTGCCAAGGTGCTGATTGGCGGCGGACAGGCGCTTGTGTATGGCGGCCCGTGGATAATCGCCGCAGTCCTGATTGCTGTTGCTATGATAAGCAACTGGCGCAAGACACAGCTTGGCCGCGCGAAAACGGACGCATGGATGCTGCGCCTGCCGATATTCAGCGGCATTTACCAGCACCAGCACATACTCCAGACTTCCATCCTGCTGTCCACCCTGATGGAGAGCGGCATCAACACGCCCGAAGCCTTGCGCCTTGTGGAACGCACGGTGTCGAACACCGTTCTACGCGGGGCTTATTCGGCAATCAGGCGCATGATTCAGGAAGGCATATCGCTATCCGGCGCGATTCGCAAAGTGCGCATAATGCCGGACATAGACGTGGACATACTCTCTGTTGGCGAAAATACTGGAACCATATCCGGCAGCTTGAAGCGAATTTACGAGATACACCGCGCGGCTCTCAACAAGAGCATGTCCGTTCTCATGGTAGTGCTCACAAGCGGTGCCCTGTTCGTGGCCTTCGCGATAGTGGCCATGATTGCGCTCTCGATAGTGATGAGCGTTCTGGACATCAGCCACACGCTGAGCACCCATTAGACGGCGCATGCGCCATTGCGGCTGGCCTTGGCTTACGCCGTAACTTATAGGCAAAAACTGCGGGAAGTATTCGCACTTGGGCACTTCATGGGGCATTTTCACCACATGAAAACACTCCCGCGACTACTCCTCCTCGTTCTATCCGCACTGCTGACAAACGCCCACTTTACGAACGCATCCATTAGCGCGGGCGCGGAAAGCATCGGCGAAGGCTGGCTGCGCTCCGAATGGTTCGGCGACTTTCTACCCATGGGCAACAACTGGCACTACCACTCCCAGTGGGGCTGGATATACGAAATGGACGGCGGAACAGCCAGCGCGTGGATATACGTGGATTCTGAAAGTGCATGGTATTGGGTAGGCCAAACGGCCCAACCCTGCGTGTACAGCTATGCCGAAAATGGCTGGCGCTGGTTCTGGGACGAAACCTCCGATCCGCGCCTCTATTACAGCTACAACAGCGCGGAATGGCTCGCCTCCGACGGGAGCGAGGGCGACATCTGGCGCAGCTACTTTCTGGCCATCATCGACGCCCGCGTGGCCGAAGCCGACGAAATTAGCCACAACCTTAGCCCCGTTACATACTACAACCCGGACTTGGTATGGAACGAAGCTGCCGACATGGTTAAATGCGTCTCGTGGATGCCCGCAACTTACATAAGCAGCTACACCGTCGGGGAGCAAATGACGCTCAACTGGGAAACATGGATAACACTGTGCCCGCAAGTGCAGGACTTTGCGCAAGCTCACACTCTCGAAGAAGAGCAAATGCTACTTCGCGTAAAGCAGCTCCTCGGCCTTCGCCCGGACAAGCAATACGCCTACTGGGTGGAGTTCTGGGTGCGCCCGCAAGATCTTTACCGCCCAAGTGCTGACCCATCCCCCACGGACTGCGAGGCCGAACTGGACTTCCCAAGCAGTGCCGAAGTAACCGTGAGCGAAAGCTACAAGAGCTGGTTCGAGAACAACGCCAATAACAGCTATCAGCTCACCCGCTACGGCTTCCCATGGACCCGCCTCGGCTATACCTACAACTGGGGCAACAGAGACTCCGAAGTGGGCCTGAGCGAGTTTGTAATCCGCCCGGGCAGCACGGTAAGCGTGGCAAGCATTTACACAAACTCCGATTACCTGACACCCATCGAATGATTTATACGTATCATGCGGAAAAAAGTGCTTGAGCCGTCGGCCGCAAAGGACACAACAATATATTAACGCCTTTACTACAACGACTAATAAAACAAGGCGCGGCAACTGCTCCACTATGGCGAACACCTAGAAGGGGTGAACTCTTTTCCGTCATGACAATTGAAACCGCCATCGACATTTTACGTCAGACAGTCACGACCGCGTTCATGCTGGTCGCGCCCGCGCTCGTTACGGCGGTTGTGGTAGGCTTGTTCGTAAGCCTTATCCAGACAGTGACGAGCATTCAGGAGCAGACGCTCGCCTTCGTGCCCAAGCTCATTGCCGTGGGCGCGGTCTTGGTCATCGTCTCGCACTGGATGCTGCGCACGCTGATGGAGTTCACAACGCAGATGATCCAGCGCATATCGGAGATGGGCGTATGAGCTTCGAACTGGAGAACATATACGCGCTGATGCTCTGCTTTGTGCGTACAGGCGCCCTGTTCATGGCAGTGCCTGTGTTCGGCGGCAGCTCAATCCCCATGCAGGTCCGCATATTGCTGGCAATGCTGGTGTCTGTCATGATGTTGCCAATGGCGCAAAGTGTGGACCTTACGAGCGCAACTGTTCCGGTGCTTGCCACCGCGATGCTCTTTGAGTTTTTCATCGGGATGCTCATGGGGCTTGCCATACAAGCCGTCCTATCCTGCATCCACTTCGCCAGCGAAACCATCACGAACGAAATCGGCCTCCTGCGCATGGAAAACTTCAACCCGGGGTCGGACACCGGCTCTGGCGGCGGCCTAAGCACCATGCTGTATTACTTCAGCCTGATGATATTCCTCGCCCTGGGCCTGCATCATGAAGTCATCGCAGCTCTGGCGCGCAGCTTTCAGGCCCTGCCCGCGGGCAGCCTCAACACGAGCGGATTGTCCTTCAGCGCGCTGATGCACGTGACGCTTCAACTCTTTATCATGGGCCTGCTAATCAGCGCGCCCTTCATCGCCATCAACTTCATAGTCAACACGACATTCTCCCTTCTGGGCAAAGTCGCCCCCAAAATGAACGTCTTCGCGGTGAGCTTCTCGGTGCGAATACTTGTCGGCTTTACCGCCTTGTCGTTCACGGCGGGTCTTCTGGCGCACTACATCGGCGCGGAGTTCACCCAAGTGCCCGGCAGAATGCTGGACATCGTCCTTGGCAGATAACACGCAAGCAACAGATAAAAACTACAAATGGCAGGCAGCGATCAGGACAAGACCGAGGAGCCGACGGGGAAGAAAATCTCCGACGCGCACGAGCGCGGTCAGTTCGCGAAGTCTCAGGAAGTCACCACAGTGGCGCTTCTTGCAGGCTGCTTCATAGCCATAGCCTTCGCAGGGCCGGACCGCATCGCGATCATCAGCACCCTTACGCGAGACATTCTCGGACACCTGCACGATACGGATCTTTCCGAAGGGAACGTCGTCATCGTCCTGGACCAGTGGGTTTTTACAATATTCCGCATACTTCTGCCCCTGATCGGCGCGGTAATGGTTGCCGCGGTAATCGCGGGCGGGCTTCAAAGCCAGTTCAAGCTCACGCTCAAGGCCATGGAGGCCAAGATTGAAAAGCTGAACCCAGTGCAGGGGTTTGGAAAGATTTTCAACAAACAGAGCTTCGTCCAGCTCGGTGTTGACATGATCAAGTTTGTCGCGATGTTCGGCATCCTCTACGGGCTGCTGCGCAACGTGATGAACGACCCGATATTCTCTGCGCCGGTGCCGATAGACTACATCGGGCAGTTCCTTTTCCGCCTGTTCATGGAAATGCTCGGGCGACTTCTGGAGCTGATGGTAATCATCGCCATAATCGACTATTCCTGGCAGCGCTGGAAGACGCACGAAGACCTCAAAATGTCCAAGCAGGAGGTCAAGGACGAGCGCAAACAGAGCGACGGCGACCCGCACGTCAAGGGCCGTCAGCGCCAGTTCTCCATGCAACTGCTAAGAAACAGCGCGCGCAAGGCCGTCCCCGGGGCGGACGTAGTCGTTACAAACCCCACCCACTACGCCGTCGCCCTCAAGTATGAGCAGGGCGTGGACAAGGCGCCCGTCGTCATTGCCAAGGGAAGCGGCAGACTGGCGCGCCTTATCAAGGAAATTGCCAAAGAAAACGGCGTCCCGATGGTTGAAAACAAGCCCGTGGCCCGCCTGCTCTACAAGACTACCGCCATCGGCTCCACAATCCCGCTGGAACTCTTTCAGGTCGTGGCGCAGATACTGGCCCACGTTTACCGCACCCACCGCTACTATTTCTACCGCCTGCGCGCACGCAGAATCTCGATGAAGGCCGAAGCCACGGCGAGAATTGCCTAAGCCATTTCAGAACGAAACACCGAATTCGGAAACAAGAACAATGCTAGACACCACAAACAAGGGAAAGCTGGGAAAACTGCTCCGCAACACGGACATGTTCCTGACCTTTGGTCTATTCGGAACGGTGTTCCTTCTGGTGCTGCCGGTGCCCCCGGCGATGATGGACCTTTTGCTGGCGATAAGCATCGGCATGTCGCTGATGATTCTGCTCGTCACCCTGTACGTCAAAGACCCGTCCGAGTTCTCCGTATTTCCGACAATACTGCTCGCCATCACCCTCTTCCGACTGGGTCTTAACGTAGCCTCTACGCGACTTATCCTGCTGGACGGCTACGCAGGACAGGTCATCGACACATTCGGCAACTTCGTCGTGCGCGGCAACTTTGTCGTGGGACTGGTCGTGTTCCTCATCCTGGTTGTAATCAACTTCATAGTCATCACCAAAGGTTCGGGCCGCATCGCCGAAGTGGCAGCCCGCTTCACCCTGGACTCCATGCCGGGCAAGCAGATGTCCATCGACGCGGAGTTGAACGCCGGCACGATAAACGAACAGGAAGCCAACCGCCGCCGTCAGAAGGTGCAAAAAGACGCGGACTTTTACGGCTCCATGGATGGTGCTTCCAAGTTCGTACGCGGCGACGCCATCGCGGGCATTCTAATCACGCTTATCAACATCGTGGGCGGCATCCTCATCGGCGTGTTCCAGAAGAACCTGCCCCTGATGGAATCGCTGCAAAAGTACACCCTTCTCTCCATTGGTGACGGCCTCGTCTCTCAGGTTCCCTCGCTAATCATCTCGATGGGCGCAGGCATACTCATCACCCGCTCCAGCGAAAGCACGGACCTTGGCACATCCATAGGCAAGCAGCTCTTCGGTCACCAGCGCACGGTGTCGAACCTTGCCATAATGCTCGGCATTTTCGCCTTCATCCCGGGAATGCCATCGCTCACCTTCCTGTCGCTTGCGGCTCTCATGGGCTTTGCGGCATATGTAGTCCGTAAAACTGCCCAGAACAAGCAAGAGGAAGAGCTGGCCGCAAAGAAACAGGCGGCACTGGCAGAAGGCAAAAAGGGAGCGGCAAAGCCCGGCGAAAACGACGAAGCCGCACGCGCCAAGGACGACTTCGACAACGTCGTCACAGTGGACGCGTTCACAATCGAGCTTGGCTACGGCCTGCTCGCCCTTGCTGACCGCAAACGCGACGGCGACCTAATAGACCGCATCACTGGAGTGCGCCGCACCTTCGCACGCGAAGTGGGCATACTCATTCCGCCAATAGCCATCCGCGACAATCTGGAGCTGGAAACGAACGAGTACCGCTTCCTGATCCGCGGCAAGGAAATCGCCCGCAGCTCGCTAGTTCCCAACCGCTGGCTCGCGATGAACGTGTCGGACAGCAAAGTGTCCCTGCGCGGCATTCCCACCGTGGAACCGGTGTTCAACCTGGACGCGGTCTGGATTCAGGAAGACGAGAAAAAGACCGCCGAAGTGCACGGCTACACAGTCGTGGACCCCGCCAGCGTCCTCATCACACACCTTTCCGAAATACTGCGCGAAAACTCCGCCCTCATGCTGGAGCGCGAGGACGTGCAGCACCTTATCGACATGGTAAAGGCAAAGAACCCGACTCTTATCAGCGAGCTGCTGCCGGATCTGGTCAACGTGGGCGTCATCCAGCGCGTTCTTCAGAACCTGCTAAAGGAACGCATCCCGATTAAGAACCTTTCCATCATACTTGAGACGATAGCCGACTACGCCGGTTACACGAAAAACCCGGACGAATTGTCAGAGTTTGTCCGCCGCGCGATAGGCATGTATTTCGTTCAGGAATACGAGACTGAACCCGGCGTAATCCACGCCCTGACGCTTGAGCCAAGGCTTGAACAGATGCTCGCAGGCCGCGTGAAGCGCACGCAGTTCGACTGCGCCCTGCTGATGGACCCGCAGCTTGCCCAGCACATCATTGCGGAGCTTAACCAGCGCGTGAAAGCCATTCAGGACGAAGGCGGAAGCCCCGTCCTGGTAACAACTCAGGAACTGCGCCTGCCCTTCAAGCGCTTCTTCGAACCGAGCTTCCCGCGCCTGTCCGTACTCGCCTATCAGGAAATACCCAACAAGGTGCAGCTTCAGAACGCGGGCATCATCACCACCCCGCGAGGGCTGGAAACGAACGCGCCCGCAAGACGCGAGCAAATACCCGCACAATCACAGTAAACGCCTTGCGGACGGAGAAAAGCGCCCCAAGCGCATTGCAGTATTCTCCGCACGCCCCTAAGCTCGGCACTATAACCGCCACACATTTTTTAGATAACACACAAGATGAGCCAAAGCCCTAGCGCATCAAAGAGCACGCCCCCGGGCATCGAACGGGGACGCAAGTACCGCTTCGTCGTATCCAGCGCCGAAGAGGCAATCGAGACGCTGCGCGAAAGACTTGGTGCGGAAGCCAAAGTGCTGTCCGTCAAGCAGGTTGACGGACAGGGCCTGTCGCGCTTTCTAAAGTCCCCGAGGCTGGAAATAGTCGCCACCGTGCCCGAGCAAGGCGAGCTGCCCGAACTTGAGCCGGTTGAGGATGAAACGCCTCCGCAAGCAAAGATGGAACAGGCCAAGACAGCGAAGACAGCCCCCGCAAAGGCAGCAGAAAAGAAGTCGCCTGCACCCGCGCTGGACGACCCGCTAAGGGCAGAGCTTGAAAGCGACC
>JAFGLA010000045.1 GCA_016928295.1 Opitutales bacterium
CGCGCCAATAAAAGCAAGCCACCCCGAAAGGCAACTTAACCAGCGCTCAAACACTTGCATATCAAATCTGTTAAAGAACTAAACCCCGAAAGGCTTCACTTGCGAAAGACACCGGATAAAATCAAATCCAACACCCAACACAAGCCTTTTTTTGAACTTTCTCTTCAAACCGTTTTGGCGGTTAAGAAAATCTTGCTCAAAGAACATCAAGGGGACTTACCTAATCGGCAGTTTCGTTCCTTGCGTAAGCTATCAAACTTACGCACTCGTACGATTTTGGGCAAGAGGATTTTTAATCAATCCCGCGGCCGCCTTTTCAATCCCAAGCTATCACGCTCGCAAGGCCATATGTAAAGATAACTTACGACTGTTTATTAACAGTTTACCAAATAAAAAAAGTTCGCGTGACGCCCTGTCCTCTACTCCGCTCCTGCCAGAGCAGGGCTGTTCGCATCTAAAAGAATCTGTATCTGCCATTCTCTTTCCGGAGTGGAGTTTTCCATCTTTTCCTCGATTGCATCTGGCATCGCGGAGAAGAAGTCCAAGCCTGTTTTCCGCTCAATGCTGCGGATTGTGGTCACAAAGTCGGCCAGTTTGCGCTTTCCAGAGACGTTCTGATTCATGATCAGGGCGAGCGCGCGAAAGTCGCCCGACTCCGTTTTATCCACCACAATGCAGTAAAACGCCTCGGGAATTGCGACCTTTCCATTATATAAAGAAGGATCTTCGCCAAACAGCGGTCCGACGATCACCCACACGCCGTCGAAACGCGGTGCGTAAACGTTGGCAATCAACGCTTCAAGCGCGCGCCAGGTCTGCTGGTTTAGACTCGAACGCTGCGGACAAATGTTTGTTAGAAGAAATGTCTCAAGCTGAGCCTCCCGTCCGTAGCGGGTGGCAATTGCGTAATTCGGAGCCATGTGCCCGCGGTCATACGTAAAGCCAAGGCCCAATGGACGGTTATAATCGCGGTGTGTCAGGCGGACTGCGGAGTCCAATCGAGCGTCGGAAGAAAATGTGCCCGGCCTTTTGCCGTTTTCGTAAAGCTTGTCCGGTCCGCAATAATATGCTGCCCACAAAGGGTTTAGCAAATCCTCGGAATAGCCCACAGCATAGCCTCGGTTGAGCAATAGCAGAGCATCGCCACCTGCCGGAAAGCCGCCAAACGTATATGCGCGGCTCCTCGGATCTGCCTGAGTCTCGCCCTTCGTGCGCGAGTCCGGCTGCGTGCTGACACATGCCGAAAAGAGAAGCGCGACAGCGGCAAAGATAGGATAGATGCGAATCTTCATGTGGTATGGGACAATCATCACGCCGTTTTGCGCTTGCTGCAAGCGATATGGTTGACCCGTGGATGCAAGTTGTTCATCCAGTTGAGGACTCGGACTCCTGTGATGTAATATTATCCGACAAGCATTGCTCCACATTAGGCAGTGTTTACGGCAGCGCCTCCCGTTAACCAACACAATGAGAGACATCGAACGCTTTATCAGCGGATTCCGCCAGTTCCAGAAGGATTACTTCGGAGCCAGAACCGCGCATTACGAAAGGCTGAAAGATGGGCAAAACCCGCGGACCATGCTCATCGGCTGCTCCGATTCCCGCGTGGACCCCACCCTGTTAACCAACAGCCAGCCAGGGGATCTTTTCACAGTCCGCAACATCGCAAACCTGGTCCCGCCCTGCGAGCGCGACCTAGGCAAGCACGGCGTCAGCGCGGCGCTAGAATACGCCGTTTGCGAGCTTGAGGTCGAAGACATCGTCGTAATGGGCCACTCCAACTGCGGCGGCATACAAAGTCTGATGCGCGGCGACTGCCTGCCCGACTCCGACAGCTTCATCAAACGTTGGATGTCAATCGCCGCCCCGGCCTTGAAGCAAGTCCGTGAGGAACTCAAAGGCAAAGACGAACAGCTACTACGCCGTGCACTGGAACAAGCGGCAATACTGCTATCCATCGAGAACCTGCACAGCTTCCCATTCATCGAAAAACGCATGAAAGAAGGGAAACTCTCCCTCCATGGCTGGTATTTCGACATGAACGACGGGCACCTCCTCGAATACGACTACGAACAGCGTCTTTTTGTGAACAGCCAGCGCGGCAAATAGACACAGAGCGAACACATTTGCAGCAATCGGCACCTAACGCCCACACCAACGTCACGAACAAGTTACGAACGTTACGCTTGTTAATCTTTAAACCGCAACGCGTTACACAGGTTGACCCCAAGAGTATAAGCCATAGGAACAGCAGCAACGCTCTCGCCACCCCACGGGATTCGCGTGAACCAACCTATTGCTTATACCAAGATGAAAACACGCTTTTCACACGCAGCTCGCGCGCTGGCACTCTGCCTTTACGCGATTCCATGCACACTGGCCGCAGAAAACGGCGCGATCAAAGGGCAGGTAAACGTCGCGTCGGAGAACATACTCTCCGGAGTACAGGTGGAAATACCCGAGCTTAACCGCACGACATCCACGGACCGCTACGGCAATTACAGCTTTTTGAACATCCCCGAAGGCCAGTACCAACTGCGCTTCAACTATCTGGGACTTGACCAGATACAACGCAGCGCCAACGTCGCCGACGGGGAAACAGCCGTTCTGGACGTCAGCTTTCTGGAAGACGTTATCGAACTGGAACCGCTCGAAGTCGTAGCCACGGCCAGCAGCGAAGCACGCGCGCTCAACCAGCAGCGCACCGCAGTCACCCTGACAAACATCGTTGCCGCCGACGCCTTCGGAAAGTTCCCCGACCAGAACGCGGCGGAAGCTCTTTCACGAGTGCCCGGCATCGCCGTTGACCGCGACCAAGGCGAAGGCCGCTACGTGGTAATCCGCGGCGTGGACAGCAACCTTACGAGCTTCTCCGTGGACGGAGTGACGCTCGCCAGCCCCAAGAGCAGCGAACGTGCCGTGCTGATGGACATCATCCCCAGCGGCGTAATGAACGCGCTCGAAGTGTTCAAAGTCACCAGCCCCGACCAGACCGCAGAAGGCATCGGCGGCTACGTAAACGTCCGCACACCAAGCGCATTTGAAGAAAAGCAGCTCGTAATGCGAGCCTCCGTACAGGGCAATTACAGCGAGCTTTCCGGCAACTGGGGCGAACGCATCGAAGCTACCTACGGCAACCTCTTCGGCAGCGAGGGCAGAATCGGCTTCATGGCCACAGTCAGCTACGACTACCGCGACTTCGGCTCCGACAATCAGGAAGCCGCCGCATGGGAAGACGAAGACGGTGTATGGGTTACGGACGAACTCGAATACCGCGAATACAACCTTACACGCAAACGCTACGGGGCAAACTTCAACCTCGAATACAAAAGGGACGCGGACCTGCTCCTATACGTGCGCGGCAACTTCAACCGCTACGTGGACCACGAATACCGCAACCTCGTGGACTTCGACTTTGGCGACGCAAACCTCGTCGGCACGAGCAACGGCATAATCACCTGGCAGGCAGCCGAGGATGAGGAAATCAAAGTCGCCAACGAACTCAAGGACCGCACAGAAAAGCTCTCGCTTGCAGGCCTGTCCGTCGGAGCCGAACACGTAATCTCATCCCTCAGCCTCGACTACCAGATTTCCTACTCTCACGCGGAAGAAGACACCCCCTACGATGTCGAAACTGGCTACGAACTGGAAAGCGACGACGCCACATACTTCTACACAAGTAACAGCACCTATCACCCGAGCGTCGGCTACGCCAGCGGCACGAACTACCTCGACGCCTCCAACTACGAATTCGACAAGACCGAATCCGCGACCCAGCTCACAGAGGAAGACGACATATCAGCCCAGTTCAACGCCCGCTACGACTTCAAGAGCGAGCAGCCGCTCTACATCAAAGTCGGCTCATCAATGCGCCTCAAGGACAAGAGCAACGACAGCAGCGTTTGGACCTACAAAGGCATCCCCGACTACGAGGAAATGACGGACCTTGCCACAAGCATGGACTACCCCTACGGCGCCTTCCCCTTCATCAACCACAGCTACTCCGGCTACTTCAACCGGAACAAGAACAGCTACGAAGAGGTCACATTTGAAGAAGTGGACAGCCTCGCCGAAGACTTCGAAAGCGAAGAAGACGTCTATTCCGCCTACATCATGGGCGGCATCGAACGCGGCAGCCACGAACTGCGCGGCGGTCTGCGCATGGAGCACACCCGCTTCAGCACAAGCGGCTGGAACATCGTGGACGAAGTGGCAACCCGCATGAAAGCCGACAAGGATTACACCGACTTCATGCCCGGCGTCCTCTACCGTTACAGCGCGAGCGACAACCTCATCCTCCGCGCAAGCTGGACCAACACCATCGCCCGCCCGATATTCGCGCAAAACGCAGCCGCCAGCATCACCGACGGGGACGAAATCGAACGCGGCAACCCGGATCTGGACCCTTACAAGTCGATGAACTTCGACCTATCCGCCGAATACTACATGCCGCACCTTGGCATGCTCTCCGCCTCGCTCTTCCACAAGGAAATCAAGGACTTCATCTACGAACAGAACTTCGAGGAAACAATCGGCGGCGAAGACTACGAAATCACCACCTTCAACAACGGCGACAACGCGGAAATCACCGGCGTGGAACTGGCCTGCCAGCAGCTCTTCACCATGCTGCCAGACCCCTGGGACGGCTTCGGCTTCCTTGCCAACCTGACCGTCAGCAACAGCAACGCCGACTTCAGCTTCGACCGCGAAGACAGCCGCTCGGTCGAAATGCCGCGCCAGAGCGACATAGTGGGCAACATAGCCCTTACATACAGCAAGTACGGCTTCTTCTTCCGCGTGGCCAAAAGCTACCGCAGCGAATACCTCGACGAACTGGGCGAAGAGGCTCAGGAAGACCGCTTCATCGACGCATACAGCTCCGTGGACATATCCACCTCTTACGAACTGCGCCCGGGATGGACGCTATACGCCAACATCATCAACATTGGCGACGAACCGCTACGCGCCTACTACCGAGACTCCAACAAGCTCTCGCAGTACGAAAAATACGGACGCACCTACCAGGTTGGCGTCAAATGGAACTACTAAGAAGACGCGACGCGGATACGCGACACATTACTTAAAATCATGATGACAAACAACAAACGCCTTATCCTGGCCTCCGGCATACTCTGCCTGGCCCTTTCCGCCTGCACCACAACGAGCACGGACAAGGGAAGCGCCGCCGAAACTTACAAGGCGATGAACAAGCTCACGGTTAAAGAAAACTGGTTCACCCAGTCCCTGCCGGAGCAAAACATCGACTCCCCCGCCACCTGGCACGGCCCAGACGGGCAGCACTGGCTCTTCGCCACGGCAAAGGCGGCGGACTGCGTCAACATATACGACGCTTTCAGCGCGGAACCAATCGCAAGCATCGGCACAAGCGGCAGCGAACTAGGGCAAATGCTGCGCCCCAACGGCATATGGACAGTGGACAACCTGCTTCTAGTTGCCGAACGCGACAACAAGCGCGTGCAGGTATTCACCCTGCCGGACCTGAAGCCGGTCCTCGCCTTCGGCCAGAGCGAGCTGCAAAAGCCCTACGGCCTTTGCGTAATAAAGAAAGGGCCGGAGAGATACGACGTTTACGTGACCGACAACTACGAGACGCCCGACGAAGAGCAAGTCCCGCCCGAACAAATGGACCGCCGCGTGCGCATGTACAAGCTGACACTCAGCGGCGACGTTGCAAACGCCGAGCTTGCCGCCACATTCGGCGACACAAGCGGAGCTGGCATTCTCTACACAGTGGAGTCCATAATCGCGGACACAGCGCGCGGACGCCTCCTCATTGCCGACGAGGACATGGAAACAACCGGTGCGCACAACACAAAAATCTACTCTCTCGAAGGCAAGTTCAGCGGCATAACCCTTGCCGACGGCATGTATCGCAATCAGGCCGAAGGTCTCGCCATGCTATACGCCGACCCGAAGGAAAGCCGCTGGCAGGAAGCCGGCATCGCAGGCCGCACGTATTACTTCCTCACCGATCAGGGAGAGAAGGAAAACTACTACCACATATACGATGCAGACAGCCTCTCCTACCTCGGCAGCGTGGAGCTTGAAGGAACGCTCAACACCGACGGCGTATGGCTCGACCCATCGGAAAGCGACATCTTCCCCCTCGGCGCGTTCTACGCCGTGGACGACGACTGCCGCGTAGCCGCCGCCGACATAAGGAAGTTTCTGGACATCCTGCGAGTGAAAGCCAGCCAGTAAGCCAATTACATAGAACGATATCTTCATTCAAAACAAAAAGGGCGACCACATACCGTGGCCGCCCTTTTAAATGGGGAGCGTCTGACAATTTGCGGACCGAGAATGCAGGATGTATTTTCGAGATATAAATCTGGACATGAAGCGAGGCGAATCGGGATTCCCGGAGCTGAATGCACTGGTTTTTAGCCGAAAAGACACCCGTATTCCGACGGAAGTCGAATTGTCAGGCGCTCCACAAGCCCCGTCTGCTACTCGGCAAGCGGCTGGGTAATGGCGAAGCGCACCTTGAACCTGTTGCCGAACGCCTCCATAAGCGACTGCTCGATATCACCCTTCAAGGTAAGACTGATGTCCACCGGAAGGCTGTCCGAATCCGCCCCTTCACCCACAAGGCGAATGAATACGGGCTTTTCGGAATCCGCCTTGGTCTCAAGAGAAAACTCCTTGATCACCATGTTCCGCAGCGTGTTTTCGGTGCGGCGGCGCACCATATCGTCCATCTGCCCCATGCTCTGGACCAGCTCCTCGGCATTCTCCATGCCAAGACGCGCCGGAACGGACCTGTCCAAACTGATGCTGCTTGGGTAAACGACAAGCTCGCCGTTTTGCCACTTCATGCTGAGAGTTCCGTCAATACGGCCCGAAATGCTCCCCTTGAACGCAGAGAACAGCTCCACCACCTGAGCAGCCAGAACATCCTCCAACTGCGCGGAAAAGCTGATGGCACCGTCGTTTGATGAGTGGAAGTTGGTCAAAGTTATGCTGCCACCAAAAAAGCTGGCCTTGGCGGCTTTGACACTCAGCCCGCTCTCGGCATCAAAGCTCAAAGAAAAATCAAGCCCGCTGGCCTTTACCTTGCCAATGGCAAGACTCGCCGCCTTCACGCTATCCGCTACGACGACGAACGAATCCTTGTCCATGGCAGCCTTGACGCCCGCCTCAATGCCATCGACCGAAAGACCGGTCGAAGCGGATGAAAGACTCGTCGAACGCACATCAAACTCAAAGTCAGCATCAGGCCGGAACGCGCATACTCCGGCCAAGCACGCCAAAATGCTGCTGTATTCAACCTTCGCCCCACCTTTAAGCGTCATGTTGCCACTAAGAACGAAGTCCCCGACTGACATGCTTCTGATAGGCAAGGCCCTGACCAGCTCCAGACGCAGTACGGTACCAACCTCCGCCTCCCTGCTGCTGCCAAAGGAAAGGTCCATCAAAGCTGTCGATATGGAAAAAGTATCGGGAATGGACAGCGAAACACCATCCGAACGCAGCGTCAGGGCCGAATCAAAAGACCCGTCCTCGGTGGGCCTAAGACTCATGGACAGGTCTCCCCTGCCCGAAACGCCTTCAGCAAGGCCGAACGCCGCGCCAAGCGCCGCAAAGTCCAGCCCAGTGCAAGTCATGTCAATGGGGGACACGGGCTTGAAAGTGCCATTCAAATCCAGAGTGCCGCGTATTTCGCCCATTATCAGCCTGCCCCCGTAGAGCATGGCCGTAATCGAACCAAGACCGACACGCCCCGGGTAGGACATGTGACAGGGCCATACCTGCACATCATCGAGGCGCAACATGCCTACATCAGCCGAAGCGGCCTTGATTCCCTCCGGCAGCTCAAGCGCAAAGCCGCTTGCGATACTGGAGATACGTGCATTGCGCACCATTATGCCCTCAAGACTCACGGGGAACCGGGGATCGGGCACCCGTGCAAAAGCGTTGTCCGCGCTTATGCGGCCGGACGCGGAAAAGCCACCCGCAGTAAGACCACCGGCGGATATGAACAAGTCCGCATCAATGGCTCCGCCGATTGTAAGCCCGTCCATCATCTTGGGCAGCCAGCCATCGGGGAACTGCACAGGCTCTATCTCGCTGCGCGGCAAGGCAATGTCCACAAACACCCCGTCCAGCGAAGCGGGAGCGGAAACGGCCATGTTAAGCTCCCTCGGGAACCAGCCGGGTTTGAAAGAGCCGCGAATCGAGTAATCTCCCCCGCCCTCGGGCAGGAAAGCCGTTCCCTTTATATATTCCAGAAGCATGTAGCCGCTGACGCTGCCCACGGGCACGTCCTGCGCCTGAAGCTGAATGCTGCGAATGTCCGTTGCAGAAAATGACGGGTGGAAAGGCCCGACGGTAACATCGCCGGATTTCACGATCAAATCGCCCTCGGCGGCAGCCTTCTCAAGCCCCTCGGCATTGCCCGTCACGCCAGCTCGCAAATCCTCCGCCGCGATAATGAAGCGCCCCTGCTCGTATTGAAACCAAGGCTGGGAAACAATGCCCACCCACTTGCCAGGCTCCTGCCCCATCTGCTCCAGCAAAACCTGAAACACCAGCGGAGCGGCCTGCATGGACACATCCTCGCCGATTGCAAAGCCGCTCTTCTTCCCACAGTCCAAAAGCCAGCCGAAAAGATCCACGCTGCCCTCTGCGTTAATGACATCCTTGCCCCCCTGCCCTTCGACAGTAAGAAGGAGCTGGTCACCGTTGTCCGCACTCGCGCTGACAGTAGCCGAGCGAACGCCAGCCGAAGGCTGCCTTACAAGAGCGTCGATGCGCACATCGTGGACATGCTCTCCGGCGGAAATGCCAAGGCGGGCATCGCGGATCATGACGCTGCTTACCGGAAGCATGTCCATCGCAGGCGCGAGCATGAAAGGCAGCTCGAAAACGCCGTGTGCGGAAGCCTCTCCAGCGGGCGCGCTCATAATCTCGTTAAGATCCAGACGCATACGCGCCGAATCCAGCGTGAGAGCGTCGATACGCGAGCCGCTCAACAGGTCCGTCGGAACGTAGCTGCTCTCCACGCGCCCCTCGTCCATGTTGAAGGCACCGGAGCTGAAGGACAACTTGTCAAAACCCGCGTAAAAGGGGCCGACAGCGTCCACATCGACAGACACATCCCTGAAGCCGACCTTTTCCATCCTGCCCTTGAGGATGCCGGCCACCATGCCCGGAATTACAAAAACGCAAAATACCAATACCAAAATGACTGCCGCAACGCATACGATTGCGATGCGAGTCTTCTTTTTGGAACGCAGGGGCTTATCTTGTTCGCTCATCGTTCGGGAGCAGGGTTGCAGAAGGGAATACGTGAATTATGGGGAAAAGGGAGAAGAAGTGGCGGAAAAGAATCAAAGCGTCGGGGCGGGGATGTCAGCCTCTGCTTTCTTCGCCGCATCGACAAGCTCCTTGGGCGGATCGAAGAAACAATGCAAAAGGCCGATATTCATCTGCACGTCCTTAACCTCGACGACGTTGCCTGAAGAGCCGTCGGGCAACACCTCGCGCTGCACTCCCGGGAACCATATGCCGTCCTGCCTGAAAGGCTTTTCGACAATGCTTTCAGTCTCCGTTCCGTCAGCATCGCGTTCGCGCACGCGCACCTCGCACAAAGATACAGCATCCAACCAGTAGTCGCATACAAAACCAGTAGCGGCAAAGCTGGCCCTTACGTGGTAAAGCTCCCTGCTCCCGTCTCGCTCGATGGGAAGCATCTCCAAAGTGGCGCCGCATCCTTCAGGATCTGCAAGCACCCATTCAAAAACGTCCCTCGGCACCTTGGAGATAAAGGAGTAACGCTCGTCCCCGTTCGGAAAGCTGACATGTTCCCATGCCTGAGTGCCGTTAAAACCCTTGCTTATGATGACACCGTTGTTGCTGTGCCAGGAGGTGCGAATGAAATTCGGCTTCTGCTTGATGAAAATCATCGTCCCGCTCTGCCCGTCGGCGGTGCTGAGCACAGCCTCGACGCGAAGGCTGCGAACCGAGTTTATCGTCTCCCGTCCGCCGTTAGCGGCGCAATAGCGCTCAAGAAGCTCGTCAAGATTGCGCGCCAAAGACTGCTCCCTAGCCGCAACATCCTGCGCTTGCGCGGACATTGGCAAAAACAGGGAGCTGGCGAGCAAAAAGCAAAGCAAGGGCAGGGGGCTTTTCATCGGAATTATGATTGTAACGATGCAATAGCTCTGCGCAACGCATAAACGCATACATTGTAAAAAGTATGTCAGGTGCGAAAGGGACACGAAAAAGCGTAACGCCCTAGCAAAGAGTCAAAGGCAGATTCCATCAGTGCATAACGGTGTTTGCTAATTCAATACCCGTTGCCTTTCCGTGATGGTTGCTTGACATACGCCCCATTGCCTGAATTGTGTCCAAATCCACGCAAAGGCGACAAACCGAACTTGGTAGTATTACTTTTTCAAGACAAAAGACAATGACCCCTTCCACGGAGCCATCAGTAATAATCAAGGGCCTTGGCTCTTACACGCCTGAACGGGTTCTCACCAACGAGGATCTGTCCCACATGGTCGATACTTCCGACGAGTGGATACGCACGCGCACGGGCATTCGCGAACGTCACATCGCCGCCCCGGACGAAGCGACCTCGGACATGGGCGCCAAAGCAGCAAAGGCAGCCCTCAAAGACGCCAACATGAGCGCGGAGGAAATCGACCTCATAATCGTCGCCACGATAACGCCCGACATGCCCTTCCCCTCCACGGCCTGCTTTGTGCAGAACAAGCTGGGCGTAAAAAACATCCCCGCATTCGACATAACGGCGGCCTGCTCGGGCTTTCTCTACGCGCTGGAGGTAGCCAGCGGAATGTTGCGTTCTGGCGCTTACAAGAACATCCTCGTAATCGGCGCCGAAAAACTCTCTGCGATAACCAACTGGGAAGACCGCACAACCTGCGTCCTCTTTGGCGACGGCGCAGGCGCAGCCATACTCGGTCGCTGCGACGAACCCGGCTGCGGAATCCTCGGCGGAACGCTAGGAGCGGACGGGCAGGACTACTCCATTCTTTACCTCCCCGCCGGAGGCAGTGCAAAACCCGCCTCGCACGCCACGGTGGACGCGGGAGAGCATTTCCTGCAAATGCAGGGCAACTCCGTTTTCAAAATTGCTGTAAGAGCGATGGAACAAAGTGCAAACTCCATCCTCGAAAGACATGGCGTTACCCCTGACCAGATTGCGTGGGTCATCCCGCATCAGGCCAATAACCGAATCATCGAAGCCATCTCCCAGCGCCTCGGAATCGGGATGGACAGGTTCTGGGTAAATCTTGACAGCTATGGCAATACATCCTCAGCGTCCATCCCGTTAGCCCTCGACGAAGCATACAAAGCAGGAAAAATCAAAAAAGATGACTATCTGCTCTTCGTATCCTTCGGAGCCGGCTTGACCTGGGCTTCCACGCTGATTAAGTGGCATTAATACACATGTTCCGAAAAATCCCGGCTTTCCTCTCTCTGGCCATCGCGGCCATGCTCCTACCCTGCAACGCGCATGCCCTTCTCTGGGGCCTGCTTGGCAACGACGACCAGTGGCGCACGCAAGACCCGCGCTTCCAGTCCGAACAGGCAAGTCCCCTAATGGACAAAGCCCGGGAGCTGGAACAGGACGGACGCCTTTCAAGCGCACGCTCGATGTATGAAAAGGTGTGGAAGAAATACCCCGCCTCCGATTCTGCCGCCGAGGCGCTATACCACTCCGGCAAAATCAGCATGAAAATGCACAAGTGGAAGGCCGCGCTCAAGGCCTACAACGTGCTCGTGCAAGCCTACCCGGAATCCAGTCACTTCAACGACGTCATTTCCGACTACTTTGAAATCGCAGGCGCTTACGAAGAAGGCCGCGACATCCACTACCTCTGGTTCTTCAAATACAAGGACAAGTCCAAGGCAGTGCAGGTGTATGAAACCATCGTTCAAGTGGCCCCCTACAGCGACTACGCGCCGATCTCGCTCATGCGCGTAGCGATGCTCCACAGGCGAGACCGCCTAAGAGTGCAAGCCATCGACACGCTGGACCGCATCATCAACAACTACCCCAACAGCATGACTGCGGCGGACGCCACCCTGCTGCTTGCGGACTTTCTATCCATGGAAGTTGACGGCCCCGAATACGATCAGGGAGCCACGCGCGAGTCCATGAGCTACTACCGCGACTTTACTACACTTTACCCGAACAACCCCGCCATCAAGGAGGCCGAGGAAGGCATCGCGCGCAATCGCGAAACCTACGCCCAAAGCAAGCTCATACTCGGCGAGTTTTTCTTCAATTACCGCGACGATTACAGCTCTGCGGCAGTGTTCTTCAACGACACAATCACGATCGCGCCCGAGTCCAAGTCTGCCGACAAGGCCCGTGAATACATCGCGATAATCGACCAGATCAAAGAACGCTTCCCCGACGAAAGCTGGCCGGTGCGCAAAGACTGGCAGTATCTGTTCTTCTGGCGCAAGTGGGATCCGCTCTCCATGCCCGCGCCCGAGCCCAAGGAAGCTCCAGCCGAAACGGCAGCCAAGTAGCCGGTCCGCGCCATAAAAACGAAAGCCACCCTTTCAATTCCCCCACAAGGACAATGCGCCCATCAATAATTGCAGCCCTAATAGTGACAGGCACGACGCTCTTTTGCGGCTGCGCCTCGTACAAACCCGGCGCAGGCGCGCAGGGCACGGTGCAAAGCATCTGGGTGGCACCAGCGGTCAACAACTCCTACATGCCGCAGATAGCTACGCTTGTTAGCGAGCACGTGCGCGAAAGCTTCCTCTCTGACAACCTCGTGCGCCTCGTCCGCAAGGACGCAGCCGACGCGAAGCTGGAAGTGACCATCCTTGCGGTATCTCGCGAGGGAAGAGCCGAAGGCGTGGGGATCATCAATCCAAACGGCCAGGGAAGCAGTGTTGACAAGGGGCTTTATCAGGCAATCGACGTTACAATAAGCGCGCGAGCAGTGCTGACAAGCAACGCGAACGGCGAAGTCCTCTTTGAACATACTTTCGAAACCAGCACTCAGACAGTGCCCGACTTCTACATTTCATCCTCGGCAGACGCGGAACGAATGCTGATGCCGGTTCTAGCCCGCGACCTGGCACGACAGATACACGACGCAATCGCTGCGCGCTGGGACGACGACAACACCGGCAATGAATAACAGGGCTACGCCAGTTGTAACTCTGGCCCCATCTCTACTGGCCGGAGACCACGCCATGCTGGCACTCTCGGCAAAAGAAATAGCCGACACGGGCCTAAGCTGGGCGCATCTGGACATAATGGACGCCCACTTTGTGGACAACCTCACCTTCGGCCCGCAAATGCTCGCCGCCCTCAAAGCGCACGAGCCGGACCTGTTCTACGACACGCACCTGATGCTGGACGAGCCGTGGAAATACACGGAAAGCTTTGCAAAGGCTGGTGCCGGACTAATCAGCATTCACATCGAGCCCGCCTACGACCACCGTGCAGAGCTGAACCGCATCCGCGCCATGGGGCCGAAATGCGGCATAGTCCTCAACCCCGCGACCCCCGTCGAAGCCGTCATACCCGTTCTGGACGCGGTTGACTTGGTTCTCGTAATGAGCGTGCAGCCCGGGCGCGGCGGCCAGCCATTCCGCGAGGAAACCCTGCCCAAAATGCGCCGCTTGAAGGATCTGCGCGAAGAGATGGGCCTAAGCTACCGCATCGAAGTTGACGGCGGAGTGGACGCACGCACAGCGCCCCTATGCATTGCCCACGGGACGGACACGCTCGTGGCAGGAACAGCCTTTTTCAAAGCAGAAGACAAGAAACTGTTCGCGCGAAACATCGGCGCACTCTAGTTTGTTTATAGCTTTGTAAACTGCATTGGCCCCGCATAAACAGGGCCACGTTTTCCGACAACGCACACCGCAAACCACTGCGAACGATCATTCGGAACGTCAGGCGTCTCCACCTCCCCCCACCCCATGACAGACAAGCAGACAATCTGCCAGGACAAGAAGCTGATTGACCTGAAAAAGAGCATCGGCAACCCCATTCTACGCGCTCTGGCTCCACTTATTGAGAGCACGCTGGCCGCACGCGCCCTGAACGACATTTACAGCCGCGCCTGCCTGATGGACAGCGGCACCAATTTCTTTGACCGCACACTCTGCACCGCGGGGGTGAACTACGTCATAAGCGCCGAAGACCGCGACCGCATCCCCAAGGACGGAACGCTCATCGTAGTGTCCAACCACCCCTACGGCGGCATCGACGGCATGGCCCTCGGCTCGCTCCTCTGCTCAGTGAGGGAAGACACAAAGTTCCTCGTCAACTACATGCTCGGAGCCATAGAGGAGCTGAAGCCATACTTCATTTCCGTGGACCCATTCGGCGGGGCCAACGCCACACGCGCCAACATCGCCCCGATAAAGGAAGCTCTCAAGTGGCTAAAAAACGGCGGCTGCCTTGGCACCTTCCCATCCGGCACCGTATCGCACCTGCAACTGAAAAAACGCCACGTCAGCGACCCTGAGTGGAACGACAACGTCGCGGGCCTCATCCGCAGAACGGGCGCAAGCGTCCTGCCCGTCTTCATCCAGGGGCGCAACAGCAACTTCTTTCAAGCCGCGGGGCTTTTGCACCCGCGTCTGCGCACCGCGCTTCTAGTGCGCGAGCTTGCCCGCATGAGGGGGCAGACGATAGAAATCCGCATCGGTCAGCCAATCCCGGCCTCCCGCCTTGTAAAGTTCGAAAGCGACAAGGAAATGACGTCCTTCATGCGCCTGAAGACATACAACCTGCGCAACCGCAACGAGGACGTAAAGAAGCGCCGCTTCATCAAAATGCCAATGCGCAGCCCCAAGGCCAAGGCGCCTATGGAAACGATCGTCCCCGCCGTGGACCCGGGCATTCTCGCGGCGGAAATCGCCACCCTTCCGCCCGAGAATACGCTTGTATCGCACGGCGACATGAGCGTAATCATGGCCGAAAGCGCGCAAATCCCCAACATACTGCGCGAGATTGGCCGCCTGCGCGAAATCACATTCCGCAAAGTCGGCGAAGGGACGGGCAAGGCGCTGGACCTGGACCAATACGACGCCTACTACCTGCACCTTTTCCTCTGGAACAACGCGGCAAAAGAAATCGTCGGCGGCTACCGGCTTGGCCGCACGGACAGAATACTTGCCGAACAAGGGCGCAAGGGAATATACACCACTTCGCTATTCCGCTTCAAAGGGGAGCTGCTCGAACGCATCAGCCCCGCGCTCGAAATGGGCCGCTCCTTCATCCGCGAAGAATACCAGCGAAAACCCACGGCCCTGCCCCTAATCTGGCGCGGCATCGGCGAGTACATCTGCCGCAACCCCGCTTACCGCGTTCTCTTCGGCCCCGTGTCCATCAGCAGCGACTACAAACGCGCATCGCGAGACCTGATGGTTCAGTACTTGCGCAACAACTCGCTAGATCAGGAGCTGCACCCCCTTGTAAAGGCCCGCCGCCCCCCGAACAGGGGAAAGTTTGGCCAGATAGATAAAAAGAGCCTCAGGGCTACGATAAAGGACGTGGAGGACATCTCCGCGCTCGTCTCCGACATCGAAACCGACCGCAAAGGCGTGCCCGTCCTGCTAAAGCACTACCTGAAGCTCAACGCAACCATCCTCAGCTTCAATGTGGACAAAGACTTCTGCGACGTCATCGACGGGCTTATAGTCGTGGACCTCATGCGCACGGACCCAAAGATAATGAAACGCTTCATGAGCGACGAAGGCGCGGAAAAGTTCCTCAAACTGCACGGCGAAAGCGTCGAAAAAGCCGTAGAGTAGCGCAAGGCGCGACCGCATTTGAATGCCGATCGCTCGAAAAAAGCGTAAGTCGTCTTTTTAAAAGCTCCCTAACTCTGCTCACCGCGTACCATCTTTCGGCACCTGTCGCAAAAATCCTCCGTTCCGGCAAAGAAGGGGCAAGGCTTCTGTTTGATGTCAAAAGACTTCAAAGGGAAGAACGACTCGTCCAAAAACTCCACCCGCCCACCGGCAGCCTGCATAATGGCGCAGGCCGCAGCCACATCCCAGCTCTTGCTGCGAAAGTCGATGCAGCCCTCTATCATGCCAAGCGCCGTGTAGGTCAGGCTTAGAGCGCCGCTGCTTATGCTGCGAATGTGCATCTGAGTAACCATCGGATCCAACTTCACGCGCCACTCACCGCGCAACGGAAAAGAAAGCCCAACGATACTCCTCTCCTCCATCGGATTCTGCGGCATCGCGCCTCGGGAATCCTCGCCATCCTTCAGCCCCAACCCCGGACCGCCCTCGATGATACGGTCCCTGCCAAAGTCGTAGATAAAGCCGTAAACAGGCATCCCGTCCCTCAAAAGACCCAGAGAAATACAGCACAAGGGAAGCCCAAGGGCAAAGTTGTTAGTCCCGTCAATCGGGTCCAGAATCCAGCAATAGCGGGCCTTCAAGGGACGCGACTGAGCATGTGGATCGCTCTCCTCGCTGCAAAAATCATCCTCGGGGAAAGACGCCTGCAAAGCGGCGCCGATTCTCTCCGAAATGGCGAAATCCGCAAATGTCACGCGCGAATTATCCTCTTTCCACTCGCTTACAACGCGCCCGAACTGCTTGCGAAAAAACGGAATCTGCTCCTTTACGCATTCGCGACCGACGTTGATTCGATGCCGAAGATTCTTGTCCATGAGCGCCAATACCACGACAAACTCCGCCGCAACGCGAGCAGTAAAGATGTGCAAGCCCCGTCAGCGCGCCACCAGCATTGCCATATCGAACCCCACCTTGCCAATTTGACGGATTGCCACGCGCGACAGCTTCGATAAAGATATTTTACGAAGCCCCACAGCCCGAGCCATGGATTACACACTCATTGCACAATTCGCCCTGTTCGCGACCTTTTCCGCCGTAATACTGTTCTTCTCGATACGCAGCACGAGAAAGGCCGTGGGGAACCAGAAAAACGCCATGCAAAACCTTGCCGCCGCGCTTGGACTGCAAGTCAAGGGCGGCGAACCGGTACTGCCCAATGCCAGCTTTCTTCGCTGGATACGCAAGCCACTGTATATCAGTGACAAATACGACGGCAAGCAGCTCCACATATACCACGTCCAGAAGAGTACCGGAAAAAACAACATCAGCTACGCGACTATCGAGGTCAAGCTGGACGCCAAGCTCATAGGCAAGAGCGACCTGCGCATGAGCATCAGCGCGATTGGGTGGATGAGCAAAATCAGCCTCGGCCTGGGGCGTAAACCCATTGTCACGGGCGACGAAGCCTTCGACAAGATCTTCGCGGTCAAGGCGCACGACGAAAATCTGGCCCAAGCCCTATTCATGCCCGAAATACGCGCCGAGTTCATCCGCGTATGGGATGTGCACGATGTGAAGGGAACAATAAAGGTCGGCCACGCGGAAATCGGCTACGAAGAACTTGGACGCCTGCGAACAGACGCACAAGTGCGCCGCTTTCACGCCCTGTCGCTCCTGATAGTCAAAATGGCCCGGATTATCGACACAATCCGCAGCATGGAAAAAGAAGAAGGACGATAGGCAGACATTCAAATACAGCGCGAGGGGCAAGGCTTGGCTTTGAACCAGCCCCTTCCCAGCCCCACGCTTCAGGCAGCGGCCCAGCGGTCAAGCACCCTGTAAAGAGCTTCGCGACAAGGAGCGGCATTCTCTTCAAGACCGGCGATAATCTCCGCCCCGTCCTGCACAAAAGGGCCGCCTTCCTGGAGTTCGTTGCTAAAGAAACGCACAAAGTCGTGCACTTCGCGCTCTTCGGCCTCGAAGTGAAATTGCAGCCCGATTACGCGCCCGCCGTTCATGCTGAATGCCTGCGATGCGCAAACCTCGCTACTGGCCAAATGCGTCGCGTGAGCGGGAATGGCAAAAGTGTCCCCATGCCATTGCAGGACTTTCATTTTGGGCGCAAAGCCCGCGAACGGCCCCTCGGCAAGAGCCTGCGCTGTAAAACGAATCTGCCACCAACCTATTTCCTTGTGAGGGTTGCGAGTAACCTTCGCCCCAAGGGAACGAGCAATCAACTGGCCGCCAAGGCAGACGCCAAAGGCACGCCCACCAGCGGCAATGTGTTGCGCGATAAGGGCTTTCTCCCCCGCAAGCCACGAATACCGCTCGTCCTCGTCAACGTTCATCGGGCCACCCATTATCACGAGCGCCTCGTCCGGCGCGATTTGCGGCAAAGCGTCCCCCTGGTAAAGACGCACGGTATGTATGGAATGAGCGCGATCTTCGGCCCACTTGCCAATAAGGCCCGCCTCCTCCGGCTCAAAATGCTGAAAACACCAAATCTTCATAGCTTTGCATGGCGAACATGCATAATGCGGACCATCCGGATACCGGGCGCGACAAAAGACGGTTTTTTCCAAAAAACGCCACAGATAACAGAGCCAAGAGCCGAAAGCCCAATTGCGCACCCAGAGCAGGTGGGTTTGGCCACACGCTCAGCCACCTACTTCAACTGATCGCGAAAATAAGCGATTGTACGGTCAAGCCCCTCTTCGAGATTCACCTTGGGCTCCCAGCCAATGATGGACTTCACCTTGTCGATATTCGGCTTACGCTGCAAAGGGTCATCCTCCGGCAAAGGCTGGAACACCAACTTGGATTTACCGCCTATCTTGGCCAGAACCTTCTCGGCAAGCTCCAGAATCGTGAACTCGCCCGGGTTTCCAAGGTTTAGCGGGCCTACGCTCTGCGTCTGCTCCATTATGCCCATCATGCCGTTGACAAGATCGTCCACATAGCAGAACGAACGCGTCTGCGAGCCATCGCCAAAAACGGTTATGTCCTCTCCCTTGAGCGCCTGAACGATGAAGTTCGACACAACACGCCCGTCGCGCGGGTCCATGCGTGGACCGTAGGTGTTGAAAATGCGTATTACGCGAATGTCCGTCCCGTGCTCGCGATAGTAGTTGAAGAACAGACTCTCGGCGCAGCGTTTGCCCTCGTCATAGCAGGAGCGAAGACCGATCGGGTTCACATTGCCGCGATACTCCTCCACCTGCGGATGCACGTCCGGGTCTCCGTAAACCTCCGATGTCGAAGCCTGAAGGATGCGTGCCTTGGTACGCTTGGCAAGGCCCAGAACGTTTATCGCCCCCAAGACGCTGGTCTTGATGGTCTTGATGGGGTTGTACTGGTAGTGCACGGGCGAAGCCGGACAGGCAAGATTGTAAATCCGATCCGCCTCCAGTTTGATCGGGTCCACCACATCGTGACGGATTACCTCAAAATACGGGTTGTCGAGCAAGTGACGTATGTTGCTCTTTGAACCTGTGAAGAAATTGTCCAGACAGATCACATCGTTGCCCTGCGAAAGCAAACGCTCGCAAAGGTGACTGCCAAGGAATCCGGCTCCGCCGGTGACGAGAACTTTCATGGGAATAATGAAAACTGGAAGTTAATTAATTCTGCCCAGTGACCGCAGCCACCAAAGGATACAACGGCACGTGAAACACTTCGTTTCAGTAATATTATCACAAAGAGAACTGAGCGCGAGCGGCAAAGCAGCCATATACAAGAAAAGCCGCGAGCTTTTACACACGCGGCTTTCCTTAAATGTGGTCTATATCAAGACGCTAGCGAAGGACTGAAGCAATGGCGTCGCAAAGGCGGTCCATCGTCTTCTCGTTCATGCCGGCTACACTCACGCGGCCTGAAGCCACGATGTAAATGGAGTGCTTCTCGCGCAGTTCATCCACCTGCTCCTTGCTAAGACCGGAGAATGAGAACATGCCGAGCTGGCGCTTGATGAAGCCAAAGTCTTGCTTGATGCCCTTCCCTGCAAGGGTGTCGGCGAACAGGGCGCGAAGACCGTTGATTCGCTCGCGCATCAGGCGCACCTCGTCAACCCACATCGTGCGCAAGTCCTTGTCCCCCATAATGGAAGCGACAACGGAGAAGCCGTGCTGAGGCGGGTTTGAATAGTTGGCGCGAATGACGCGCTTTACCTGCGAACCGATGCGCTGGGCCATGCTCTCGTCATCGCAAAGGAAACTTACAGCGCCCACGCGGTCTGCATAAAGGCTGAAGTTCTTCGAGCAGGAGCTGCACACGATCATGTTGCGACAGCGGGAGGCGAGAACGCGCAAGCCTGCGGCGTCCTCTTCAATGCCCGTGCCGAAGCCCTGATAGGCGAAGTCCACGATGGGCAGGATGTTGCGCGCGGCAAGAATCTCCGCGATCTGCGTCCATTGCTCCAGCGTGGGGTCGATGCCTGTCGGGTTGTGGCAGCAGCCGTGCAGAAGCACCGCGTTGCCTGAGGGAACCTTTTCCAAGGTGGAAACAAGGCCGCCAAAATCCAGACAGTTGCCAATGGGGTCAAACCATGCGTAACGCTCGGTGCGGACACCGGCGGCGTCAAAAATCTGCGTATGGTTGGGCCAGGTGGGGTTACTTATCCACACCTTTATGGACGGGAAGTTCTGCTTGAGAAAGTCCGCCACCACGCGCAAGGCACCCGTTCCGCCCGGGGCACAGGCAGTGAAGACGCGCTTTGTAAAGAGCGCCTCCGAATCCGCGCCGAGAATCAGACTCTGCATCTGCGCGCGATAAATGGGGTCTCCCTCGATTGGCAGATACACCCTGCTGACTGCGGAGCCAGCAAGACGCTTTTCGGCCTCCCTGGCGCAATTCAGCAACGGAGTCTTTCCGTTGGAATCGGTGAACACACCCACGCCAAGATTAATCTTGGCAGGGTTCGGATCCTTCTTGAATGCCTCGGTCAGCCCGAGAATCGGGTCCGATGGCGCGAGAGGTACATCTTCGAACATGGGAAAAGCCCTGTGTTTAGGCCGTCGAGTGGGCTAGAGAAGCAAAACGCCCGTGTCAACGCTAGGTTCAGATTATTTTTGCACAGCTTTGCCCAATGCACAAACACAAGAGTGAAGTGCTATGCTGTTTTTTTACTCAGCCACTGCAAATATCTGAGCCGTCACCGCCTTGGTCCCGCATAGATGCACAACAAATGACGCGCTGCGCCATTCAAGAACAAGACAGGCTACCGCGGCTTGCAACTTTATGGGACTGATTCATGATTACACATCAACAAGATGGAGCAAGACACCGCGAACGCTACCCCTACGACAGAAAAGCTGTGCCTGATTGCCGGAGCCGGTCCGGCGGGCCTCACCACCGCACTTGAGCTGCTTCGCTCAGGCAGCGGAATCAAGCCCGTGATATTCGAGGCGGACAGCCAGGTCGGCGGCATATCTCGAACCGTGGTTTACAAGGGCAACCGAATCGACATAGGCGGGCACCGCTTCTTTTCAAAGTCCAAATGGGTGACGCAATTCTGGGCCTCCGTAATGGACATGCCCGAGCGCAGCCGCCTCTCGCGCATCTACTACCTGCGCAGCTTTTTCAACTACCCGATAAGCCTGTCGCTGGACACGCTAAAGAAGCTGGGCCTAGTGCGTACGGTCAAGGTGGGCATGTCTTACCTAAAAGCGCGCGCCTTCCCAATAAAGCCCGAGAAGAGCCTCGCCGACTTCATGATCAACCGCTTCGGGCGAGAGCTTTACGGAACCTTCTTCCGCGATTACACGGAAAAAGTCTGGGGAGTGCCCTGCGAAAGCATCAGCCCCGAATGGGGAGCGCAACGCATCAAGGGCGTGTCCATCAGCGCCGTTCTGGCCCACGCACTGCGAAGCGCGCTGCACATCCGCTCAAAGGAGCAGGAGACAAGCCTCATAGACGCCTTCAACTACCCGCCGCACGGCCCGGGCCAGCTCTGGGAAAAGGCAGCGGAAGAAGTCCTGCGCCTCGGTGGAGAGATTCACCTGAACGCGAAAGTCTCCCGCGTAAAAAAGACTCCGCAAGGCTGGGCCGTCACGGTCACAAAGGCAGACGGGACAAACCTCGTCGCGGAAGGCGAAAACTTTGTTTCCACAATGCCGCTCAAGGATCTGGTCGCCTCGCTCGACGGGGTGGAAGTCCCGCAAAGCGTGCGCGAGGTGGCCGATGGGCTTGTGTATCGCGACTTTCTCACCGTTGGGCTGCTCGTGCCCCGCTTTGCCGAAGTGGCCCTCAAGGCATCTGGCGGCAAAGTGCGCGACAACTGGATTTACATACAGGAAAGCGACGTAAAAGTGGGCCGCGTACAGGTATTCCCGAACTGGAGTCCCGACATGGTGGCAAACCCCGAACACGTGTGGATGGGCCTTGAGTATTTCTGCAATATCGGCGACACGCTCGAAAGCCTCTCCGACGAAAAACTCAAGCGCCTAGGAGCGGAGGAAATGGCCAAGATAGGCTTCATTAACGCGGGCGAAGTGATCGACTCCTGCGTGATACGCCAGCCCAAAGCCTACCCCGCCTATTTCGGCAGCTACGAGCGGATTGGAGAGTTGCAACAGTGGCTCGACAAGCAGCCGGGCCTGCTCGCGGTCGGGCGCAACGGAATGCACCGCTACAACAACATGGACCATTCCATGCTGGCGGCGCACGCGGCAGCGGAACTTATCCGCAAGGGCGAAACGGCAAACCCCGAGGCGAGAAAAGCCCTCTGGAACGTGAACGCCGAAAAGGACTACCACGAGGCGGGCAAAGAGAAATAATACGCCCGCACCCGACAGAAAACGTCGCTCAAAACAACGCTCAATACGCTTGGGCGCAGGGCATTGCGGCGCGACGGAAGATGCGCTCGGGAAGCTCCGGCATTGTCTCTCCCTCGCGCAGCCTCGCCTGCCCTTCGGGGCTGACATTGACAAGCCGCAGTTGCCGAACCGTGCCGCCCTCGGGCATCTCCAGATTCAGGCTGACCAGCCCCGTGCACATGCGCTTTCTTTGTGCGTTCAAATCCCGCGCGGCACCGCCTTCAGGCTCCGCAGTCGCGGCGGCAATGAGCAGCTCCGCAGCGTTCGCGGGCAAGGCGGCGGCACTCGCGGCCTCGTCCGCCTCGACGCGGTAGAGCGTCCACAACCCCGCGCCGTCACCCTCGACATACCAGCAAACTGCACGGAGCGAAAACCCTTCCCCCGACAGCATTAAGCGAAGCCGCGCATTATCTTCATCGAAAGAAAAAGCATCCACAAGAGCCTGCGATTCCGGTACCCGCGCCTGCGCCAACACATCGTCGCACAGCGCGTGCAAAGTCTGCACCGACTGCCTCTTGGCAGTGTCCATATCAGCCTGCACTCGCCAGCTTTCCATCCCGTCAAAGAGCAATCGCCCTGCAATCAGCGCCATGATCGCGGCCAACATGCAGGCAACAAGCAGCTCGACAAGCGTATGCCCGCGCACGCGCCCCGCAGAATGAACGCGGCCCCGCCTGCGATAGTATGCGCGATTGCCAGCGAGGCGCTTCATTCAAGCAAACCCTCCCGCAGCACAAGCTCCCTATAACGCGCAATCTCGTGCGCGCTCCCCAGCGTCTCGCCGAACTCCCTGCCCGAATCATCCTCAACAGGAATGCCAAGCCAGCCAAGCGACACGTCAAACTCCATAGCGATAGCGTCCTTGCGAAGCTGCGGGGCGGAAAGAGTCGCCACATAGAGTTTGGCAAGCCCCGAAGGCAAATCCGCCGCGGAATCCGCCCTGCCATACCACCATGCTGGCGCGCCATCGCTCAGTGTCATGTAAACAAGGCGCCGCACACTCCCCACCTCAAGCTCCGCCCGCAACGCCTCAAGCCCCTCCTCCTGAAGCCCGTGATGGAGCATGTCCAGCGCCAGCGGAGCGTCTTCGAGCGCAGAGGCACGGTCCGCAATGGAGCTGTCCCGCCCGCCGACAAGCATCACGCAGGCCACTGCCGCGAGAGCCAGAATGAACAGCGAGGCAATTATCTCAATAATCGTAAGCCCGAGCCGCGAACGCGACTCTGGAAATGCTGACATCTTGGAACGCATCTTAGAACAGCTCCTCCTGCCCCGAAGTGTCTCCCACAAAGTCCGCGTAACGCTTCAGCCACTCGTCGAGTTTCTTCAGGTAATAGTCCGCAGCGTAGGGGGCAGCCTGCGCGTCGAAGTCATGCAAGGGGCGGGCGCGCTGCCAGTCGCTCGTCTGGCCCTTCTGCTTTGGCAATATGTAATACAGCACCCGCTCGCCCATGCGCGGGGGAGGATTCATTCGCAGGGCAACTTCCAGAGAGGCACGGCGCGGCTTGCCCCCCGCCTCGATCTTCTTTCTGTAAGCCTCGGGACTCATCGAGAGGTACTCGCCACGCGCAAGCTGGCGCACATCCATGCTGCCGCTTTCAATCAACTTGCGCGCCTTGCAGACGCACTCTGCCGGCGTCTTCTCTTCCGCCCCCAGCATGTAGGCGACAAGCTGCCGCGTTAGCCGCTTGAGGAAAGGCTCCGTGCCGCGAGAGCGGAACGCGCTGCCCTTCATCGTGATCCTGCCCCCGTCGTACAGGGCGTAGTTTTTCGCCTTGTAGCAGAACATCGAATCGTAACGCCCGTCAAACTCCAGCGCCACGCCCTGAGGGAGCAAATGCGAAACCTTGGCGAGCAAATCCTCCGGCTCGTCCCAATACTTGCCCCCTTCGAGATATATTCCGTCAGTGTCGGCCTCCAGCACGCGGCAGCCCAGCTCCTGAAACTCCGCAATCAGGCTCTGCAATAGCTCGCGCCCGCGACGGGTGATTTCGGCGGCAAGGCCCGGGTCCGCAAAGCGTGCCTGCGGAAAACCGAGATAGCCGTAAAATGAGTTTATGAGTATTTTGAAGCTCTGCTGACGCGCATTGTGCGTATTGCGCAACTCGTCAGTAGCTGCTTCTTTGGCAAGGCGCTTGTATTCAAGGCGCAGCTCTCGCAGTTCCTTGAGAAGCGGAACGAACACGTTCAGCGCGTCACCCGCCGGGCCTCGCCCTATGGACAAAAGAAGCGACGGATACAGCGAGGCCACGTCGTAATGCAACACATTGTGAAATACGCCCGTTTCGAAACTGTGCGAGAACGCGCCCTCGAAAGGCACGCTTTCGGGGAAGTCCGGCAGGGCGTGCGAGCCGTGGTAGTAACGCTCAAACAGTAGCGAATCCACCTTTGCCGAAGAACCGCGAAGACAGACCTCCTGCATGGGCAGGGGAATGTTCTGCGCCTGCGCAAAATACGTTGGCAACAAAGTGTCCGAAACAGCGCGGGCAAGCCCAAGGCGACGCTCAAGCTCCTGTGCCGGAGTGAGTTCCGCGCCGTCGGCATCCGCGTCCTCGGGCAGGGCGCCAAAGTATTCGGCCACCTCGTCCAGTTCGTAACCGGGCAATTCTCTCGCGCTTATGTCATAGACCTGAACGGCAATCGCGCTGTCGAACACGCCGCGCCCGGGCATGTCGCAACGTTGGAAATCTATCCAACGTTCGGCAATGCGCATACGGCTCTTGCGAATACTAGCATTCTGGCCGAAGCGGCCCCATTGCGGGGCGACGCGATAGCGGCGGCAGCGGCGAAACAGGAAGTCCAGCGGGCCGGAAAGAATGCCGTGCCCTTCGACAAGGTCCGGGTCCGCCTCCAGAAGTAGCTCCACGAAACGCTTCAGCATTTTTCTTTCCGCATCCGAACTGACGTCTTCGGGCTCCAGAACGAGCGTCTTTCCGTCGGGCAGAATCATCCCGATCGCCAACACCCTGTGGGCGGCCTGAGTCGGGTCCGGGGCCTCGTCGGGACAGTCGATTTCAAGATCCAGCGTGACGCGGCGAAGCTCGGCAAAGAGCATCCCTTCGTAGTAGCGGCTGCGCGTGTGCATGAGGTACTGGGCCTCAAGCGGCTTCACAGCCTCGGCAGGCAGGCTGCGGTCGGACGCCGCAGCTCGGAACACCGCCGGGCTGTCGAAAAAGATCAGCTTGTCCAAAGCGCCGTCCCCCTCAAGAGCGCGCACTTCGATGCCTTCGGCCATGGGAAGCTCCTCGGCCCATATGAAGGGGCGAAAGCCCTCTACCACGCTGCAAGTTCTGCCCTGCCCGTCTTTCTCGCAAACATGGACGCGCCCTTCATCATCAACCCAAAGTCCGCAAATCATGCATTAAAAGCTAATCGCTAATGGCGTATATTGCCAGCACATCGTTTGTACACTTGGCAACGGGTATGCTTGCGCAGGCGCGGAAAAGTGTTACACCAGTTAGACATTGGACATGACGCCCCTTAGCGATTCGCAATGGACGAAAGTAGTCCGCCCCGGCTCCAAGGTCTATCTTGGCGGCGGTGCGGCCTGCCCCTTGGTTCTCAAAGAGGCCATCCTCCGCCACGCGCAGGAAATTGGGGACATTACCCTGATTCACGAAATGCCTACGGGAGAACCGGGATGGGCAGCTTCGAAGCTTGAGAACATCCTGCGCGTAATACTGCCCGGGCCGGATGATCGCCCCCCACGCTGCGGCCCTCATGTGGAGCACATCCCTTGCGGGCGCTGGCAAGTGGCGGACATGCTCCGGCAGGGAATGCCCGGGGCGGATGTAGCACTAATCAGCGTTAGCCCGCCAGACGCGCAGGGCTTCTGCTCGATGGGGCCGGGCATCGGGGCCGCGCTTGCCGCCTGCGACTGCGCAAGCGTGATTATTGCGCAGATAAATGAAAACATCCCACGAGTCCCAGGCCAGAGCTACATACACAGCTCCCGCATCAACTACTTTGTTGAGCAAAGTCAGCCGCTTGCAAACGCGGCGCAAAACAAGCCCTACCCTGCGATTTTCCGCCGCATGGGCGATTACGCAGCGCAGATAATACCCGACGGCTGCACGATTCAGGCCGGTCTTGCCCCCGCTGTGGAGGCAACGCTCGACGCCCTTGGCAAACACCGCCACTTGGGTCTGCATTCCGCAATCATGGGCGACGCACACATGCGCCTCATCCTGAGCGGAGCGGTGGACAACAGCCAGAAGATGCTCGACAGGGGCGTAAGCGTCGTGTCGTGGATCTTCGGCAGCAAGGAACTTTACCAGTTCGCGGCCAACAACCCGCACATCAGCATCCAGCCCGGGGAATACGTGTCGCACCCCGAAACGATCCTGCGCCAGCAAAAGTTTGCCAGCATCAACTCCGCAACGGCTGTGGACACTGCTGGCCGAGTCCTCGTCGAGCCAAACAGCATGGAGCGCCCCGGGGCGAGCGAGCCGGACTTCATGCGCAATTCCGCAATAGGCGCGGAAGGGCTGTCCATAGTCGTCATGCCCTCGACCACGGGCGACGGACCGCTTCGCCGCTCGCGCATACTCTCCCGCATCGGTTTTGAAGGCAGCCCGGGCGCAGCCTACGTAGGCGCCCACCACATCGTTACCGAGTACGGCATGGCCAACATAAAGGCCGCGTCGCTACGCGAAAGAGCGATGGAAATCATCGAGATAGCCCACCCCGACTACCGCGCGGAATTGCTGGCTCAGGCGCGAGAGGACGGCCTTTTGCCCAGCTATTACCGCCTCTCCCCCCAGCGCCCGAACGAGGAGGAAACGACAGCCTCTCGAAGCGCGGTACTGCGCGACGGCAAACGCTACATTCTGCGCCCGTTGCGCCCCAGCGACGAACAGCGCCTTCAAGCATTTTTCTACACCCACGACGAGGAAACTATCCAGCGCCGCTACGGATTCGCCGTCACGCGCATGAGCCAGCAGCGCGCCTTTGAAAGCGCCTGTGTGGACCAGACTCACGATCTGGCACTTGGCCTCTTGGACATGGAAGACTCCCGCCCCGTCGTCCGCGCCGTTGCCCGCTACTATCTGGACAAGAAGGGCAAGGCTGCGGAGATGGCCATCGTTGTTGACCAGCGTTGTCGCCGCCTCGGCATGGCGCGCCTCTTGCTCGAAGAGATGATCGCCGTGGCCGCGAACCGTGGCCTCAAGCGCCTCTGGGCACAGGTGGACAGGGACAACATCCCCATGCTCAAGCTCTTCCAGCAGTATCCGGCAGCCCTCGAACACGGGGACGAGCCGAACACGATGCGCGTTGTACTGGAGCTAGGCGAACAGACGCCCGAAAGCCCGCATTACAGCATCCTCCAGCGCGTGAAGGACAAATGACAATTCAGAAAAAGACATATTACAGCCTTTCGAGCAGCCATCGGATCTGAATCTGATTGACCCCGAAGGCATCTGGATGGAAGACTTCAATAATCGTGCGCTGGGAGTTGAAAAGTCAGCTCCTTACCTTTTCTTTTACCCTCAGGTCTCTTTAAACGTTCACCAAATAGAACTGAAATGAAAAAACCCATTCGAGTAGCTGTGACCGGCGCTGCCGGCAACATCGGATACGCTATCGTGTTCCGCCTCGCCTCTGGCGAAGTGTTCGGCGCGGATCAGCCCGTTGCGATCAACCTCATCGAAGTGCCCCAAGTAGTTGAAAAGCTCAAGGGCGTGAAGATGGAACTGGACGACTGCGCATTCCCGCTCCTTACGGACGTAGTGTGCACAAGCGACCCCGCCGAGGGCTTCAAGGACTGCAACTGGTGCATGCTCGTAGGCAGCAAGCCGCGCGGCCCGGGCATGGAACGCGCGGACCTGCTCAAGGACAACGGCAAGATTTTTGTCGGTCAGGGCAAGGCCATCGCTGAAAACGCAGCCGCTGACGTGCGCGTCCTCGTTGTGGGTAACCCCTGCAACACCAACTGCCTTATCGCGATGAACAACGCCAAGTCCGTACCGGCCAACCGCTGGTTCGCGATGACCCGCCTGGACGAAAACCGCGCAGCATCAATGCTCGCGGAAAAGGCTGGCGTCCCTGTCAGCGAAGTGAGCAACGTGGCAATCTGGGGCAACCACTCGCCCACGATGTACACCGACTTCTACAACGCGAAGATCTCCGGCAAGCCCGCCCTCGACGTCATCAAGGACGAAGAGTGGCTCAAGGGCGAGTTCCAGAGCCTCGTCGGCAAGCGCGGCGCAGCCGTCATTGCCGCCCGTGGCGCATCCAGCGCAGCCAGCGCAGCCAACGCGGCCCTCGCCACAGTCAAGAGCCTTTACAACAAGACTCCCGACGGCGAATGGACAAGCGTATGCATCCCCTCCGACGGCAGCTACGGCGTGCCCGCCGGTATTGTAAGCTCCTTCCCCGTCGTTTCCGACGGCAAGGGCGGCTACACAATCGTTCAGGGCCTGCCCGTGAACGAGTTCGCCAAGGGCGCGATTGCCAAGACAGTCGCCGAACTTGTCAGCGAGAAAGAAACCGTCAAGGACATGATTCCCTAACAAGGGAGCCAGTCAACAGCCTGCACCCCTTGGGAACGCGGGCCTGACATAACAGCAAAGGCCGCACGCGGAACAACATCCGCTGCGGCCTTTGTGTTTGGGCAATTTCCCGATATGGATCCAATGAGAGCCAAAACACGGTGTGCATCACGGGGAGCACGCAGTCATTGTTCCCTCACCCGAAAAACACGATGCCTGCCCGATACACAGTATCAAAGCAGGCATCGCCCCGTATACTTTTACTTTGCCCCAAAATACTTGTCGCAACCCTCTAGCTGTCCTTGATGGCGGTTCTGATGCGCTCGAAATCAGGCAACCTTGTCGGGTCGTCGCTGGACTCCGCGTATGTGATAACGCCGCGCTTGTTGATTACAAAAGCCGAACGCTTCGCCACGCCCTTCATGCCTAGAAGCTCTGTATATTGCACTCCGTAAAGCGCGGACACCTCCTTGTTGAAGTCCGAAAGAAGCGTAACCTTGATATTCGAACTGCGCGCAAAAGCCTCCTGCGCAAAAGGGCTGTCCACGCTCACTGCGTAAACAGCGGCATCCATCTCATCGTATTCGTCCAAGCCGCCGCTTACACTGCAAAGCTCTTGCGTGCATACAGATGTGAAAGCGAAAGGAAAGAACAGCAACACGGTGTTGCGAACGCCAATATTGTCCGAAATGTCAACCTCGGCCAGCCCCTCGGGGGTCTTGGTCTTGAGTTTGAACAAAGGGGCTTTGTCTCCGACTTTCAGGCTCATTGTAGTAATTATTGAAGATGTAGGACAGCTATAACAACTGGTTTCGTAGCGAGAACGATGATTTACGGATGTATGGCAAGACTTCGGAAGTGAGTAGTATTGGAGAAATCCGGCGAACTTCCGAAACGAAGCCAGACGCCGCAAAGAACGTTCGTAGCAGAAATCAAAGTTGTTATAGGTGGCCTGTAGGCAATAAGGCGCGCTTAAAGCCGCCATGCATTATCCTTATGATACATTGCCACACATTCTTATTCCGTCAAACGGTGGAGAGCATTTCCAGCACGCCAAACGCCTCTCCCCAACTCAAGCTATGACAGCTAACTGGCGAAGACCACTCTACCCGCGCCCAAAGAGCGGGGGAATCAGAAATAGAGCCATTCGGCGGACATATCGCTCATAATCTCCCACCAACCGATACCGGGATAGACGTAACCCCACCCGTAATCGGAAAAGTCGCTCTTGTAGAACGCAGTCCAGTAATTGGCGCCCAAGTCGGCATCCATCCCGTCGTAAAGATAGAACCAGTTGTTATCGGTATAGCTGTAAACCCAGGGAAAAAAAGAATCGTCTATCCAACCCCAATCGTCCGACCACTTGATGCCAAGAGCATCCTCTGGCTCGAACGCGGAAACTCGCGGTGAAAGGACCTCCATCATGCCCTCGACTACATCGCTGTCAGCCACGCTGTTGGTGCTTCGGTCAATCAGGCCCAAGGAATTGGCTATGTATGGAAAGCCCGCGTCCCAAACCATCAGCACCATGCCGCTGCGCGAAGCCACCTCTGTGCAATACTTGTAGTAGTGAACCCGCGAAGCCTGATGCAGCGCCAGATTATCCCCGCTTAGTGAACGCTTGATAGCCCCGAATTCGCCGATGATGACAGGAATGCCCTTGTCAACGAACTTGGTCTTCATCATCCCGAAGAAAGAATCGACAGTGCTCTCTTCACCCCATGTGGCATTGTGGGCCGTATCCGTGCTGGAATGGTAATCCTCGCCCCAGTAGTAGGCCATGCTGCCCCAGGACGCGTCCTCGCTCATCAGGCAGAACTGGTAGGGAGTGTAGTAGTGAACCTCCACAATGAGGCGGTTGCCGATGCTGTCCGTCGGCATGGTGTTCATCAAGTTGTTGGTCTTCTCGATGTCCGTTGACGGGCCCTGAATCACGAGCGTGCGGGATGCATTGTTCGATCCCGTTGCACGCACCGCGTCGATAAAAGTCTGATGGTAGGAGAGCAATACGGCCATGCCAGTAGCATCGCTGACGTCCGGCTCGTTGGCGCTCGCGAAGAGCAAACGCTCATCGTAATCCTTGAAATACTCGGCAATCTGTGTCCAGTACTGCTCCTGCTTGGCGTTGACGGAGGCCTGCGCCGCCTCGGTGCAGTTTTTCTCCAGCCAGCCATTGTCCCAGTGGCTGTTGAGGACTACATACATGTCCGCAGCGATGCAGTAATCCACGACTTCTTTCACGCGGGCCATCCAGTCCGCATCGATGACACCGTTCGTCGCGTAACTGTCCCACGCGCAAGGGACGCGAACGGTGTTGAATCCGGCAGCCTTGACAGAGTCTATCAGCGCCTGCGTTGTGACGGGGTTGCCCCAGGCAGTCTCGCCGCCTATGGCTTCGAGCGTATTGCCAAGGTTCCAGCCGATTTTCATCTCGCTGGCTACAACTTGCGCTGTCGGAAGTTCGGTCAGTGCCTCCGCTCGACATATTGTGCCGAACAGGGCCAAGGCCAGACACGTTTTGAATAGTCTTGGTGTAGTGATGAGGGGTCTCATTTCTTGTTCTGTAACTAATTGTTAAGCTACGACTTACCCACAGAACCCGAGTCCGCTCATTTGCCGATGTTTTACAACCGCAAGAAGCGTTTACAAAGAGGCTCTATGGTCTCGTAACTTTGCCATTTTTACCGAACATGCGGCGTATAACAAGCCACGACTCGGCAATAATCCAGCATTCGAGAAAAATCACAAGAACCCCTATTACTGCCAACGGGATATTGCTACCGTCAATCCACGGCTTTCCGCCGCTGCCGCCGATAAAGACCTGCCACACTATCGCCCAAAGAGGCAGTATCAGCATCAAGGCACAAGGGAGAATCACCATCCAGACAGGCTTACCGCGTTCGAGCAAGTAGGCCACAAGGACAAGAAAGGCCAAGCCTACGACCAACTGGTTTGTAACGCCAAAGAGAGGCCACAGAATCAGTCCCCCGGTCCCGACAGAGTCCCAGCCCCAGTCTTTCCCGGGGGCGGGAACCATGGCCAAGGCGCCAGCCGTCAACACGGCGAACAAAGTAGCCCCGTGGCGACTCTCCAAGAACCTGCCGATCATGGACCATGCGGGCTTGCGCTTTGGCAAGGACTCGTCAAGCGGCTCGGTCGAGCTTCCGAACATCGCATGGGACAGCTCTTCAACAACGTAACGCTGAAGCCTGCACGCGGTGTCCATCGAGGTACCGGCAAAGCTTGCGACAAACAAGCCCATCAGGGCCACAGAATAGCTGTCCGCAAAGCCGAGCGCGCCAAGGAAATTGCCCGATCCGTGCACGAATGCGCTAACGCAGGGACCAAGGCCGGACATGCTGCCCCATGATGAATAGGTAGCCTCCCATGCGGCCCCGCCGTAGAGCATTACTCCGTCCTTTCCCGCCATTCCAAGGCCGATACCGGCCCCGCAGGCAAGAAGCACGATCACGGCCAGAAAGCCTTCGCTCAACATGCCGCCGTAGCCTATGGGAAGGGTGTCAGGCTCGGCACTCAATTGTTTGCTAGTGGAGCCACTGCTTACGATATTGTGGAAACCGCTCACCGCACCGCAGGCCACGGTGATGAACAAAAACGGCAGAAATGGCGGAGCGCCAGCCGGATGCAGGTTGAACGCGGGAGCGAGCATCACAAGCTCCCTGTTGCCCGACACGGCAAAAATCAACCCCAAAACGAGAAGAACGCAGAGGGTGATAAGCTGCAAGGAATTGATGTAATCTCTGGGCTGAAGTAGCACCCACACCGGCAGAACCGAAGCAACGTAGGAGTATGCAAGCAAGACAAGAACCCATGCCCACACCGGCCACAGGCTTAACATGGTGTTAAACTCGTGCAGCGGCCCCCAGTCGCCAAACATTACAGAAAGATACATCAAGACCAATGCCAGAACGGACGCAGGGAATATGCGCCTGCCGCTGCGATGCAGCCAGCAACCGATGCCAATAGCCAATGGAATCTGCACAAGGCAGGGGAAAATCGCACGCGGGAACATCCTGAACACGCTTGCCATGACCAGGCCCAGAACCGCCAGAAATATGGCAAGAGCCAGAAACACCATGGCAAGAAAGAGTATTCGCGCCCGTTTGTTGATGAGCCTGCCCGCGATGTCTCCCACGGTGCGCCCGTCATTACGAATGCTGATGACAAGAGCGCCCATGTCGTGAACAGCGCCGATAAATATCGACCCGAAAACTATCCATAAAAGAGCGGGGACCCAGCCCCACAGGACGGCTATGGCCGGCCCCACGATGGGACCTGTACCGGCGATTGATGCGAAATGGTGCCCGAAGAGCACCTCGCGGGAAGTGGGCACAAAGTCTCGCCCGTCGCTCTTATAAACTGAAGGACAGACGCGGGATGCGGAAAGCTGAAAGAGCTTCGCCCCAAGCCAACGCCCGTAGGTTCTGTAAGCCAAAATGTAGGCAAGGGCCGCGACGACGGCGATCAGGAGCACTTTCATGGCAGCAAGCTAGGCGTAAGGGCTGCGAAGGCTCCAATACACGCCAAAGTCTCGATGAAATCAATCAAATCAACAAAACTTAGAAAGCCCCCCCAAAAAACACGTGTACGGTTTGAGTATTCTCCCCTTTAAGGCTAAATTCGTCCACATGAGAACTGCAACTGGCCTCGCATATCTGTTTGCGGCTCCGCTCATGCTGGCAGCCTATACGGCGAATGCTGCCGAATACAACGGAACACTATCGTACGTTAACCTAGTGTCTTCTGGGTTTTATGCTGAAAACGATCATCCGCAGGAAAACGGCTGGGAAGACTCATCTGTATTGACCTGGCTTGTCAGCAACGAAGAGGCAGGTGCACCCTCAGGCTACACATGGTTTTACAGTTACAAAATTACCGTGGCGGATTTCGCCCCTGTTCGCTGGATGATCGAGACGGGAAGCGGCTTCAATTCCAGCAATATCGACCTGTCGAGTGTGAAAATCTACGATAGTTCAAGCAACCTAGTTGCTTACGATACTGCAAACATCAGCTTCGGAAACTTTTCATCCTCGACAACAGGACTTAGCAGCTTTCCTGAAGAACGTTACGGAATGTTCTGGGCCGCCACTGGATCAGGTGGAAATGATTCGCATGAGACGACTTTGACCTTCTGGAGCAACGTTGCGCCAGAATGGGGTGATTTATACGCAAACTGCGGAGGGAACGGCAACAGAGGCTGGAATTCAGGCTTCCTGACCTCCACTCCACTGGATGCGGCAGCGAGTGGAAGCATACAAAACCACGTTCTCACCCCGGGAACTGTTCCAGAACCAGCCAGCGTGTTGCTCATCGCACTTACTGGAGCTTGTGGAGCAATCATCCGACAGAGAAAGAGAAAGATTTAAAACCTTTCCCTAGGGTTGCTGAACTCGACAAGGCAAACCGGTGCACGAAAACGTGCACGGCGTCTCGTCTTTACCCCTGCTCAACGGCACTTAGCAACGATAGGACTTGCGTCACCCTTGCACGGTCTAGGCGGCCTCGAACGGCTCCCCGGGCTGGGACGCGCTCTGACTGTCATCATCTTGAGCTTTGCTCACGCGCGTTTCTCCACGATGGATTTCGGGCTTTGCTTTCCCTTTGACCACGTCGCCGCTGATTATGACTTCGTCGATATCCTGCGCGTCTGGCAGGTCGAACATCACGTCCAGCATCAGCTTTTCGACGATGGCTCGCAAAGCGCGTGCACCGGTCTTCAGTTCGAGCGCCTTTTCGGCCACGGCGCGTGCCGCGTCCGCAGTGAAGGACAACTTGACCCCCTCAAGGGCAAGGAGCTTCGCAAATTGTTTTAGAATGGCGTTACGAGTGCCGTGCAGGATGTGCTCAAGGTCCGCCACGGTCAACTCGTCCAGAACGGACACGATGGGCAGACGGCCAATGAACTCCGGTATCATGCCGAACTTCACCAAGTCTTCGGGAGCCATCTCGCGCATCACGGCGCTGTCGTTCATCTCCTTGGCACTGCCATGGGAATTGTCCCAGCCGACGGTGTTTGCGCCGAGGCGGCGGCGGACGATCTTGTCCATGCCGACGAACGCGCCACCGCAAATGAAAAGGATGTTCTCGGTATTGACCTGAAGGTATTCCTGATTCGGGTGCTTGCGCCCGCCCTGTGGGGGCACATTGCAAACCGTGCCTTCGAGTATCTTCAAAAGTGCCTGCTGAACGCCTTCGCCCGATACGTCGCGCGTGATGGAGACGTTCTCCGTCTTGCGACCTATCTTGTCGATTTCGTCAACGTATATGATGCCGCATTCGGCCTTTTTAAGGTCGTAGTTCGCAGCCTGCACAAGACGCAGAACAATGTTCTCAACGTCCTCGCCCACGTAACCGGCCTCGGTCAGAGTGGTCGCGTCGGCAATGGCAAAGGGAACTTCGAGCATTTTGGCCAGCGTGCGCGCAAGAAGCGTCTTGCCGCTGCCCGTTGGGCCGACCAGCAGGACGTTGCTCTTTTCAATCAGCACGTCCGCAAGCTCGCTGTCCTCGATTTCCTGCGCATTCTGTCCGAACAAGGCGCTCAGGCGCTTGTAGGGGTTGTACACTGCCACCGCGAGCACCCTCTTGGCATGATCCTGCCCGATGATGTGCTGGTCGAGCATGGCCTTGATCTCCGCAGGGCGGGCAAGGTTGAAACGCGGGGCAGAGCTATCCTGCTGCGGGCCGTGCAGCTCGCGGTCGATGATTGTCTTGCAGACGTTTACGCAAGAGTCGCAAATGTGCACGCCTGCCGGTCCTGCAATCATTTTCTTCACCTCTGCTGCGCTCTTGCCGCAGAAGGAGCAGAAAGTCATCTTTGTGGATTTTGCCATTGCTCTATATTTCACCCTGCCAGAACGGCGTAATTAGGCGCTCTTCTCGTCCTTCTTGAACTTGAGAACCTGGTCTATAATGCCGTAATCCTTGGCCTCCTGCGCGGTCATGTAATAATCGCGGTCGGAGTCTTTCTCAATCTTTTCAATCGGCTGACTTGTGTGTTCGCAAAGCACTTCGTTGATAACTTTGCGCCAGCGCAGTATCTCGCGAGCCGCGATTGAAATGTCCGTAGTCTGGCCGGAGATGCCGCCCTTGGGCTGATGAATCATCATGCGGCTGTGCGAGAGCGCATACCGCTTGCCCGGCGTGCCCGCAGCGAGAAGCACCGTGGCCATGCTGGCCGCCTGCCCCATGCAGTAGGTTTTGATGTCGCAGGAAAGGAAGCGCATCGTGTCGTAGATGGCCATGCCGTCGGTGATGGAGCCGCCCGGGCTGTTGATGTACAGCTGGATGTCCTTCTTGGGGTCTTCCATCTGAAGCAGCAACATCTGCGCGATAATCGCGTTGGCGACGTAATCGTCGATGGGCGTGCCGATGAAAATGATGCGGTCCTTCAGCAGGCGGCTGTAAATATCCCAATGGCGTTCTGTGCGACCGTCGTTCTCGACAACGTTTGGTAATGGAAGGTAATAGCTCATGGGTAAAAAGATAATGTATGCCGCTGAAAGGTTCCTACAACAGGATATAATAAAAAGCGCGCTTCGCTACAATGGTTTATAGCTCGCGATGCGTGTAAACGCAACCAGAGCTTTGCACGTTTTGTCTCCTCTCCGCCTCGTTGTGACAAGAAAAAGGAAACGCAGCACAACGCACATGCCACGCAATACCCTCTGGACAGCGTTTTGAATGCGGCTCCCCAGACTAGGCAAGAGAACGCACGGAACAGCTTATTCCAGAACAACTACCCCACCCCCCGATAAATTATCAAAGGGCGGGGCAATGTATCCGGCAAGACGCTTCTAGTGGCTGTGCTCGTGGCCCTCTTCTGCGGGAGCGTCCTCGCTCTCCACAACATTGGCCTTGTCCGCGAGCATTTCCATAGTCTTGTCCAGAAGGATGTCGCGCTGCATCAGGCGGATGGATTCGCGGTTCTTCTGAAGCTCCTTCACTATTTCTTCAGGACGGATGCGCATACGCATGGCCTGATTCATGATGGCGCGGTTGAGGTCCTCGTTTGTAACCTCGACCTTTTCCTTGCGGGCAATGGCGCCGACGATGAAATTGCGCTTGGTCTGCAAGGTGGCAATTTCCGTAGCGTTGGCGTGCAGGGATTCCTTGTTCTTTTCGAACTCTTCCTGCGGGACGCCGCGCTGCATGTTCTCGCGAATAATCTGCTCAAGAACAACGCCTGCCTCGTGGTCGATGGCGCTCTGCGGCATCTCGAACTGGCACTCTTCCATGAGCTTGCGGGCGATCTGCTCGCGCTGGCTCATGCGGCGCTCGTACTGCTTGCGGCGAGTCATCTCGGTCTTCATGCGCTCCTTGAGCTGCTCGACGCTCTCGACCTGGATGCTCTTAAGGAAGTCCTCGTTAAGCTCCGGCAGGACGCGCTCGCGCACCTCGTGCACGGTGACCTTGTAAACACCCTTCTTGCCACGCAGGCCCTCGACCTCGTGGTTGTCTTCAAAAGTCTGTTCGACTTCCTTCTCGTCACCGGCCTTCATGCCGACGATGCCCTCGATAACAGCGGGAACGCCCAGCGTGTTCGGGCCGACTTCCGAGGCTTCTTCCCAAGTGTTTTCCTGGGTGCCCCAGATCTTGCGGTCGGTCATCTCGGCGATGTCCTGCCCGTCAATCGTGCCCTTGTAGCTTACCTTGACGTAGTCGCCAAGGTTCACTTCGCGCTCAACCGGGTTGTAGGAAGCGCG
>JAFGLA010000046.1 GCA_016928295.1 Opitutales bacterium
GGCATTCCGGCGCGCCAGCCAGACAAGCCTACTGCTGACGATGAGCAATGGCTGAAAGAATGCGGTTGCGAATTGCTGCTTGTAATGGCGTACGGCCACCTGCTCCGCGACAGCCTGCTTGCAATTCCCCGCCTGCCCCCGCTCAATTTCCACGCCTCTTTGCTTCCCGAACTGCGCGGCGCCTCGCCGATAGATACGGCCATCGCCACCGGGCGCGACACAACGGGCATCACACTGATGCGCATAGTGAAAAAGATGGACTCCGGTGCCATTCTTGACTTGGAGAAGGTGAGCATTGAGGCCGAGGATAATCGAGCCAGCCTGACGACCAAGCTTGCGGATGCATGCGTTCCCCTGCTTTCGCGCAATGTGCCTACGCTCTTAGGCGGAGAACTCGCATTCCGCGAACAAGACGAGAATGCTGCCACTTACTGCCGCATTCTGGACAAGGACGACTCGAACATGGACTTTTCGGCGAGCGCGCTGGAGCTTCACAACCGTTGCCGCGCATTACACCTTTGGCCCGGTACGGCGTTCAATTACCAAGGCCAGCGAATCAAGGTCGGGCAAAGCGCGCTTTCGTCGATCGTTCCCGCTTCCGGCACCACCCCGGGCACAGTTCTCGAAAGCGGCTTCGGCAAGGACGGCTTGCATGTAGCTACGGCGGACGGAGTTATCAGTCTGCTTTCCCTGCAACGCCCGGGCGGAAAGATGCTGCCAGCGTCAGAGTTCCTAAGAGGAATGCCAATACCGAGCGGCAGCATTCTGGAAAGCAGCCCCATGAAACCGCTGGAACGCATAGCCTGACAGCTTCTACACAAGCGCAATAATAGCAGCGTTTACGCAGAGCGTACAGACACGTCTTCATAGTCCGGAAGGCCACAGGCACCTATTATCATAAACAGGTTTCCCAAGGCACAAATCAAGTGCGACACTGGCGCGTAAGGTGTGATTATGCCTAGAAAATACGTCCATGCCACAGCCTGAAAACCTAGCAGGCAAAAACCAGCTACAATAAGAGATTCTGCCCGGGTCATAAGCCTCGTCTGACATGCAGAAGCGATACGAGCTATTAGCGCCAGCGCAAGAACACCCGAATAAGGATACACCAGCACGGGGAAAGATATCATCCAGGGTATGTACAAGGTCCATGTCTTGGAAACATCCTTGGATTTATCCTTTACCATCCTATAGGCCAATGTGCCGAACCAGAATGCGATGAACACAACCTTCCACTGCCAGAGTCCTCCAATAACGATGCTAAACAATGTGGCGGGACTTATGTTTTCATCAAGCCTTATAAGCCCCGTCCTGCCAAGGACGGACGAAACGAAATGTGGGAAGAGCTTGGCGAACGGTATCTGCAACAAGATAAAAACCAACACCCCGATTGATGCGACTTTCCACTTCCGCTTCCGGAATAATACAAGAAATATTAATCCGCTGTATACTTTCACAGCGAGGCTTGCACCAAGACATACGCTTTTTACCATATGATGTGAAGACGCAAAACCCATAACAATAAGGGCGAACATAATTCCGTCTAGATTTCCGCGTTCAACGAGAAAATAACATGGATAGAACAGCAACGCTATGCCGTAAAGAAAACGCTCATTAATTCTTGAAAGCTCAAATTGAATCACCAAACAACGCAAAGCGAGGAACAGCAAGGCGATGTTGAGAATGAACATCATAAATCTTGCTGATTCAAAAGGCAACCAGCCAAACATCAATCCAACAAGCAGCGACGATGGTGGCGTAAACAAAACGCCTCTAGTATATGGATCCACATTGTGCATCCATTCATGTGCAGCATAGTGAAACTCTCTGTAATCTAGTCCGAAATAGAAACGCACAACAAAGACAATACCAATTTGAAAAATAAACGATGCCAGTATAAGCGCCATCAATTGCCCGAACAATGTAGTAAACACAGTTCCAAGCACTTTTGAGTCAGCATTGCTACAATCCCCAGGTTTTAATTTATCTTCTTCTAGCATTGTAATTTAATCCATCTGTAATACCTTAACAACCTAAAGATAAAGACTATAGATTATTCATATCATCCAACCAAGCCGCAACAAGGCACAGTTCTTCTTGAGGAAACACTTCTTCCGCGACGAGCGCGCGATAACACGCAATAAGGTTGTCACAAACGTGCTCGACCCCTGCCTTCAAAGACAAGCTCTGCAAAAGATCGACAATCCTGGCATTTTTAACATAGCCAGGGATTTCGTCCTCAAAGTCTCTCATCAAGTTGTGAAAATTGCGCTCTTGATCTACTTCAGCATGATGAAAAACTATCCCGTCTGCGAACTCCCATAGGCAACGTTGCGCTATGAAGCTACGCCATATATCCGTCATTCTGAACGGACAATTACTAGGTAAATACATTAAAGGATACGCTGACGGCCACCACCATGTTGACTGACTATTGAACGGGCACCAGGAATTGCGCGGCAATAATACGCTAGGCCCATCATCAAAGCAAAAATCCCTATCCAAGACCATACGCCATACCGCATCCACATCTGGAGACAGGTTTGCAAGCCCTTGCTGAATAGGGGCTTGAACCTTATCAGCACAAACCCTCACAACGCCATCACTCAAGGAAGCGTCAATTTTATCCAAAGGCAAACCACGCGGCCAGATTTTCTCACTAGTGAATAAGCTGTACACGTTGCACCAACCTGTTTTTTCAATCCGCTGCACAGGCACAATCTCATTTCTTTTCACCCAAACGGAATTTGGAGCATTATCATCGTCGGTCTCATATATACAACTCGCCCCTTCACGCATGGCTACAAGATAGCCAAGGTTCTTTCGCGCGTAATGACCAGTCGGAAGCACCCTTGCCAATCGATATGGCATTTCCTCTTGCTCTGTCAAAGAGTACAACCTTGTTCCACTCAATTCATAAGACCATGGCCCCTTCCTATCTCCTATGACAATCAGCGATATACCATCCTTAGACAACCTTTTTGCAGTAGTCTGAACGCTTAGTGTTGGAGCTTGAATTGTGGTGATTACGGCTACAGTCTTGTCGGTCATAATTATTAACTGCGTTCTTTCAAGAGTTGAAAAAGTATTCTGAATGACTCACGCAAGCTACTGCGCCCGATCGTAGGTTTATCGTTAGTGTAGCGAATCGGAACTTCCTTCCAGTGGAGGTGACTCATCATATAGCGAATCTCCGTCTGAAAGAAGTTAGCGCGACTACGCACTCCATTCTTCAAGACTAATTCCATCGCGGTACGTGAAAAACACTCAAAACCGCTGGTCATATCAGTGAGTCTTACGCGAAGTAAAAGCCTTGTCAAAGCTGTCCCACCTCTGCTTATGATTCTACGCGAAAGCGGGCTATCATGCGTTCCGCCCTTGAGGTATCTGCTACCGCCAACATAATCATATCCCTCTTCCATCCCCATCACAAACTGCGGAATCTCCTCCGGCAGGTGGCTCAATCCACCATCCATTTCCAATATCCAAGCGCAACCGGCATCATAAGCCTCGCGATAGCCCCTGAAATACGCATCTACAACGCAGCGATTCTCCGGCGCCCACACAAGAGAGACCCTATTATCCACGTTTTCTAGAAAGCCTTGTATCATGAGCTTCGTATTATCCTTGCACATATTGTCAAGGACGCAAAATACACGATCATCAGGGCCGATTTGCGCACAGACTCGCCGCAGCAGTTCGTCTATGGTCAACTCCTCGTTTGCCAAAGGAATTACGATTCCAAGCCGTAGTCTTTGGTCGCTTATCATAAAAGTTACTGTTCGGATATGTACACAATTCAGCAATTTTACAAGGATTGAAAACTAAACGCACCTTTTATCCAACTCTGCGAACGGACAAGTCGCATAAGTTTTACAGCGAACGCTGGTATTTTCTGTGGACAGACGAAGGCGACACTTGATGGTGCGACAGGCACAAACGCACCTCTTGGTGTCATCACCATTCCATGCGGCACCCAATAATATATTCCTACTAACATCCAATGGGATAATAATACAAAGAACCCCATGATAAACATGGGGTTCTTTTTTCGCAAGGGCAAGATAGCTGCTTCAACAAAAACGTAACACTCGTTTGACTCAAGAATACAGAAGCCCGAGTAGATTCCGCATCATAATGATGCAGCAAGAGTCCGCTACTCATCATGCTGGCGGGACTTCTTCCACGCCTCGATGATCTTCGCCTCCTGATCCCTTGGCATCTCCTCGTAATGGGAGAACTTCTCGCTGTGCAAGCCACGCCCGCCGGTAAGGCTGCGAAGCACCGTGCTGTAACGATACAACTCCTTCTGCGGAACCGTGGCCATGATAATCTGGAAGCCACCCTCGTTATCCACACCGGAAATGCGGCCACGACGGGATGAAATATCACCCATCACATCGCCTACGTAATCCTCCGGCACCTTGATGGTAATCTCGTAAATCGGCTCCAAAAGACAAGGCTTTGCAGCAAGAAAGGCCTCTTTGAACGCCGCCTTTCCTGCAATCTGAAACGCCACGTCCTTGGAATCGACCGGGTGCATCTTGCCATCGTAAAACTCCACCTTGAGGTCGGTCACATGACAACCGGCGACGATGCCCTCCGTGCAGGCGCTCATGACACCCTTTTCAACGCTCGGAACAAACACGCGATCCACGTTCTGTCCAACTAGGCTCTGAGTGAACTCAACGCCCGAATCACGCGGCAAAGGCTCGACGCGCAGCCACACCTCGGCAAATTGACCGGAACCGCCAGACTGCTTCTTGTGGCGATACTTGCTGTCTCCCCTGCCCTTGATCGTCTCGCGGTATGGGACTTTCGGCTCCACAAGCTCGATATCGACGCCAAAACGCCTCTTGAGCCTGCCGCGAATAACCTCCAGGTGCAGCTCACCCTGCCCGCTTATCACCGTTTCACTCGTCTCCGCGTCGTTGCGGTAGAGGAAGGTCGGATCTTCTTCGTGCAGCGTCGCAAGACCAAGCGCGAGTTTGTCCTCCTCTCCACGGTTTGCCAGCTTGAGCGCACCGTGGATATTGGGCGTCGGATAGACGACTTTGGGAAGGCGCAGGCGCTTCTGTGGTGATGAAAGAGTATCGCCAGTGTGCGTGTTGCGCAACTTCACCGTCACGCCGATGTCACCCGCTCCAAGCACATCCACGGGGACGCGATCGTGGCCCTGCATGATGGCAATCGGACCAAACTTCTCGGCCATATCTCGATCAGCGTTCCACACTTCCTGCCCCGCCCTTATATTGCCGCTGTAAATGCGGAAGAACGACAAGTCGCCCACATGAGCCTCGCTGATGGTTTTCCACACGTAACAGCGCGGAACGGGATCCTCCAGCTTGACAAGCGCAGGGCTGCCGTCCTGCGCGATAGCGTCCACGTCCTTGCGGTCCACGGGACTGCTGCCGTATTTGGCAATGATGTCCATCAGGCGGGCAATGCCGATATTGTTCTGTGCGCTGACCGTGAAGATGGGTACGAAAATCTGCTTCTGAATGGCAGCGTGAAGACTGGCGCGCAATTCCTCCTCCGAAAGCCCGTCCTGTTCAAAGAAACGTTCCATGAGGGTATCGTCAGTCTCCGCAACGTATTCGATTACCTGCTGGTGCAGCGCCTTGACCATGTCCCTGTCCGCCCCTTCAAGAGGAACCTCCGAGAACCTGCCGCTGCCATCCGTTGCATAACGCACACGTGCGATGCGCATGACGTCCAGAATCTCGTTGAAAGCAGGTCCGGGATTAACCGGAATGTTCATAGGGACAAGATTGTTGCCAAACGCATCCTTCAACTGATCAACGATCTCGTTAAAACGGGTATGCTCCTTATCGCAACCGTTGATGACAACCATCTTGGGGATGCCGTAGCGCGTGGCGTAATCCCATACCTGCGTGGTGCCCAGCTCAACGCCGCTTGTCGCCGAGACGACAACTAGGGCAAAGTCGCCAACTCGCAGCGCGCCAAGACCTTCTGAAATAAAATCCTGATAACCTGGTGTGTCTATAATGTTGAACTTGCGCCCCATCCACTCTGTATGCATCAGCGAGGCGTGCACGGAAATCTGCCGCTCTTTCTCGCTGGGATGATAATCGCTCACGGTGGTTCCGGCCTGAATCGAACCCACTTTTCCTATCTTGCCGCTGCAAACCAGCATTGCGTCGGAAAGTATCGTCTTTCCACTGGCCTGATGACCTACGATTGCGAAATTACGGATATCGGCAGCTTCGTATTGCTTCATATTGGGGTATCTGGGGTGACCTAACGATTATTTACTAGAGAGTGCGGCGCGGATGACACCTACCCTCCAAGGGGTGATAAAAATCCCGAAACAGGCGCAACATGCGCGGGAACAGCCTGTTACAAAAACAAGACTACAAGCTATAAACCCGTGAACATGTGACAAAGTGCTGTGACGGGATTCACGTAAAAAGAACAACTGTGCGCGCAAAGCGCGTCTTGGATTATCGTCGCAAACAACGAAGTGTCAACAGCCCAACGAGCAAATAGAATAAGCCACATTCATCAGGGACTGGAATAACTCCGTTCAATCGCGGCTGTACGCGCCCAATCAAAAGCATCAAGAAGCCTCGACCCGCCTGCTGCTCAACGACGCGTAACTATCTGTAAGTCGTTGATTGTAATGGCGGAGAGAGGCTATGTCCCAGACATGCTTCATACGGAATGCAATTTGTGTTATCCGTCGCATCCTGTCCACGATGACAGGGACGTGTCCTCGCGGCCCGTCTCCTGCGCGTAGCGTCGCCAGAGGTCGGTTTCGTCACCTTCGCGGTCTGGACAAGCCCGCCAAAGTTAGCAGCAAGATACGAGCGTGCAAAGAGAGCACCGCTGCCTCTGGTCTTTCACGAAGCGATCCCGCCAAAGAGCTGAACCCCCTCAAAAGAATCACGTATGGTAAAGGTATCTTCGTCGGAGACCCCAAGGATTACTTGGTCAAGAGGATCGTCTTGCTGCATTTCCGTGGGGTAGAGTTTGTGTTTAGTAGGCAACCCACTATTTAGTTAATTATAACACCTTTGAATGTAGTCACTATTTTAAAGCGTGGACGGAAAGATTTAATTGGCAGGTGCGTTTGTAATTCCATCTTGTAATGAAATTGCATTGGCCTGCCTCCAGTATTGTTCTCGAGTAATCGTCTGCACTATGGATTCAGAATTGTTCATAATATATATATTCCAATCGGTTATGAAGTATACGCCTTCATTTGACCTATCTCCCATATCTCGCAACTCGCTGTAATAATGCACCTGCTCGTTCAAGATGTCTATTGACAGCAATTCCACTGTGTCCGGGGTAAGCGTTTTTTTGAATGTTATTCGTTTTAAATTTGTATCCCAAAAATACAAATCCCAATCGCCTATGGACCAAACTTCGTACAATTCCCTCTCCGAAGTTTTAACGAAAATGTCATTGGAATTCCATAGCGATGATCTCGCGCTTGATATTAATTCAGAAATATCTTCGTATGATTTCTGCTGAACATTAAATTGAGACAAGAAATGACTGGCAACTCCTTTGATTGATTCAATGGAATGCAAGCGTTCTGGTGCACTGCAAACATCAGATGCAGGGGATTGCAATCCCGTGGCAATCATAAATAAAGCTCCAAGTATATATTTATATTTATTTATATTCATCAGGAAAGAGCTCCTCTTCGTTTGGTGAAGGCTGTGTTTTGTCTTCTTGGACTGGAATTGTCTCAGTCGAGTCCGAATTCCCGTTCCCCTGGGGGGCTTGCGTGTTGTATTCCTTTTCTACGCGTGATGTGATGTATTGCTGGTTTGGTACATACGCGACACTCGTGATTATCCCTTCACTGTTGATTGTAACAGAAACCGGAATTTGTGTCGATTCTTGCATGGTTCGGGTTTCTTGAATCGGATTCCCTTGCCGATCAAGTATCTGGTTTCCATCAGCGTCGAGTACATTCATTGTGTAGGAAACCATTGCAGAACCGTCATATGTTACTCCTGGCTCTCCGGCGGCGATCATAATTTCTTCGACACCGACTTTTGCCTCTATTTCATTAGCTATTCGAGTTTCTGGTGAAAACGCAGGAACTTGTCCTGAATGGATTGCCTCCTCGGCAATTCGTCGAGCCAGTTGAACTTCACTATCAGACGAATTAATGGTAAATGCGATTTGCGCAGGCTGTGTCATCGGTCTGGCCGTTCCTGCTGCTGTGTCGCCGGAGTTCAGCGGAATGGGAGCGTCCAATAGTCGTGACTCAATATCGCAGTTCAAAAGGCGGTTAACTAATGCAGAACCGCTTGTTGGAGAATTTCGAACATCCCTCCTGAGAACCTGCACTGCACCTCTTAATTTGGCTTGTTGGTCTTTGGAGATATAGCCCGATGGATCGATATGGCTCAAGGGATTATTCATGCAATAACTATATCTGTTATAGCTCTGAAGGTTGTATGGGTCTTGGATAATTGGGTCCGCACTCAAGAACCGTCCCAGTTGCGGGTCGTAGATTCTGCCGTCGAGAAGCGTCTGCTCGTCGATTGACGATGCCGTGGTGCTTGCTGCGGATAGGCTGTGCTCCGCTGAAGCGATTACGGACGAGCCACCTTCCGCTACCATTACTGCTTGCATACCATCGTATGCGGCCTGCAACGACAGGGCACCTGCGAACAACGAAAATAGCAAGATGGTCAGACGCTTCATTTCTTCTCCTTCATGAAGTCACGGTTCAGATATAAATAAGTCTTTGCAAAGTTGTTCGGATAGCAGGTCAAGGCCAGTCGGTAGGTGCTGCGGGCTTCCTCGTCGCGACCGTTCGCTTTCAGGCAGTTGCCGCGCTCGATTAGGAAATGCATCAGCTCCTCCTTTCGCGTGAACGACTCCAAAAGGCCCAAATACTCCACCTTCGCCTCGTCCACACGAACCGGCCACTCGCGGTAATGCTGATCATCATAAATGCCGCAACCGTTCTGGCTCCCCTCGAAATTGAAGCGGTCGCCGTCGCCGTCCCAACGGACGAAAAAGTGCAGAAGTGTGTTGCTCATGCGCAGCGGACAACCCATCCGCCGCCCCAGAGCAATCCAGTAGACCGGCAGAGACGAACAAGTGCCCGTTGGCTGTTCCCCTTGCAGCAACCCGTTGATGAAGACGTCCTTGGAGTCGGCGAAGAACACGTCGTCGGACGACAGGCTGTTAGGCGTCTCGATCCTCGCCGGGTTGTACATCACGCCGTAATCCCGGACCGCGTAGGTTACCATGCTGATCGCCTTGAAGTGTCCCAAGCTGTTCTCGAACGAGGCAGGGTCGCGTTCGTAGGTGGATTTGCCCGCCTCAATCTTGACCCCGATCTCTTTCGCCATCTGGTCGAGCCGGGCAAGGCAGGCAGGGATGTCCAAATTCTCCGATCCCTTCAAGCCCTGCGCGCAGACAAGGTTGAGATACGCGATGTCGTACTGCGCGAGTTCTGTCTCGGCCAGCCCCGCAAAGTAGGTCAATTGCTCGTCAACAGAGGCAAATTCCGGCTCCGCGCGTGCAACGCAGCAAAACAAGACGAACAAGAAGAGAGCAGCGTAAACACGAGAGATCACGCGATGAGCGTAAATTGAGTCGTCTTATTAGGTCAAGCTCGACAACCGCTAAAACAATGCGTTTGCAGACGCAGAAAAAAATATCATCGCAATGTGACTCGGCCATTTCCCAAAACAACAGATAAGCTCAGTCCCCAAACTTTGGCGGAGACCCCCAATGCCGCGGGCGCCGTGAAAATGGCGGAGAGAGAGGGATTTGAACCCCCGGTACCCTTGCGGGTACACCTGATTTCGAGTCAGGCGCATTCGGCCACTCTGCCATCTCTCCAACCCTGAAAGGGCGAGACCTTAGTTGATTGACAAGCCCTTGGTCAAGCTCTCCTGTCAGAATCTTGGACCTGCCCGTTATCACACTCGGTATGCTGCCAATCAGCGAATTGTAACAGCCGCTCGCGCCTGCCACTGTTATCCCAAAGCGCATGATAACTTATCAATTGTGTGGCGAACTGCCGCGTTTTGGTTCTATGTTGATGCATCATGCAGTCATGCCTTCAGCCATCGTTCGACCCCAGCAAGGTTTCCTTCGAAGTCCCGCGCATTGCAGAGGCCACGATTCCGGTACGCTCACTTTTCCCCGACGACCCGATCTGGGAACATGTTGACTCAAGCCTTTCGCTGCCCGTTCCTTTCGACCCGCTAAACCCCGTCCCCGGACAGGCGTTCACGCAGGCCGTGCCGCCGCAAAAACTAATGGCCGACCCGCGCAACATGCGCGTTGCTGTCGTCACCTGCGGAGGCTTGTGCCCGGGCCTGAACGACGTAATCCGAGGCATAACACTCGTCAGCATATACCACTTCCACGTCAAGGAAGTGCTCGGCATCCGCTGCGGCTACCCGGGGCTGGAGAAGGGTCAGTTTGTAACGCTGACAGCCGACATGGTTGACGGAGTGCAGAACATGGGCGGCACTATCCTCGGCTCTGCCCGCGGCATCGGCGACCTTGACACCATGATAGACAACCTCGTTGCCAAGCAGATCGACATCCTGTTCTGCGTCGGCGGCGATGGAACCCTGCGCGGAGCCAGCGCCCTATCCGCTCGTATGCGCGAACGCGGGCTCAAAATCAGCGTCGTGGGCGTTCCCAAGACAATCGACAACGATATCCCCTTTGTATCCCGCAGCTTTGGTTTTACAACAGCCGTGGAAGAAGCCCGTGAAATCCTTCGCTGCGCCCACGTGGAAAGCAAGGGCAACCCCAACGGCATCGGTCTAGTACGCCTTATGGGACGCAGTGCTGGCTTTGTATGCGCAAGCGCCACACTGGCCAGCGGTGATGTTAACTTCTGCCTTGTACAAGAAGCTGACTTCGACCTGAAAGCCTTCCTCGTTTCGCTCGAAAAGCGCATGGACAAGCGCGGGCACGCCGTGATTGCTCTCGCGGAAGGCCTAGCATCGAAAGTAATGGAACCGTCCGGCTTCGACCCATCGGGCAACCCCAAGTATGGCGACGTCGGGCCAAACCTGAAAGCCCGCATCGAGGAACACTTCAAGAGCGTATCCAAACAGGTGTCAGTCAAGTATTTCGACCCCAGTTACAGCGTGCGCAGTGTTCCTGCCAACAGCGAAGACAGCATATTCTGCTGGAATCTCTCTCGCCAGGCCGTTTATGGGGCAATGGCCGGATACACGGAGTTTTGCGTAGGCCACTGGCACGGGTATTTCACGTTTGTCCCAATCAAGATGATGCACGGGTTGCGCAAAAGCATGGCGCTTAACTCCGAACTCTGGCTATCAGTCCTCAGCATCACCGGCCAGCCGCCCTCTTTCACGCCAGCGCAAGACGCCCCCAAGGCACAGTAAAAGCAGGCATCGGGCTTACGCGCCCTCGACTAGATTTGAGCAAAAATCAAGGCCCCAACCGTTCTGGTTGGGGCCTTGCTGCCAGTAAGACTATTTGACAATGGCAGTTGCAGAAATGTAGCCCTTGCCGCCAAGGCTTTCCCAAGCGGCAAGGTTAATAAATCATGACATGCTCGACGCGGGCTGGTCCTGCTTGAACACAGGCACTCCGTCGTCGATGGAAACGTGGATGCTCTTTCCACGCTCCACATCGCCGCGAAGAATTGCCTCCGCAAGCGGATCTTCGAGATACTGCTCGACGGCGCGCCTCAAGGGACGAGCACCGAACTTCTCGTCGTAGCCCTTGTCGATTATGTATTCCTTGACGGAGACATCGACCAGAAGCTCCATTTCGCGATCGCGCAAACGCTTGGACAGCTTGGCAATCTCGAGGTCGATAATGTGCACCAAGTCAGCCTTCACAAGCTGGCGGAACACGACCATCGTGCCGATACGATTCAGGAACTCGGGCTTGAAAACCTTCTTTGCCTCGTCGGTAATGCGGCTCCTGAGCGCCTCGAAACTCGCGTCATTATCAGAATCGCCAAAGCCGAGCACATTGCCCTTCTGAAGGATGTGCGCACCGACGTTACTCGTCATGATAATGATCGTGTTGCGGAAATCGACAGTGCGGCCAAGGCTGTCCGTCAGGCGACCGTCTTCGAGCACCTGCAAGAGAAGCTGGACAACATCCGGGTGCGCCTTTTCGATTTCGTCGAACAGAACCACACAGTAAGGCTTGCGCCGGACTGCCTCCGTAAGCTGGCCGCCCTCTTCGTAACCAACGTATCCGGGAGGCGAACCAATGAGGCGGGACACGGAGAACTTCTCCATGTACTCGCTCATGTCGATGGCGACCATCGAGTCCTGATCTCCGAACATCGTCTCGGCAAGAATCTTCGCAAGGTGCGTCTTGCCAACGCCGGTCGGCCCCATGAACATGAATGAACCAATCGGGCGGCGCGGGTCCTTGAGGTCCGCACGGCTGCGGCGCAATGCGCGGGAAATGGCAATAGTCGCCTCGTTCTGGCCGATAACCTTGCCCTGAAGCTCCTTTTCAAGATGAAGCAGCTTTTCGGACTCCTTCTGCTCCATGCGGTAGAGCGGAATACCCGTCCAGCCGGACACAACCTGCATCATGTCCTCGACATCGACGACGACGCGGTGTTCCTCGCGGCTGCGCTTCCATTCCTCTATCATCTCCTCGCGCTTGGCACGCAGGCGTTTTTCAAGGTCGCGGTGCTGCGCCGCGTCTTCAAAACGCTGCTGGGCTATCGCCTCCTCCTTTGCCGCGCAAACCTGATCAATCTCCTCGCCAAGCTGCTCGATTTCCGGCGGACGCTTGAGCGACTCGATGCGCACGCGCGAGCCTGACTCGTCGAGCACGTCGATGGCCTTGTCCGGCAGGAAGCGCGAGGTGATGTAACGCTCCGAAAGCAACACAGCCGCCTCCAGCGCGGCGGGAGTGTAAGTCACCTTGTGGTGCTCTTCATACTTCGGGGCGATGCCCTTGAGAATCTTGATGGAATCCTCGACGCTCGGCGCCTCGACCATCACGCTCTGAAAGCGGCGATCAAGGGCGCTGTCCTTTTCGATATACTTGCGGTACTCGGCAAGGGTTGTCGCGCCAATGCACTGAAGCTCGCCACGTGAAAGAGCTGGCTTGAAAATATTGGAAGCATCCATCGCACCCTCGGCAGCGCCTGCGCCAACGATGGTGTGCAATTCGTCGATGAACACGATGACGTTGCGAGCACGGCGAATCTCGTCCATCACGGCCTTGATGCGCTCCTCGAACTGGCCACGGTACTTCGTCCCCGCCACCATGAGGGCGAGGTCCAGTGTGATGAGCTTCTTGTCAGCGAGAATCTCGGGGACAAGGCCGTTCGCTATCTCCTGAGCCAGCCCTTCGACAATGGCCGTCTTGCCAACGCCAGCCTCGCCGATGAGGACGGGGTTGTTCTTGGTGCGGCGGCAGAGGATCTGGATTACGCGGCGGATCTCGTCCTTGCGCCCGATGACGGGGTCCATCTCGCCATTGCGGGCAAGCTCTGTAAGGTCGCGTCCGAACGCCTTGAGGGCGGGCGTTTTCATGTCCTTGCCGCGCTCTTCCATCGGGCCGCCTGCACCCATCGGGTTTGGTGCGGACCCCATCGAACCCTGCGATGCGCCCTCGTCGATCCCGCCGTCTTCGGCAAAGTTCGGGTCAAGCTCCGCGCGAATCTCGTTGCGGCAGCGTTCGATGTCCACGTCAAGACTGCGAAGCACACGTGCGGCAACGCCCTCCCCTTCACGCAGAAGGCCGAGCAGAATGTGCTCCGTCCCCACGTAGGAATGGTTCAACGAGCGTGCCTCCTTGCCAGCGAGGGCGAGGACTTTCTTGACTCTTGGCGTATAAGGGATGCTGCCCACGGGCTTGGTCTGCGGCCCCGTGCCAACCTGCTTTTCAACGGCGGCACGAACGGTCTCCAGACTCAGGCCCATCTTTTGCAGTACATTGACCGCGACGCCCTGCCCCAGATGAATGAGGCCGAGAAGAAGGTGCTCTGTTCCCACGTAATTGTGATGGAAACGGTCTGCCTCCTTGCGCGCCAAAGCCAGCACCTGCTGTGCTCTGGGGGTGAAATTGTTCATTGGTTCCATAGACATGACTGTTTCCTCCTGCTACTGTGCGCTAGTCTCAATTCTTGTTAGAGCCGGAAGCTCTGAAAACGATTCCCTTAACAATGCGGCTCGCAAAACATCCCTGCGCGCCGGTTCAAGCTCTGCCTCGGCGCGGCGCTGCATATGCCCGGGCTGACACTCTATCATAAGTCGGTCAGTGGCAACGCGCCACTGTTCCGCGAACATTCCAAGGTCCACACCGAGACGAATCATCGAAAGATGTTCCATAGCCTCGCCCGAGCTAAGAACATACGCATTCTGAAGCATTCCGCGCGCGCGGCCAATTTTGTCGTAAAGAGTCTCGCCCTTTTCCTCCACAAGCCAAAGGCGGGCGTTTCGCTCCTGCTCTATGACGGCATCCAACACGTTGTGCAGGCGGCGAATGATCGACATCTCGTCTTCGCCGAGGGTCTGCTGGTTGGAAATCTGGAATATACTGCCCGAAGCCTCGCTGCCTTCTCCAAAATGCCCGCGGACGGCGATTCCGAGCTGGTTCACCATTCGGATGACCTGCTCGATGTGCCCTTTGAGCACCAGGCCCGGCAGGTGCATCATGGCCGAAGCGCGAATCGCGGTACCAAGGTTTGTCGGGCATGAAGTAAGATAGCCCAAACGAGGCGAGAAGGCATAGTCCAGACGCCCCTCGATTGCATCGTCGAGCGCGTTCACGCGTTCCCAAAGCGGTTCGAGAGCCATACCTGCCTGCATCATCTGGATGCGCAGATGGTCCTCTTCGTTTATCATGATAGAACACCCGTCCGAAGGCTGTGCGACCAGACCGGCGAAGGACTTTGCGCCCATCAACTCGCGGCTTATCAAGTGACTCTCGGCAAGAATTTGCTTTTCAAGTGCCGAAAGCCCGTCCATCGGCAGCGACACTGCACCGTGAAGCTCGTCAACAAGCCCCATCGCGGCCATGAAGCGGTCCAGAATGTCGCGCCTTTGCCCTTCCTTGGCCCAGCCCGGAAAGGGCTGACCGGCAAGGTTGCGAGCGAGCCTGATGCGCGTTGTGATGACTATCGGGCACGGCTCCGCATCTCCGCGAAGAAGAGCTTCTCCGCAGTCCAGTATGGAGTCTATTCTGGATGTTTTTCTACTCACGAAAGCTGATCCTCCAAAGAGGCTCTCATGCTTGCCAGCTCGTCGCGAAGGCGGGCCGCGTCTTCAAAACGCTCCTCGCTAACGGCATCGTCGAGCTGGTCCTCAAGCAGAGTTATTTTTTTCTTTAGCGACAATCGTGCCAATGAGCGCTGGGGAATCTTTCCCTTGTGCTCGGCCTCCTTGTGCATGCCCTGAAGCATGGGCGTTATTATTGGCGAAAAATACTCGTAGCACGAGGGACAACCGAAGTGACCAAGCTTCTTGAAGTCCTTTGCGCTGAAGCCGCACTCGCCGCAGCTAACGCTTTCAGCATGGGCATGTTTGTGCGCTCCGGATAGCCCAGCCTTGATTTCACCAAGGGAAAAACCATCCGGATCTGTTATCCCCTTTTCTTTGGCGCACTCATCGCAGAGGTCGAACTTTTGAATCTTGTTACCCGATATCTGCGTAAGGTGCACCGTGGCGGGCTTGCCGCATATTTGACATTTGTGGGATTCGGCCATGTACCTGAATTTCCTATCGTTAATGCCTGCTTGCCAGAGCTGTTTATAACATCGGCATTTTTGCCGTTTTGCGCAATCTTAGCTTTTCATATTAAGGGATGAATTTTGAAAAAACACCCCTTGCCAAACTGAGACAACGCAGAGCAGTTGCGACACTTTGCCACAACCAGACGCGCCGTTTCTTCCCTCTGTTCACATTCGCATATGGAGACATAGGCCACAAAAGCGCGCCACCAAGCGTCGATTCTCCGACAAACAGTTCCCGCCCGTCACCAACATTGGGCAACGGGCGGGAACTGGAAAAACTATGGATTAACCTCCTTCCCTCCGTCGGAGAAAAGGGCATTTCGTTATATCATGCGTCCGTCGATGCGGACGTTGCGACGGAACGCCTCAAGAAGGCGCAGCGTGACCGGCCCGGGCTTGCCGTCACCAATCTTGCGCGCATCCACCTCGACAACCGGAACAAGCTCCGCGGCGGTGCCCGTGAGGAACATCTCGTCGGAAACCCACACGTCGTAGCGGTTGACCGTCGCCTCTTTGACAGGGATGCCAAGCTCCTTTGCCGCGTCGATGACGCCGCCGCGGGTGATGCCTGCGAGCGATCCGGAAGAGACCGGAGGCGTAATGAGCGTTCCCTTGTCAACGAGGAAGAAGTTATCCCCCGTACACTCGGCGACGTTGCCCTCGTCGTTCAGCATCAGCGCCTCCATGTAACCGGCGTTTTGCGCGTCGATCTTGGCCATGATGTTGTTGAGGTAGTTCAGGCTCTTGACCATCGGAGGCAGCGCGGCCGGGTTGTTGCGGCGCGTTGCAACTGTGATAATCTTCAGGCCGTTTGTGTAAAACTCCTCGGGATAGAGGGAAATCTTGTCCGCGATGATGATGAGCTGCGGGTCCGAGCAAGTCCTTATGCTAAGGCCAAGGGAGCCGACTCCACGGGTGACAACCAAGCGGATGTAACCGCTCTTGAGATTGTTGGCACGGCAGGACTCAACTACGGCATCAGAAATCTCGTCGCGGCTCCAGGGCAGATCCAGTACGATTGCGCGTGCCGACTTTTCCAGGCGTTCGAGGTGTTCCTCAAGCCTGTAAATGCATCCGTCATAGATGCGGATTCCTTCAAATATGCCGTCTCCGTAAAGCAGTCCGTGGTCGAAGACCGAAATCTTCGCGTCCTGCTGGTCGAACAGCGTGCCGTTTATATAGACCTTCATCGGTATGTTGGGTAATTAACTACATTTCATTTATTACTGCCACAGCTCCATGTCCAGCTTTCACTTGCGAAAGCATGGGGCAGCTCTATACATCCCCAAGCCCAAGAAGCTCAAGAGCCTGCCTTGCGCAGTCATCCATGACGCTGGCCGAATAGCCGTTCATCTCCTCGCCCTTGCCAAGGGCGTTGGAGCTGCCCTTGATTGCCAGATACTCCAGTGCGCCTCCTGTATCGAAGCGGGGCGCAAAATAGTAGAACGGCGCCACTTCCATGTCGATAAGGTCCGCCATTGCCTTGACGGCGAGGTATCGTTGGCGAAACGGCCCCTGACAGGCGGCAAACGTGCCGTCCAGCACGCGATCCGAATAGCCGTAGAAGAAGTCGCTCGACGCTATGCCGCAGCTTGCCGCGCCCTCTGGAAGTGACCAGTTTGGCATCAGAGGTTCAAGGCCCACCTCTGCATCAATGCCCGTTCCGCAAGGCCATGCCCTGGATATTGGCAAGGCGCGCCCCATTGCGGGAGCATCTGGCAGAACGCAGCCCGCAGTGCCGATTAGAATCAGGCGCTTAACCAGCCCCGGACGAAGGATTTCCCACAACAGAGGCTCCAGCGTCCCCGTTCCGATTCCGGCAAGAATCAAAGTGAAAGACGGGTATTTCCAGACCTTGTAGCAACGATACTGCCTGATAAACTCAGGCCTTTCACGCACATTGCCGAACGCGTGCATGAGTTCGTCCTCCACTTCTCCGCTGCAAATAATGGTCCTCTCCGACAACTGTGCAGGAAGAATGTGCGTAACGGGCGCGCTTTCAAATGACTGCGTAGGTAAGGCTTCTGACATGTACCTCAGCTTGTGCAAAGCGAAATGCCGACGCAACGACAGGATTCCCCAATAAAGCGATTAACCACTCCAAGAGAACTATCGAACTACTTCTTGCGCCTGCGAGACAAGGTTGCCGCTGGGCAGCTCCCGCAGCGACAATTCCCCCCGCGCGTCCCTCTGACAAGGCTCCGCACCACGTAGGCAAACGCAGCAAGAACAATCAGCCCGACCACAATATAATCAAGTATCATATCAAATTTCTCCAGCGTTGAGGGTCACCTCTAACAACTTTGATTTCTGCTGCGAACGATCTTTGCGGCGGGAGGGGGTAAACCCTCCTTATTTGAAGGGCTTTGCCCTTACGGCGACTTCGTTCGCCTATCCCAAAGCAATCAATACCGATGCGCAGGGTATCGGTGGTGCATGACTTCCTCTGGATTTTTTCAATACTACTCACTTCCGAAGCCTTGCCATCCATCCGCAAATCTTCGTTCTCGCTACGAAACCAGTTGTTAGTGGTGGCCTTTATCTTGACCATTTGTTACAAGGGGGTTCAGAAATAGTGAATCATTCCGAATTTCTTTTGTTGACAGAGTCTCATACAGTGAGACTATGTCTCAGTTGGCACAAAGCAAGGAATAAGCATGATAGGGGAACGTTGTTTAGGCAGACTACAGGTCGGACAGACCGGACGTGTGAGTAAAATCGCGCTTCCGGCAGATTACGAGCAGAGGTTGGCCGAGCTTGGGATACTCCCGGGCGTGGACGTTTCACTCGTGCAAGTTGCTCCCCTCGGAGACCCCATCGCGATCGAGTTCGAAGGCCGCCGCATGGGAATGCGCCGCTGTGATGCCCTTGGTATCGTCCTTGAGTAACAGACATGCACCCATAGAAGGCGTGCGTTCCGAACATCGTGCCGTGAAAAGACGCTTTCAATAGGCTCTGGCGCAAGGGCTTATTAATGTTCATCTTGCAAACAACCGCGCGGCTGCTTACAGCTATGACAGCATCTCATGGCAGGAAGCAAAGATGATAGCGCAGTATTGCGAAACAATAGCGGAGACACGACTCCGGTTTCGCACGAGGGGATAATAATAGGCGACTATCTCATTGAGGGAATCGTCGGTTCCGGCTCGATGGCGATTGTTTACCGCGCCCGACAAAGAAAGCTCGGCCAGTTATGCGCGGTGAAGCTGATGAACAACGATCCTGCCGCCAAGGATCTTTTCGAACACTACATCAGCAAAGAAGGACAGACGCTCGCGCAACTGGAGCACCCCAACATAGTGCGCGTGTATTACGCCGGCCGCGACGCAGGGCACAATTATCTGGTTCTTGAATACGCCGACAGGGGCAATCTGGAAAAATTAATCGAAGAGCGAGGCGGAAGCCTACCCGTCGAGGAAACGCACGGCATCATTACGCAAGTGCTCAAGGGCCTAGCCTACGCCCATGAAAGAGGCGTGGTTCACCGCGACGTAAAGCCTGCAAACATCCTCATGCACCGCGACGGCCGCTTTTTGTTGAGCGACTTCGACCTTTCGACAAGTGGCCAAGACGAAGCCAACCCGCGAGCCCAAGCCCTGCCTCAAGACCCGGAGCAAACAATAGTTCTTGGTAAAAAATACGCGCCAATACTCGTCGGGACCATCGACTACATGAGTCCGGAGCAGCGCGCGGGAGAACCAGCCGACGCGCGAAGCGACATTTTTTCCGTGGGCGTAATGTGCTACCGCATGATGACAGGCATCAAGCCCAGCCCAGGCTGCGGAAGACCCTCCACGCAAGTTGACGGCATCTCGGATGAATGGGACGAATGGATACTGCGCTGCATGGACATAAGGCCCGACAGCCGCTTTCAGTCCGCCAAAGAAGCTCTGGAACACTTGCCCGACCCCAAGGGGCACAAGAAAAAGAGCAATACGGCCAATATGGTCATAGGCGCTCTGTCGATAGCACTGATCCTGTCGTTCATAGTTCCCTATGCCTGCTCACGCAGCAAGTCGCCATCCCGCGCAAGCGATCAGCAAGCTACCGCCATTGCGCAAACAACGATGCAAGACGACAGCACGACTGAAGAAAGCCACGCAGAACAGCCGCCCGCGCAAATCACGCCCGAACCTGTCGACAGCGAAGCCGTCCTAAAATCCATCATTTCGATAAGCGAAGTAAGCGAGCGCGAAAAACCGCTTGTAAGAAGCAAGGCCAACCTCTCCTCCATACCGCTTTCGGACAGACTCCCCCGCCCCGCCGCCATGATCGACGGCAAAGTCGGCGGACTTGTAATACTCACCCAGCCAGACGGAGCCGACGTAGATATTTCCCCTGATACGCATCTGCGAAGCCCCGTACTGCTAAGCGAGCTTGAGCCTGGCGATTACGACATATCCTTCAGCGCCAAAGGCTACCACGGCGAAACGCGTACCGTGACAGTCAAGGCCGGTTCATACACGGAACTGCCTCTTGTTTCTCTCAAACGCCAAAGCGGCTCGCTTGGTATAGACTCAAGCCCAGCCTCGCTCGAATGGAGAATCATACGTTCCCCCGATGACATACCGGACGAAATCAGCAAAGGCAAAAGCCCATCCTCAATCGAAGCCCTCCCGACAGGCAATTACATGATAGAGTTCAGCTTGAGCGGCTGGGCACCAAGCGTAGAAAGCTTTGAAATCAAAAACGGCGAGCAAACCAAGGTAACGGGAATCCTCGCCAGCGGCTCGCTCGTAGTAAGCAGCATACCGGAAGGAGCCGAAATAATCGCCGCGAATGGTAAGGTTATCGGCACTACCCCGTATGCCCAAACGATAGTCCCCACGGGAGACTGCAAGCTGACCCTGCGCCTTCGAGAATACAAAGAGGCACATGTGGAAGGCATTGTAAGAGAGGGCGAAACATTGCGCCTTTCCTGCGTGATGGACAGGGCTAACGGAGCCGTTGAAGGGCGCGACTGGACCCTTCCCGACCACGGGATTGAAATGCTATGGGTAAACCCGGGCACATTTGCAATGGGCAGCGGCAAGGACGACCCAAACGCAATCATCCGCGAAACGCCTCAGCACAAAGTCACCCTCACGCAAGGCTTCTGGCTAGGCCGCTACGAAGTGACACTTGGCCAATGGGAAGCCGTCATGGGCTACACCCCTAACTTTTTCCGCAACGGCGGCCCGCAACTGCCCGTTGAGTTTATCGACTGGGACGAAGCGATGGAGTTTTGCCGCCGCCTGAACATGCAGGAACGCCGCGAAGGCCGTCTGCCTGTGGGCTACGAATACACGCTTCCGACAGAAGCGCAGTGGGAGTATGCGTGCAGGGCCGGAAGCGTTGAACTTGCCGTCAGCGAACTTGAAGCTCTGGCGTGGCACCAAGGCAACTCCGACAAGAAGACGCACAAAATCGGCTCATTGCCTGCAAACCAGTGGGGCTTCTCGGACATGCTAGGCAACGTATCCGAGTGGTGCTTCGACGCATACGCCCCGTATTCCGATGCGGATCTGACAGACCCCGTCCGCACAGAGGGCGGAGAACCTCTTTGCGTAATGCGAGGCGGCTCCTGGGATAACACCGTCGTCTCCTGCCGCCCGAGCTACCGCTTCTATTCAAGCGCAGGTGCGCGCAGCGAAAAAGTCGGCTTCAGGCTCGCACTTGCGCCAGTCAGGTAAAGACTGGGGAGCGCTTGCAAATGGAACTCCCGTCGCAGACCTTTCCGCAACTCATGACTTCGCAACGGAATAAGTTGTGGAAACGAAAAGAGTTGTAATCGGCGCGTCCTTTGTAGAGTCTTGAACCTTGGGCCGGGTCCTATGCAATGACCGACCGGTGAACCCCGCCAGGGCAGGAATGCAGCAACGGTAGCCAGGAAGGTTGTGTGCCGTAGGGTGCCTGGCCCTTTTCGTGTACGCTATACGTAATAGAAGGATAAAGCGCACGGAGTTATTCGACTACTCCAGCAACTCGCCACAAAAAGCACATCTGGGAGCGTCATTATTTTAATTTTCCGTTTGACGAGTCGTCAGCTCTGCGGTTTCTTACGTGCTTTCCCAAGCGGGCGTAGCTCAGTTGGTAGAGCACTACCTTGCCAAGGTAGCTGTCGAGAGTTCGAGTCTCTTCGCCCGCTCCATTTTTTCAAATGACAAAAATGGTGCCCGCTTGAGAAACAGGAACAAAAACCGAAGACGCTTTGCCGTGCCCGCAGGACAATATAAACCTATAAACCGCGCGCCGTTTCGCGTTTATTTTGACAAAAGCAGTCGCCCCAACGGACAGTTTTGATGCTTTCCGCGCATAATTTCAGCTTCATATACGCGCTTGGTTCACCATTCCATCACCCCGAGGCGAAATGATGGAGCGTAATGCAAGCGAAAAGGCTTGATTGACCCGCCCCCAAGCCCCTAACCTTCATAGCTTTTACTTTAGCGATGGCACACATCTTCATTACCGCAGGCATCTTTCTGCTAATTCTCGTCAGCCTCTTCCTCGTTCTCATCGTGCTGATGCAGCGCGCGAACAACGACGGAGGCCTTGGAACCGCCTTCGGTTCAGGCATCACCGAGTCCGCATTCGGCACAGAAGCGGGCAACGTAATGACCAAGCTGACGCGAATCACCTTCGTGCTCTTCGCCGGTCTGGCCTTTGTTCTGTATCTGGCAATCATAGCCCAGCACAGCAGCAAGGCAGAGCGCACCGAGTCCCTCTTTGACGAAGAAGCCGCCGCCATGGTGGAACAGGACGCCACGCAGGCAGTAGAAGAAGCCCCTGCCCCGACTGCGGAAGCACCTGCCGCTGAAGTTCCTGCCGCCCTGCCCGAGCAGACTCCCGCTGAATAACGAGCGTCCTCGCTCTTTCTTGGGATAACACAGCCAGTCGCCATTTCTCGCGGCACAAAAGTGCCAGCGAATTGTCCCATGAACAAGCGGAGCGTGAACTATTCGCGCAACGCCAGCGACTTGCGGCACACGAGCGCATCACACAGGCCACCCCGACACGATGAAGACTAGCGCCAGAATAGCAGCCCTGATACTTTCAGGAACCATTCTGAGCGCAAGCATCATGAACGCAGTGCCACGAGGGCGTCCGGACCCGCGCTTTGTTCAGCCCGAGCAAATAGACCCGGCGCAAGGCGTGGAAGTGCTGGATGCCTTTCGCAGCGCCCGCACGGCCGGAGATTACATCTTCCACTTTGTCATGGAAAATCGCCCCCACAAAGGGAAGAGCGAAACCATAACAGGCACAATGGCAGGCACATGGAATGCGCGGGGCGAAGCCGTTACGCGCTGCGACCTGTACATGACGCGGGAAATCGTACACCTCTTGTATCAAGGCGGCATCGACGGGAAAATCTACAAGGCCAGCAACGAAGGCCAAGCCGCCCTTCTTGACGACGATGCTACGCAACAGCCCATTGCGGATGGGCTTACATTCACCCCCTTCGAGCTTCAGATGCCATTCCTCTTCTGGACGGACTACGTCTATGAAGGAACGAAAAAACTGCTCGGCAGACCCGCCCACTACTTTATCCTCTATCCACCGGACAACTTTGAACACCCCGAGATTTGCGCGGTGAGAGTGGCCATAGACGCGGACTTCATGGTCATGCTGATGGCGGAAGAACTGGGCAGCGACGGACAGGCCATCAAAGAGTTCCGCATCAACGGCTTCAAAAAAATCGACGGCCAGTGGATAGTTAAGGAGATAGATCTCGTTGACAGGCAGAGCAAAAACAGAAGCCGCTTCAAGGTAATAGAAGCCGATGTCGCCCTGGATCTTGCCGAGAGCATCTTCAATATCGCCCCCGAAGGCAACCTGGCCCCCATTCCGGCTCTAGGTGAATGATGCACCGACGTTTCCGTACGTAGGAAAACAATTTATTTCACCCAAGTAGCCCCAGAGTGATTAACATGGCTTGCGTCAAACCGATAAGTGTTTTGACTCTACACCAGATGACTTTTCCCAAGGCAATGCGTTCAACCCCGATATTCGGCTAGCAAATGGGCGGAGCACCAACCATTGGAAGCATATTTGCCGAACGAGTCGTAGTCGGCGTGGGAGACATGGCAGTATCCAACAATGCCAACGTCACCATCAGCACCTACGCGCTGGGTTCATGCGTCGGCATCGTGGCGCTGGATCCCATGGCGCAAGTGGGAGGTATGCTGCACATAATGCTGCCAGACTCCACGCTAACCCCCGAAAAAGCGGCAAAACAACCATCCATGTTTGCCGACACGGGCATGAGAGCGTTCATGCGGGCACTGTACGGCTTGAAAGCAGACAGGCGCAGGATGCGTCTCTTCCTTGCCGGTGGGGCAAACGTCCTTTCCGGAAGCGACTTTTTTAAAATAGGGGAACGTAACATAACTGCCGTAAGGGCATTTATTCAACGAGAACGACTGTCCGTAGTATCAGAGGAGCTGGGCGGACTTAACAACCGGACGCTGCATTTCAAAATCAAAGACGGAATCGTCGAAATGAAACTGCCGTCCGGACTCAAACACATCCGACTTGTATGAGAGCCGAGGACGTAATTTCACAGGTAGAAAAACTGCCGCCTGCCCCGGCCGTTCTTCCCACGCTGCTAAATCTCCTCAGAGACACCAACTCTGACCCGGGCGAGATAATCAGCCTAATCCGCATGGACCCATCCCTTACGGCCCAGGTTCTGCGTCTTTCAAACAGCGTTTATTACGCCATGTCCACGCCCTCGTGCGATCTCGAAGACGCGGTGGCGCGAATCGGTTTTCGCGAGGTTTACAAACTGGTGGCAATGGTATGCGGGCAGCAACTGTTCAACCACTCCATCCAGTCGCTGTTCCTTGGCAAAGGCGAGCTATGGGAGTATTCCCTTGCCACCGGCTACATCATGGAACAGATGGCCACGGACCTTGGCATGGACTCGGTCACCTGCTACACGGCGGGCCTGCTCCATTCACTTGGCAAACTTATCATAACAGCCCACCCGACTATGGACTACGCGGACGTATTCCGCGTGGTGGAAGCCCGCGGCATATCCATTGCGCAGGCCGAGCGTGAAATATGGGGCGTAACAAACAGCGAAGTGGCCGCCACACTGCTACGCCAGTGGAAGTTCAGGGACGAAATCGTAATCCCCATCGAGTATCACACCTGCCCGGCTCAGGCGCCAAAGTTCCGCAAACAAGCCTGCATGATGCACCTTTCCATCTGGACAGTAGCCTCATTGGGGTTAAATTACGGTAAAGACGCATGGGCGATGGAAGCGAGTCCGTACGCCATGCATCACATCGGCATACCGGAAGAACGAATGCAGGTTTTCATGGTCAATGCGCATGAAAAACTGGCGATGGTCAAGGAGCTGCTGGTCCGAAGTGAAAGTGTATAGGGACGCAAGATGACAAGCGAAGGGATGAAGACTCATTACGAAACTCTCGACATCCCCAGCGACGCAACGCCTGACCAGATTCGCAAGGCGTTTCGCAGTCTCGCCTTCATCTACCACCCCGACCTTGCCACTCAGGAAGGTATGCCGCCCGACGCTTTCGTGCAAATACGCCTCGCTTACGAGGTATTGAGCGACGAAGAACGCCGCCGCTCGTATGACAGGGAAATCGCTGCAATACGTCAGGCTGAAGCGCAACGCAAGCAGGAAGCTGCCGCTCGGGTTGTAAACGTCGAACGCCCGAAGGCCCGCCAATACTACTCCCCGCTCTTTTCCGAACAGCGCCTTGCAAGACCCCTTGACGCGGAGCTGTTGCCGCCGGATCAAACCATCCTGCGCCGCCCCTGCGACATATCAGGCTCCATAGAAATCGCGCTCGAAGAGACGCTGCACCCGACCATCTTCTCCATAGTCCTGCCGGAGACGACTGGAGCAGCCGTGCAGGGCAAAATAGCCGTCCGCCTGCCGGGAAAAATCCACCGCGACGCCATACTGCGCATCCCCCGCTGCGGTCTTTTTGACGGCAATGAACGCGGCGACCTGATAATCGAAGTCGTAATAGCCCAACATCAGGATTTTCGCATCTGTGCCGACAGCCTGTTTTACGACCTCAACGTAGCGCCATGGCAGGCAGCGCTGGGCTTTGAAGCCGTCATTCCGACTCTTGAAGGATTTGAAAAGCTCCCCATCCCGCCCCTTATGAGCACGCCCACGATGCGCCGCCTCGCAGGCAAAGGCATATACCGCAAAAACGGCGAACGCGGCGACTTGTGGGTGAACCTGAAGCTCGAGGTCCTCCCGCCGACGACTTTTCGCGCCCGCCGCCTCTGGGCGGAACTTGCCGAGGAATACCGCCACATACAGCGAGCCTCTGACAAGGGAACGAATTAGGGGCTCCCTCAGTTTGTTTTTCTGAAAGCGGGGTAACGGATCACAATCTTTCATTTCGCATAGTTTTAATACCCGAAGAGTTGGCATATACCTCAATGCCTGATACCTTCGTAACTGTGTAATGGCCACAACTAACAACTGGTTTCGTAGCGAGAAACCAAAGTTGTTAATGTTGGCCTAATAAAACCATCATCCTTGCAGGCGCGCGTGCGTGCCACCTGAACAAGATGCCAAAAACTTTCGGATTTGTATCAACGCGTTTTGCCGGCACTGACGGCGTAAGCCTTGAGAGCGCAAAATGGGCAACGGTGCTCGGTTACGACCACCACCGCAGCTACTGGTACAGCGGCCGCAGCGACAGAGAGTCTTCCGAAAGCCTTTGCATACCCGAGGCGCACTTCGACCACGTCGAGAACCGCTGGATCAACGAACGCATATGGGGAACGATGCGCCGCAGTCGCCACGTCACAAACCGCATACGCGACCTTGCCGACTACCTCAAAACCACGCTCTACCAATTTGTCGGCCAATACGGCATCGAAGTGCTAGTACCGGAAAACGCGCTCACAATCCCCATGCACGTACCGCTCGGCATCGCGATAACAGAGTTCCTTGCCGAGACGCAACTGCCCGCCATATGCCACCACCACGACTTTTACTGGGAGCGCACGCGCTTCTCCATAACAGCCGTGCAGGACTACCTCGACATGGCCTTTCCCGCCCGCCTGCCCAACATCGTGCACACGGTGATAAACAGGCAGGCGCAGGAACAGCTCTCCCTGCGCAAAGGCGTGGGCAGCGCGCTCATCCCCAACGTGTTCGACTTCGACAACCCGCCCCCGCAGCCCGACGAATGGAGCGCGAACGTCAAAGAAGACATAGGGCTTGCCCCAGACGACATCTTCATCCTCCAGCCCACCCGCATTGTGCCCCGCAAAGGGATCGAGCACGCCATCAAGCTGGTTGGCAAACTCGGCGACCCGCGCTGCAAACTCGTCGTTTCCCACGACGCCGGGGACGAAGGCTTCGAGTACAAATACATGCTCGAAGAACTGGCCCGGGAGGAAAAAGTCGATATACGCTTCATTTCCGACCGCGTGGGGGAAGTGCGCCAACTGGACGCGCAGGGAAGAAAAATCTACACGCTGTGGGATCTCTACCCGCACGCGGACCTTGTCACCTACCCCTCGACTTATGAAGGCTTTGGCAACGCCCTGCTCGAAGCAATGTATTTCCGCCTGCCCGTGGTGATAAACCGCTATTCGATATTTGTGCAGGACATCGAACCCAAGGGCTTCAAGCTCGCTCAGATAGACGGCTTTGTAACCGGCGACGTTGTGAAACTATGCCGCCGCATTCTGGAGGACGCAGACTACCGCCGCATGATGGTGGACCATAATTACCGAGTCGCGAGCACATATTACAGCTACAGCGCCCTGCGCCGAAGTATGCGCGGCATCCTGACAAACCTCACCGGATGGGCACCCGAACGCCGCTAGAAAAGGAACCACTTACACGACTTTCCCGCCGAAATACGCTTAAAAATGAAGATTCTCCGCCAGCTCAAGATGCAAAAGATAAAGTCCCGCTTTGCACGCCTGTACGGGCGCGAGAACGCGGACAGGCTGACGGAACGCTTTGCCATGATGGTGGGCCGCTACGGAGTGGGCATCGACACGCAGAACCAGACGCACGGCCCACTGTGGGATCATAACGACGTGCTCTTCATCACCTACGCGGACATGGTCCGCAGCGAGGGCGAACGCCCTCTGTCCTCCCTGCGCCGTTTTTGCACCAAAAGGCTCAAGCACCTCATTAGCACGGTGCACATCCTGCCCTTCTGCCCATGGTCCAGCGACGACGGTTTTTCCGTCATCGACTACCGCAGCGTGGCCCCGGAATACGGACGCTGGGACGATGTGGAAAGCCTCGGTGCGGAATTCGCGCTCCAGTTCGACATAGTCCTCAACCACTGCTCTGCAAAAAGCTCGTGGATGCGGGACTTTGTAACAGGCATTGCGCCAGCGCGGGATTACTTCATGACGGCAAGCCCCGACGCCGACCTTTCCGCCGTAGTCCGCCCGCGCCCGCAGCCGCTTCTGCACAAAGTATCCACCTCAGACGGTGACAAGTGGGTGTGGTGCACGTTCAGCAAAGATCAGGCAGACCTGAACTGGAAGAACCCGGACCTGCTGTTCGAATTTCTGGACATCATCTTCCTCTATTTATCCAAACGCGCACGGATTCTCCGCCTCGACGCAATCGCGTTCCTGTGGAAAGAAATCGGCACAAGCTGCCTGCACCTGCCTCAAACACACGAAGTCGTAAAACTCATCCGCGACATTCTGGACACTGTCGCGCCCGGGACGCTGCTACTAACTGAAACCAACGTCCCGCACGAAGAAAACCTCTCCTACTTCGGCAACGGAGACGAGGCACACATCGTTTACAACTTCGCCCTGCCTCCGCTTCTGCTGCACGCTCTCCTGCGTGGCGAGGGGACACAGCTTACCCGCTGGGCTGCCTCGCTGGAAGCCCCGCCCAAGGGCTGCACATTTCTCAACTTCACAGCATCGCACGACGGCATAGGCGTCCGCCCACTGCAAGGCATACTCGACGCGGAAATCCCGTGGATTATGGTAGAAGTTGAAAAGCGCGGCGGGCGCGTCTCAATGAAGGCCAACGCGGACGGAACGCAAAGCCCTTACGAGCTGAACATATCCTACCTTAGCGCCCTTTCCAACCCCGAGGCGAAAGACGACGAAGTTGGTCGGGCGCGCTTCATTTGCTCGCAGGCCATAGCTCTGTCCATGCAGGGAATACCTGCCGTTTACTTCAACAGCGTTGTGGGAACGCCTAACTGGACTGAGGGCGTCGAACGCGTTGGTGGCTACAACCGCGCAATCAATCGCCGCAAGTGGGATCGCGCCGAACTAGACGCACAGCTGGACAATCCCGATTCAAGTCAGGGAAAGATCTTTGCCGCGTACCAGAAAATGCTGCGCAGAAGACGCGACCACACAGCCTTTCACCCAACGGCGGAAATGCGCGTGCACGATATTGGTGCGGACTACTTCGCGTTCTCCCGTCACTCTCAGGACGGGCAGGAAAGCATACTCTGCGTGTTCAACCTGACGGACAAAGAGCGCAAGATCCCAATCGCAAGACTTGAAGCGCTGGGGCTGCCGCAAACGGGTTCAGCGAGGGATATTTTCAGCGCTAGCACCCTGCGCATGGGGCCGAACAGGAACATCACCCTCGCCCCGTATCAGCCCGCATGGCTGATGCTGCAATAGGAAACGGCCCCCTTCACCCGCATCTCATTCGGCTCCCCCTCGAACTTTGCGCAAGGCCTCGTAGAGGGCAATCCCCGCGCTCGTTGACAGATTCAGCGAACGGAGCGGCTTTGCGCTGAAGCGCGGAATCGTGATGCGGTATTCTTCGCCTATTTCATCGTGCAGCCAGTCCGGCGAACCGTGTCCTTCGTTGCCAAACACCAAGGCGTCACCGTCCTTGAAATCCGCGTCCCAGATTGTGCGCGTGGCGTGAGTGGTCAACAGCCAGCGACGCGCCGGAGCGGCACTGCTCGCCTTGAACGCCTCCCAGTCGTCGTGCATGTACAAGTCCAGCTCATACCAGTAATCCATACCGCTGCGCTTGAGATGTTTGTCGCTTATCTCAAAGCCGAGGGGCCGGATAAGGTGCAGACGCGTGTCCGTAAACGCGCACAGACGACCGACATTGCCGCAATTCTGCGGGATCTCCGGGCGGAATAATACGATGTGCAACATGATCACGAACATTATGCACGGAATACCAAGCCAAGGCCAGAACACTTATATTTAGCAATCTGGCCTTGTCCCCAGTCAGGAAAGATTGCTAGATTGCTGACAGTATTGCTTGGATAGCATTTTTCTTTAGTCCGTCCCGTCGAATGCCCTTATTGAGTCGTTTCGGGATATATATAGTCGGGTTTTCCCGGGGCGGACTTTTCATATGCAATACGTGCCCGAAGCAACGCTGCCCCCCCCCCTTGCGACTGGCACAGCTTGGCTCTATTTGGCAAACAAGGGCACAACAGCCATCAGCCACACGACAGCTGCCGATATTATGCTCAACAGCACGGCGGCGCTGCCCATGTCCTTGGCCCTCTTGGCGAGCGGGTGCTTTTCCATCGAGATGTAGTCCACGACCGCCTCGATTGAAGAATTGAGCAGTTCGACAACCATAATTGCCAATACGGACACGATCATAAGGGCACGCATAGTGGCCTCAACGGGAATGAAGCAGGCGATCGGAATGCTCACAATGGCAAGGAATAGCTCCTGCCTGAACGCAGCCTCGTGCATCAGTGCGCTGCGCAAACCATCGAGCGAATAAAAGAATGCCCTGAAAATGCGCGTAAGGCCCGTAGCGCCCTTCTCCCCTTGTGCAACTGCTGTCTTTTCCATGTGTTTTTTGCTGCCCGTTATTTATGTAAAAAGCCCGATACGCAAGCTGCTATGGACACGTCACTGGACTGTAACAGACGCACCCGTGTTCCCAAGTTCCGAAACAGCCTCCAGCGCCGAAAGCTCCATATCCACGTAAACAAGCCTGTGGTCCGATGCCTGCATCGCCTTTTCGCTGTCGCAAATTTTCGCACTCCCCGCCTCCAGCGCCGGAAACAAAAGCGGAGAGCATAACAGCATGTCGATGCGTTCGTATGTATCCTGCGACGAGTAGAAATAGGTCCAGCATTCGCCATTACTGTCCAGAGGACGAAGATCCACGCCGGTCTTTTCCCCGCCCTTGCCGCAAAGCCTGCGCCATGTGCCGGTGCCGGGTGTGTCGTTCATATCCCCTCCAAGCAGCCACAGTTCGGCGCCGTCTTTCAAGATTCGCTCGCGCACGGCCCTCGCCTCTCCCTCGCGCTCAAGACGATTGCCCAAGGGGTCTTTGTCGCTCCCGTAACGGCTTTTCAAATGCGCGTTGTACAGGCGCCATTCCCGACCGGCGTCGCTGAGAAAAGTCACCCCCAACAGGCCGCGTCGAACGCTCATCTTCTCCCCCCGCACGGTAAAGGGCAGTTCCTTGTGCTCAAGAATCGCCGCGAACGGCAGTTTTGAAAGAATGCACAGGCAACGCTCGTCGTCATCGGCCAGCATGCTGACCGAGAATGGATACAGCAGCCCCTCCGCGCTCAAATCCTGCCTAAGCTCCTCAAGAAAGGCTGCTCCGCCCATTTCCTGAAGCATGACTACATCCGGCGAAACTTCGCGCAACACGGCCCTCAGCGCGGCCTTCTCGACCTCCGGCTTGGGATAGGCAGGCGTCCACGCGCCATCGACAACGCGGTCGCAAACGTTGTAATTGCGCACGTTGTA
>JAFGLA010000047.1 GCA_016928295.1 Opitutales bacterium
GCAGAGAAAGGCGGGAATCTGCAAAATGTCGCACACTTCGCCCACGGCCTCTGCCTGCTGGCTTTCGTGAATGTCTGTCAAGACGGGCATCTGGTAGCGCGCCTTTACGTCCGCAAGAATGCGCAGGCCGTCCTTCAGGCCCGGGCCGCGGGGGCTGGACAGCGAAGTGCGGTTGGCCTTGTCGAAAGAGCCTTTGAACACGAGGTTCAGCTCCGGATAGCGGCTTCGCAAATCGGCCAGCTTTTCGGCGACGGCAAAGCTTACGTCCTCATTCTCCAAGGAGCAGGGTCCGGCGATGAGCAGGAGGCGTTGCGAATCGAAAATGGCTGCGGCTTTGTCTGACATGGTGCTTAGTTATTTGAAAACAGGCTTGCGCGCCCTCTGCAAGCCTTGTCAGGCGGGAACTCGCTCGCTATGGGCAAGCAGAAACGCCGCAATCGCGCGTTTTTTGGCTTTCTTCCTTTTCGCAAGCGTTCATCATGTGACGATAATCATGCCCGAAGACCTTTCCATGTCGCCCCTTTCATCCTGCCGCCGCGTCGTGCTCAAGCTCGGCACAAACATCCTGCGCCTTGGCGACGGGACTGTGAACGAGGAACGCATGGCCGCCGTGGGCAAGGCTGTGGACAACATGCGCCGCGCTGGCATTGAGATTGTCATAGTGTCGAGCGGCGCCATCGGCCTTGGCATGGGCAAGCTGGGACTCGAAAAACGCCCCAGCCGCGTTACAGAGCTTCAGGCCTGCGCCGCGATCGGGCAGACCATACTCATGCAGACTTGGCAGCGCAGCTTCGAGCCTTTCGGAACGACTGTGGCTCAGGTGCTCCTGACGCGAGAGGACGTTCGCGGGCGCAAGAGGCACCTGGCCGTGCACGACACTTTGGACAGGCTGCTCGCCCTCGGAGTAGTTCCGATTATCAACGAAAACGACACCGTAAGCAGCGACGAAATCAAGTTCGGCGACAACGACATTCTCAGCGCACTTGTCGCCAGCCTCGTAAAGGCGGACCTGCTCGCCATCCTGAGCACCGCGCCCGGTCTGATAGACCGCGAGGGCACCGGACAGATAGTCCCCGTCGTGCACGAGATCACCCCGCAAATCCGCGCCATGGCGGGCGGGAGCGAGACGTCGACAAGCGTCGGGGGCATGGTGACAAAGCTCGACGCGGCAAGGCTTGCGACGACTTCCGGCTGCACCGTGTTCATCGGCAGCGGCTTCGACCCCGCCATCGTCGCGGACATGCTCAAGGGCAAGGCCGTGGGCACCTATTTCCCCGCCAAGGACAAAGGCATAGACTCGCGCAAACGCTGGATCGCGTTCTTCGAGTCCCCACAGGGCACAATACTCACCGACACGGGGGCCATGAAAGCCGTTCTTGAAGACGGCTCAAGCCTCTTGCCCAAGGGCGTCACGGGTGTTGACGGCAACTTTGAAGCGGGAGCTGTTGTAAACATCCGCAACAACGGAGACACCTTCGCACGCGGAATCTCTTCCTTTTCAAGCGCGGAGCTTTTGCAAGTGCTTGGCCGCGACAGCGATGCGATACGCCAGATATTCTCCGGCAGAAAGCACTGCGAGGCCGTGCATCGGGATTCTCTCGTCCTTCTTCAGTAGAAGAAAGAACAACGAAGCCAAACGGAGCCCGGCGCCACCCTATTTCGGCAAACTTCTGAGGTACGCTCTACTTGGCGCGGCTTCTCCAGTATTTGATGCGCTCGGCAACTTGTGCGCTTCCGGGCATTCCTGGCCTTTCCCGCGCGGCAATGGCACGCTTAAGGTCGAACACTTCGCGCCAATCGCTACCGAGGGCTGGGTCGAGCGCAAGCACTTCGGCGTCCGGCAGCTTGTCCAGCGGCAGGGCCATGTCTTCGGCCATTGCCACGAGCGCGCCCACAATGTGGTGCGCCTTGCGGAAGGGAACGCCCTTCTTCACAAGATAGTCTGCAAGGTCTGTCGCAAGAAGGAGGGGGTCCGCAACGGCGCTGGCGCAGCGGGCGGGGCTCATCTTCGCGCCCTTGAGCGCGGCGGCCAGAACCTGAAGGCAGGCCGCGGTCTGCCGCATGGAGTCAAACACCGGCGGCTTGTCCTCCTGCAAATCGCGGTTGTAGGTCAGGGGCAGACCCTTCACCATCGCGTAAAGGCTGTGCAGGTTTCCCTGAAGCCGCGCGCTCTTGCCGCGAACAAGCTCCATGGAGTCGGGGTTCTTCTTCTGCGGCATCAGGCTGGAACCTGTCGTGTAGGCATCGGGCAGCAGGATGAAGCCGAACTCCGCGCTGTTCCAAAGAATCATGTCCTCGGCAACGCGCGACATGTGCACTCCGCAGAGAGCGCAGGCGTGGGCAAAGTCGATAAAGCCGTCGCGATCGGCCACGGCGTCCATGCTGTTTTGCGTAAAGCGGGGCTTGCCTTCGGCGTCCACAAAGCCGAGTTCGCGGGCCACAAACTCGCGGTCGATCGGCAGGGTGCTTCCCGCAATGGCCCCCGAACCCAGCGGGCAGACGTTCACCTCTTCAAAGACCTGTGCGAAACGCTGACGGTCTCTTGCGAACATCTCCACGTAGGCGAGGAAATGGTGCGCCACGCTCACGGGCTGGGCGCGCTGAAGGTGCGTGTAACCGGGAACAAGCGTGTCCTTGTTCGCGTCTGCAAAGTCAACGAGGACGGCTATCAGTGCCTCGACGTATGCCATGATTTGCATGCAGGCGTCGCGCAAGTAAAGGCGCATGTCCGTTGCGACCTGATCGTTACGGCTACGCGCCGTGTGCAGGCGGGCCGCAGCGGGGACTTTCACGCTCAGGGCCTGTTCGATGTTCATGTGCACATCCTCAAGCTCTTCCTTCCACTCGAAGCGGCCAGCCTCGATGTCGCAAAGAACTGCGGCAAGCCCCTGCACGATGGCGTCGCGGTCCTCGTGGCTGATAAGGCCGACATGGGCGAGCATTTTGGCGTGCGCGGTGGAGCCTTGGATGTCGAAGCGGGCCAGTTCCCTGTCGAAGGATACCGACTCGCTGAACCGTGCCATTAGCGGGGATGGGCCTTCGCGAAAGCGTCCGCCCCATGTTGCCTGTTTCTTGTCCGTGCCTGCCATGAGAGAAAGAGATTACGAAAAGGCGGGGCGCTCTTGCAAGGCGCGATAAAGGGCAAAAGTGCAGTCTATTGCGCGAAAAAACTCCACCGTTGTCTCAGCAAAACCTAGCGCCGCCGCAGCCACTTGTCCTGACTCATCATCTGCGCCGTCTCCAGCACCTGCGCCTTGTCATAGGACGGGCTTGGCACGGCGCGGCTCTCCCACGCCCCGAAGCTCGTTTGCAGGCCCTGAATGAACAGCTCCCTGAACGCGGCCCAGTCGAGAGCGCCTGTTACAAGGCGGTCAATCGAACCCTGCAAAAGAACGCCGCATTTGTTGCGCTTCATGGCGGCTCCGGCAATCTTCACGCGGCTCTTGGGGTCGATTACGTCGCAAGGCTCCGCTCCGGCAAAACAAAGGCCGCGCACCCGCTTGGGCATACCTGCCGAGGGGGTCTCGTCCTCTTCGGGCTGAAGACAGGCGGGGCGCCCAAGGGCGGTCATTGCGTCGGCTATGGCCTGATGCACGGCCCTGTACACGTCGATTGCGGGGGCGTGGTGCATGGGGTGACTCGCTGGCAGGACAAAGGCAAAGGTCCAGTCATTGCGGTGGTCCACAAGACCGCCGCCTGTCGGCCTGCGGGCAAGCTCCGCCCCTTGCGGGCACTGGGCACGTATCCACTCCTCTTTCTGGCTGTATCCGAAGCTGAAGCAATCGGGCGTCCAGCCGTAGTGGCGCAGGCGGAGTGCGTCCACAGCGGGATAGCTTTCAAGTAGCAGTAGGTCCAGCGCCATGTTCATCACGGCGCTCGCGGGGCCTTCGTCAAAGTGTTCCAGAATCATCGCCAAAGAATGATGTGCAAAAACAACCGCGCGGCTTAATGACTGCGGCGCTCGCAGGTTTTTACTGTGCGTCTTCCGCAGCGGGGCCAAAGCTGACCGGCGCGCTGCGACCTGCGGCGCGGAGGCTGTGCATCGCTATGCCTGCCGCAACGGAGGCGTTCAGCGAATTGACCTTGCCGCACTGTTCGATGCTCACGATGTGGTCGGACATGTTGAGGATGAACTGGCCAACGCCCTTGTCCTCGCCACCAACGACAAGAAGCACCTTTTCGGAGGGCATTCCGCCAAGCGAATCGAGCAATGTGTTGCCGTGCGCGTCGAGGGACAAAATCTTGTAGCCGCGTTCCTTCGCCTCTCTGGCGTAGCGGTTGGAGTCTCGCTCGCGGGCGATTTTCATGAACTCCGCCGCGCCTGCGGACACTTTTACGACACTCGGGTAAACCTCCGGCACGCCTTTCAAGGGCAGGAACACCCCGCCAAAGCCGAAAATCTCCGCACTGCGCAAAATGGCGCCCACGTTGTGCGGGTCTTCCACGTTGTCGAGCAACAGAAGGCGCGGTTCTTCAAATAGGCTTTCCCAGGGCGTGTATGGATATGTGGTGCTGCGAATGACAGCGCCCTGATGCTCGTGACTGCCGCAAAGCTGGGTCAGCCGGCCCTTGTCGGTGTAGCTTATCGAAACCTTGTTCTTTTCCAGCAAGGCAACGAGTTTCTTGAGTCTGCCTCCGTCCTTGGTGGATTCGCTGATGAAGGCGTCGTAAAAGCGGCGCCGTCCCGCGCGGAGCGCTTCAAAGCAGGGATTGAGGCCGTAGAGAAACTCTTTTGATGAAGGTGCCATAGTCTGGGTGTTTAATCGCAATGGCAGAACGCCTCGCTGGCAAGCTCCGAAGAATCAAAAATAGTTGCACAGAAGTAGATTCGGGCGTAACTGCTCAATTAGCCGAATCACAGTCAGCATCTGACTGTGAACGGGGGAACCAATCCGACCCGCTCTTAATTGAGCGGGCCAGGGGCTAATCCTGCCGCGCAAGCGGTAAGGGAGACGACTCTTCCAGTCCAGCCCGTCAGCTAACCTCGCAGGCTTGGAAGGGGGTATCGGTCAAATGTGACCGGCGCTCTCGCCATTCACATACATGCCGCAAACGCGGCAGGAACAAACCCGATATGCAACTCGCAAAACGAATGCATCGGCTCATTCACGCCATCATGGTGCGAATGCGCAATGCGGAGCCGAGCCGTCTTCTCGTATTCGGCTATTTCTATTACGTTCTGTTCGGAACGGCGCTTCTTGCGCTGCCCTTCTGTCGCGTCGATGGGGCGGGCAGCCCCTTGGACTGGCTCTTTACGGCGACTTCAGCGGTGTCCACAACGGGCCTTGCCACCATGAGCGTGGGACACGACTATACGCTGGCAGGCCAGATTGTGATACTATTGCTAATCCAGCTTGGCGGCTTGGGTTACATGACAATGGGCAGCTTTGTGCTGCTCTCGGTATCCGGCCGTATGGCACCGTGGCGGGAGACGGCCCAGCGCATGGTCCTTAACCTGCCCGACAATGTGGACATGCGCCAGACCGTGCGCCTCATCATCATATACACCCTGACGGTGGAGGCGAGCGGAGCCGTTGCCCTTTACTGGCTCTTTCATAGAGCCGGTGTGGATGAAAGCGCTTGGAGCGCAATCTTTCACAGCGTGTCGGCCTTCTGCACGGCAGGCTTCGGCCTGCACGACGACAGCATGATTGCCTTTCGCGACAATGCGGCGGTCAATATCGTAATCTGCTCACTTAGCATACTTGGCGCAATGGGCTTTCTCATCGTGAGCGACCTCTGGAAATCCATCGTGGGCCGCGCGGTCAAAATCACGCTTACTACGCGCATCATCGTCGTAAGCACGATCGTAATACTCGCTTCCGGCTGCCTGCTCATGCGCATTGAGGAGCCTTTGCTAAGAGGCGATGGACTGACGGGGGGCTGGCTTGGTGCATTCTTTCAGGTAGTGTCGGCAAGCACCACGGTGGGCTTCAACTCTCTGCCCATCGAGCAGCTCTCCAACGCATCGACGCTGCTGCTCATGGTGCTGATGCTAGTAGGCGGCTCCCCCGCTGGCACCGGCGGCGGCATAAAGACAACCACCGTCACGGCCCTGTGGGCAATGACGGTCAGCGTCATACGGCACAGCCCCGAACCCTGCTTCGCCGGAAAGGCCATACCGGAGGCAAGGCGGCGCATCGCCGTGGCCACGACCCTGTTCTACATGCTCATGCTCTGCGGGGGCGTGTATCTGATGAGCATATTCCAGAAGGCAAGCCTGCTCGACATATCCTTCGAGTGCGCGTCCGCTCTTGGCACGGTGGGCCTGAGTCGCGGCCTGACCGGCTCTCTCAACGAGGTGGGCAAAATCATAATCATCGCACTGATGTTCGTCGGGCGAATTGGGCCTCTGGCACTGGCGGGCACGCTCTTTGTAAGCAGAACGCCGCACCCGGAGGCCCCCAAGACCGAGGACGTGGTGATATAGGCACTGCAAAAAGACCCGCGACGGGGGCGAACCGTCGCGGGTCTTGTCTTTCAAAAAAGGGATTGCGGGCACTTCTGTATATGTGGGGGCAGTGGCCTCGCATCCCCTTTTATCGTGGGGAATATCGTATTAGGCAGCGTCTAGCTTTCCAGATACGCCTTGTTCTTGCGGATAAGCTCCACGCGCTGCTTTACGCAGAGGTGGCTCTTGAGCGCGTCGCTGGGCGTGTTCTTGCAGTAATCAACGAGCTTCTCGATTGTCGAGGTCGCAACGTGCATGCGCGTGTCGCTGGAAGCGTAGTAAATGTAAACAGAGCCGTCTTCCTTTGCCACCCAGCCGTTGGCGAACACTACGTTGGACACGTCGCCGATGCGCTCTTCGCCCTCGGGAGCGATGAAGTAGCCGCCGGGCGTGTGGGTTACCTTGGACGGGTCGTCAAGGCTGGTCATGAACATGTAGAGCACGTAGCGCAGACCCGAGGCGCAGCCGCGGACGCCGTGCGCAAGGTGCAGCCAGCCTTCCTTGGTCTTGATTGGGGCAGGTCCCTGACCGTTCTTCATCTCCTTGATGGTGTGGTACTGGCGCGGCTCGAAAGCGGATTCGCCGCCGACGACGGCGGGATTCATGCTGTCCGAAAAGGCCCAGCCGATTCCGCCGCCCTTGCCAGCCTCGATGAAGCTGTCCTGCGGGCGGGTGTAGAAGGCGTATTTGCCGTTAACAAACTCCGGGTGAAGCACGACGTTGCGCTGCTGTGCGGAGGGGCTTTTGAAGTCCGGCAGGCGTTCCCACTTCTTCAAATCCTTGGTGCGCACGATGCCGCACTGAGCCACGGCGCTCGAAAGATCGCCCTCGGGGGCCTTGGGGTCTTTGCGCTCGACGCAGAAAATGCCGTAAATCCAGCCGTCTTCGTGCTTTGTCAGGCGCATGTCATAGACGTTCGTCGGCGCGTCGGCTTCATCGACTTCGGGAATGTCGCAGGGTTCGTCCCAGAAGCGGAACTGGTCTATGCCCGTGGGGCTTTCGGCCACGGCGAAGAAACTCTTGCGGTCGTTGCCCTCTGTGCGCACGACGAGGTAGAACTTGCCGTTCAGGTAGATGGCGCCCGCGTTGAAGGCCACGTTTATGCCGAGGCGCTCAAGGCCGAGCGGGTTCGTGGCGGGGTTCATGTCGTAGCGCCAGCTTATGGGCACATGGCGCGCGGTTACGACACAGTCCTCGTAACGCTGGTAGATGCCGTTGTCCCATGCGGAAAAGTCGGGACGGTTGCGCTTGGCGATGAGGGCGTCCTGTTCGACGAGGAGCCGTTGAATGCGCGGATGGAGTTCTTTGCTCATTTGTGGGAAAAATAAATGAAGGTTCGTTTTTCTGCGATCTTTTGTCAGCGCCGCGCCGTCAAGCTGCGCGGGAATAAAAGAAACTTGTACATGCACAAGCGCCCGCGTCAAAGAGAACCTTGAAGAAAATGGCCCCCACCTGATGATTTTACGTCAAATCAAAGGCTGATGAGCAGCGAGAGTGTCTTCGGCAACTTTCAGCGCCTGCGCGACGACCTGATCCATGTTGTAGTATTTGTACGTTCCAAGTCGCCCGAGGAAAGTGACATCCTTTTCGCCGTCCGCCAGCGCCCTGTAACGCTCGTAAAGAGCGCGCGATTCCCTGCTCGGGACCGGATAGTACGGGTCCTGCCCAAGCTCCCAGTCCGCCGGGTACTCGCGCACAATCGTGCTGCCCGCGCAAACCTGCCCCGTGGCGTGCTTCATCTCCACAATGCGCGTAAACTCGAAATCGTTGGGATAATTCACCTGAAGCTCGGGCTGCCAGAAGCCCGCCTTGCCGCTGACGGGCAAACGCTCCCGCAACTGCCCGGCGCTAAAGTATTCGCGTTCGAAACGCAGCGAACGGTATGGCAGAGGACCGAAGCGGTACTTGTAAAACTCGTCTATCGCGCCGGTAAAGAACAGGTGCCGGTGCGGGACGCTGTCCTTCAAGTCCCGATAATCCACACCAAGGACAAGACTCAGCCGCTCCCCGCAGGCCGCCTTCATGTTATCAAACAGCACATGGTAGCCCTCCGCTGGCAGACACTGGAACTGTTCCTTCAGATACGCATCGTTGCGGTCGGTACGAATCGGGATGCGCCCGCAAACCGAGGCGTCCAGCTCCGATGGATCTAGCTTCCACTGTTTGCGCGTGTAGCCTCGAAAGAAAAGCTCGTAGAGACGCCGCCCCATTTGCGAAAGGATGACTTCCTCGCTGTTGCGGGGCATGTCAATGGGGATGCGCTCCGCTTCTAGCCATGCGGCAAACTCCTCCTCGCTGGCACGGTGCCCGACAAGCTGCTCGAAAGTTTTTAGATTGACCGGAAAGGACCAGTAGCGCCCATCCGTCCAGGACTGCACTTTGTAAACGTGCGGCCTCCACTGCGTGAAGCGGCCCAGGTATTCCAGTATCTGTGGGGAGTTGGTGCGAAAATAGTGCGGCCCGTAGCTGTGAATCAAAACCCCATGCGCATCATATTCATCGTGCGAGTTGCCCCCGATGTGCGAGCGGCGGTCAACAAGCGTGCAGTGAAAACCTGCCGAACAAAGACGCTCCGCGAGCGTGAGTCCGGCAAATCCGGCCCCGACGATGAGAAAATCTGTTCGCGATGGAAGCATGAAGAAGTGATGCGGCTATATCGGCCCTGACAAGCAGCAACATAAACACATTCTCTCCCTTTGGCGAAACCGAACATAAAATCTTAGACACCTGCCTGCTTGGAGCAGAAGTCGGCGTAGAGCGAGCAGCTCTCGCGCAGGGCCTCGTGACGCCCTTCGGCAATAATAGCCCCCTTGTCCATCACGATGATGCGGTCGGCGTCCTTCACAGTGGAAAGGCGATGCGCCACCGTAATCGAAGTGCGCTTAACAAAGAGCCGCTTCATGGCCTCCTTTACGTGGGCCTCGCTCTCCGCGTCGAGCGCGCTTGTCGGCTCGTCGAACATCACAATCTTCGGGTCTTTGAGGAAAAGGCGCGCTATTGCAAGGCGCTGCTTCTGCCCGCCGGAAAGCTTCGCACCGCGCTCGCCAAGGCCGCTGTTCAAGCCCTGCGGAAGAGCGCGGACAAAGGCGGCTGCGTTCGCAGCCTCCAGCGCCGCCCATATCGCGGCTTCGTCCGCGTCGGGCCGCGCAAGACGCAGGTTGTCCCCTATCGTGCCGGAGAAAAACAGGCTCTCCTGAAGCACGATGCCCATCTGTTCGTGCAAATCTTTTTGCAAATACTCGCGCAAGTCGTGCCCGTCTACAAGCACCGCGCCGGAGTCCGGGTCGTGAAAGCGCAAAATGAGCGTCAAAAGCGTGCTCTTGCCCGCGCCGCTCGGGCCGACAAGGGCCACGTTTTCGCCAGCTCGGATTGTTAGGTTAAGTCCCGAAAGCACCGGTCCTTCCTCGTTGTCCGCCAGCGGGTAACGAAAGTGCACGTCGCGCAGCTCGATTCCGCCCTGAAAATCATCAATCCGAAGCGGCTCCTGCGGGTCTTTGACAAGCGACTGCTCCTGAAAGAACGCGCAGAGGCGGTCCATCGCGGCGACCGAGCCCATCATGCCCGAGAATGTGAAGACAAGGCCCTGCACAACTGCGGAGAGCTGAAGCCAGTAGCCCCAGAACGCGGCAAGGTCTCCGGCGAGCAAACTGCCTTTCGTAATCCACCACGCGCCGACGAAAAGGATAATGAGCGGAGCCACAAAGCGCGTCAGAGTCTGCATCGAGTCCGTGAATGCGTGCTGCCAGCGGGCAACTTTCTCGCGCTGAAGGAGCAAATCGTCGCTCTTGGTCTCCACGCGCATGGCGGCAAAGTCCTCCCGCGAATACGCCTTTAGCAGGCCGAATATGCCCACGTATTCGGTGACGACGGCGGAAACTTCGCCCGAGGCGTCGCGCACGCCGCGGTTCCATTCCTTGAGCTTGGGCATGGCAAGCAGCGTCAGAAGGGCTATGGCCACCAGCATCACAGCGCAAATGAGCGTCAACCAGACGTCTATCCACAGCATCATCGCAAAGCTGTAAATGAGCAAAGCCGGTGCCCAGACAAGGCTCATGACAAAGCCAGCTCCGTTGGCCACCGCTTCCACGTCGGTATTGAGGCGGGCGTTGATCTCGCCCACCTGATAGCGTTGGAAGAAGTCCACGGACATGCGCAAAACGTGCCGGTAGAGCTGCACCTGAAGGTTGCGGCAGAAACGCATGAACCCGATCATCGTCAGGACGTGAAAGTAATATGCCGCTGGCATGAAGACGACTAGAATGGCCGTGCCGACGAGCAGCATGTTCACTATGCCTTGCTCGACAAACGCCGCCGAATCCGTCTGCACAAGGTTCAGCGCGTAGCGGAAAAAGAGTGGCACGCAGGCCTGAGCCGCCGCATCGACAAGGCCCAGAATTAAGCCGATTACAAGAAATGCCCGCCCCCCTTTGAGAAAAGGCTTCATGTCTTTCCAGCCGAACCTGCGCACGCCGCTTTCACCCGTTTGTCCCATGTAATAGACTGGTACAGCAAGCGAGCCGCCGCGCAAGTACAGCCTGCGGTTAATGCGTTAATCGCAGTTGAAGTTAATCCAAGGGGCAACACGGGGGCAGGCAGCTCCACTAACAAGCGGCGCGTGCTGGACTTTTCTCCGTTCTCTCCATTGAATGAGGTAAATCAATGAACTACGCACAAATGCTCAAACCCGCCATTGCCACGGTTCCCGTTTACGAACCTGGCAAGCCCATCGAGGTCGTGGCGCGGGAACTGGGTCTTGAACCGGACTGCATCGCCAAGATGGCGTCCAACGAAAATCCCTTCGGCTCTTCGCCAAAGGCTCTTGCGGCGGCCAGCAAGGCCCTTTGCGGAGCGTGGATGTACCCGGAAAACAGCGCGTTCTACCTGCGCAGCCGCCTTGCGGAAAAGCTGGGTGTGGACTTTTCGATGCTTTCCATTTGCGCGGGTTCAAACGAGTTTCTCTACCTTTTGGGCGACCTGTTTCTGGCCCCGGGCGTGGAAGTGGTGATGAGCCGCCCATCGTTCATAACGGGCAAAATCGTGACTCTGCTCTACGGGGCTACGCCAGTGGAAGTGCCTTTGCGCAAAGACCTTTCGCAAGATCTCGACGGCCTTCTCGCCGCGATTACGGACAAAACGCGCCTCGTGTACCTGCCGGACCCGAACAACCCCACGGGCACTGTCTGCACGCAGGCGGAGCTGGATCGCTTTATCGCCGCCCTGCCGGACCATGTGGTGCTTGTCTATGACGAGGCATACCGCGAATACCGCAAAGAGATGCCCGACCTTATCCCGCACATCCGCGCTGGAAAAAAGGGAATCTGCACGCGTACTTTCTCAAAGATTTACGGCCTTGCGGGTCTTCGAGTTGGCTACTCGATAAGCTCTCCCGAACTGGCGGAACTTGTCAACCGGGTGCGCCCGCCTTTCAACGTGTCCGTTCCAGCGCTCGCTGCCGCACTCGCTGCGGTGGATGACGAGGAATGGGTGGAGAAGTGCCAGATGCTCAACGCGGCGGGGCTTGCCCAGCTTCGCGAGGGGCTTTGCGAAATGGGCCTTGAATGTGTGAATGGGGAGGCTAACTTCGTCCTTGTCCGCTTCGGAGCCTCGGCAATGGATATTTTTGCCAAGTTGCAGCAAAAAGGCTGGATTGTCCGCCCCGTGCGCAATTACGGACTGCCGGAATACCTGCGCATAAGCGTGGGCACGCCCGAGCAGAATGCGGGTATCCTTGACGCGCTGCGCGAGTTGCTGGCCCCAAGCGCCTTATAATGAATGCCGCCGACGCCAACTTGCTGCCCTTGTTTGGAGCGGGCATCTTGCTCATGCTGCTTAACGGAGTCCTCGTGGCGGCGGAGCTGGCGCTTTTGCGCGTGTGCCTGAGCCACTTCGAGCCGGAGCTTGCCGAGCGCCTTCGCGAGCGCGAAGCCCTGCGCTCGATGATTGACCATGCGGAAAGCACAGTGCGCCTTGCGCGAAGCTCCAGCCTTCTTTGCGTGATACTGTATGCATTCACGCTCCTTAGAGCGGCTCAGGTTGTGTACGTCCGCAGCGAGGCGGCATGGGGCACGTACGGCGCTCTGGCGGCAGCACTCTGCCTGTTTGCATTCGGATACGGCCTGTATGCGATGTGCGGCATCATACTACCGCGCGCGCTGGGCCTGAAGCATCCCGCCCCTGCTCTTGGTGCGGGGCGCGTCGCGCTGTTCTTTTTCGCCCCCTTGCGCCTTCTTGTGCTAAAGCCGATACGTGCGCTGACAACGGCGCTTCTTCGCATGGCTGGCGTCAAAGACCTGCCCGGGCTTGAATCCCTCGGCTTTGAAGAACAGATAGAGCACAGTAACGAAGGCTCGCAGCCCATGCCCGTCATGGCGCGCAAGATTTTCCGCAACGCGCTCGACATGCGCGGCCTTGTCGTAAGCGACGTCCTTTTGCCCCGCCATCAGGTGCAGTGGATGGATCTTAACGACTCGCCGGAGGAGAACATGAAGCTGGCCCGCCAGACGGGGCATACGCGCTTCCCTCTCTGCGACGGAGACCTGGACCGCTGCGTTGGCATGGTCCACATCAAGGACGTATTCCGCAAGGTGAAGAACCAGCGGCGCGTGGACCTGCCCAGAATCAAGCGCGAGATGCTGCGCATTTCGCCGGACATGAGCGTGGAGGAGGCCCTGCAACTGCTCCTTGGCAAGCGCCAGCACATGGCACTTGTCGTGGACGAGTTCCGCGGCGCGGAGGGCATCATAACGCTCGAAAGGCTTCTTGAGCTGCTAGTCGGCGATATTCGCGACGAGTTCGACATCGAGGAGGACAACATCCGCAAGACGCCCAACGGCGAATACAACGTGAGCGGTCTGACTCCGGTTTACGAGCTTGAGAGGGAGCTGGACGTGGAGTTCGAGAATCAGGACGTTTCGAGCTTCGGCGGCCTGATAACGGCGGAGCTTGGGCGCATTCCAGAGCAGGGCGAGCACTTGGTTCTGGACGGGCTGGACGTCATCGTGACCGAGGTTGACGAGCGCCGCGTGATTTGGGCCAGAGTGCGTAAAACCGAAGAAGCCCCGGAAGAGGAATAGGCAATCCTCCATCCCGAGGCTTCTTAAAACGGCGGCGACACGACTGCGTCATGTTGCGCAAACCCGCGCGCTTCGACGGATGAACACCGTCCGCGAATGGGACGGGTCTAGAGAACGGCTTACATTTTTTCTGCCCGAGGGGGCGGAATGGATTTTTAGCCGGAAAGACGCCCGTATTCCAACTGGAGTCGAACAGTCCGCTGCGCCCTAGTCCCTGCTTGCGGCGAGGAAGTAGAGCAGCCAGCCAAGGGAGCTTATGAAGGCTGCGACGTAGGTCCATGCCGCCGCGTCGAGCGTGTCGTTAACGCCTTCCATCTCGCGCTCGCCAAGGATTGTCAGGGCCACGAGGCGCTGCTTTGCGCGGCGACTTGCGTCAAACTCCACAGGCAGGGTGACGAGCTGGAACACGGTCAGGATACCGTAGATTACCGCGCCCAACATGGCCATTTGCGGA
>JAFGLA010000048.1 GCA_016928295.1 Opitutales bacterium
GGCTGTCAATGGCAATATCGCAAGATTACTGCCGGCTTGTTTAAGTGCTTGATACTTTGGGTGTTATCATGTGCGTTTTTAAGGTGTTTCCCGTGTATTTGCTGTTTTCCGAATAAAAAATGCTTTCGCTGCTTGACGTGAACAGATGAATAATATACATGTGGACACATGGAACCTTTGACGTATCGCCAGCAGGAAGTTCTTGGTTTTCTCCAGTGCTACATGCGCGAGCAGGGCACTTGGCCCAGCTTCAGGGAGATCGAGTCCCACTTTGGCTTCAAGAGCACGAATGCCGTAATGGGTCATTTGAAGGCCCTTGAGCGCAAGGGTTACATCAGCCGCGTTCCCGGGCAGGCTCGCACCTTTCGCATTACTTTGGATTTGAACGAGGAGAAACGCCCCGAGGGCGCTGGCGATGTCGTCGATATTCCCGTATATGGCGCAATCGCAGCCGGTTATGCCGAAACGATGGAGGCGGGTGCCGAGATCGGTCGCATTCAGATTGACGCAGCGAGTGCCGGTATTCGCAAGGCCAGGCGCAGCTTTGCCCTGCGCGTCCGCGGCGAGAGCATGGTGGACGCTGGCATATATGACGGCGATACCGTGATTGTGGAGCAGAGTCCGCCCAAGGACGGCGATATTGTGGCTGCTCTCATCGACGGGGAAACGACCTTGAAGCGTTTTATCAACAAGCAGGGTTGTTCCCCATACCTGAAGGCGGAGAATAAGGCGTTTCCAGCGCTCTTTCCGGTTACCGAGCTGCTGATTCAGGGTGTCGTGAAAGCCCTCGTCCGGCAGTTGTAAGAGGTTCGGGCTTTAGCCGGTCCAGCGTAAGTCTTTTCGTCGGTGCCGTGTAAGGCTTGATTGTTACGGACGTGTTAAGATTTTGCGCGTTAAAGGTTACGTGCTTTGACCTGTGAGCTGTCATGCGTCTAGCTGTTTTTTATAGAAGGAAATATCACCGGCACTGCCGGAGCCTTGTATGAAAAAGACAGCCTTGAAGTTCAGAACCGTAATCATATCAGACGTGCATCTTGGCGCGCCGGACTGCCAGATCGGCAGGGTGAATTACTTTCTGAAGCATATTCACTGCGAAAAGCTGATCCTCAACGGCGACATCATCGACGGGTGGAGCCTGAAGCGCAAAGGTGGCTGGACGCGCGGACACACGCGCTTTGTCCGTCTTGTGCTGAAGAAAATGGAGAAAAAGGGCACCGAGGTTATATACATCCGCGGCAACCACGACGACATTCTGGCGAAAGTCCTCCCGCTGTCCTTTGACAACCTGAGCATCGCCGAGGATCACATACACGTCACCGCCGACGGCAAGCGTTACATCTGCCTGCACGGCGACGCCTTCGACGCAGTCACGCAGAACAGCAAGCTCTTGGCAGTTCTCGGTGACATCGGCTATCAGGGCCTGCTCCGCCTGAATCGCTATTACAACCGCTATCGCCGCTGGAGGGGCAAGGAGTTCTTCTCGCTGTCAAAGGCGATAAAAGCCCGCGTAAAAAGCGCGGTCAATTACATCAGCCGCTTTGAAGACAGCGTCGTGGCCATGACCCGCCGCCTCGACTGCGACGGTTTTATTTGCGGACACATACACTCCCCGGCGGACAAAATGGTCGAAGGCTTGCGCTACCTCAACTCCGGAGACTGGATAGAGTCCAACACCGCGATAGTGGAACACTTCGGCGGGCACATGGAGCTGATAGACTTTGACAGCTTCCTGAGGATGCTTGGGGAAGTCCGCGGTGAAGCGCTCTTCAATGAAGAAGCGTCAGGTGAAAATGCCGAAGACGACGAAGAGCAGCTCCCGCCCAACGACGGCAAGAGGCTAGTCATAGGTTAGAAGTGGCTTATCGCGGTTTCTCAAAAGAAACCAACGCTTTTTATCCGCTGACGAAATAGGACTGGAAGCGGATTGCGAAAGAGATAAGTTACTATCCTTCTGCAATTTGTGTTAATCCGTGCAATCTGCGGTCAAGAAGCGCTTTCTTCTTCTTTTCCGGTTCCTGCCTATTTCAAAATGCCGCCGAAAATGTCCTTTTCGTTAGCCCTTGAATTCTCCACCTCACTTCGCGTCTTCTTTTCCGCGAGCGACATGAAGTAGTCCTGCTCGGCGAACACTTGCCCGTCTGCACGAGCCACCGGGCCATACGCACCGTTGGGCTTGAGTATCTTGGCCGTCGTATCTTCGAGCGTCTTGCCGAGAACCTCCTCTACAATACGCGTGCGCAAATCCTCCTGCTCCACCGGGAAGACCACCTCGACACGACGGAAGAAGTTACGTGGCATCCAGTCCGCGCTCCCGAGGTAAATCTCCGGCTTTCCTGCGTTCTCAAAGTAGAAAATGCGGCTGTGCTCCAGGAAACGCCCCAGAATGCTGCGAACGCGGATTGTGCTGCTCATGCCCGGTACGCCCGGGACGAGGCCGCAAATGCCGCGCACGATGAGGTCGATCTGCACCCCCGAGCGCGAAGCCTCGTAAAGGGCGTCAATAGTATCCTTGTCAATGAGGCTGTTGCACTTGGCGATTATGCGCGCAGGTTTGCCAGCCTTGGCGTTCTTCGCCTCGCGCAGGATGAACTCCTGCATCTTGGAGTGCAGGTTGAACGGAGCCACGAGCAGACGCTCGAACTTAGGGCTTTTGGCAAAACCCGTCAGGGTGTTGAACACCGCAGCCACTTCCTCTGTTATATCCTCGCGGCAGGTGAAGAAAGAAAGGTCCGTGTAGAGCTTGGCCGTTTTCGAGTGGTAATTACCCGTGCCAAGATGTGCATAGCGGCGGATGCCGCTCTCTTCGCGACGCACCACGAGGCAGCATTTGCAGTGCGTCTTCAGCTTCACAAAGCCGTAAACGACGTGCACCCCCGCCTCTTCCAAAAGGCGCGCCCAGTTGATGTTGTTTGCCTCGTCGAAACGAGCCTTCAGCTCGATGAGCGCTGTAACCTGCTTGCCGTTGCGAGCCGCGGCCATGAGGGCTTTCACAATCGGGCTGTCGCTGCTTGTGCGGTAGAGCGTCATCTTGATTGCAAGCACCTTGGGGTCTTGCGCAGCCTGTGCTACAAAGTCCACCACGGGGCTGAACGAGTCGTAAGGGTGGTGCAGCAGGCGGTCCTGCTCGCGAATGACGTCGTAAATATTGTATTCCCCGCTGAAATAGTGCGGCACGTGCGGGGTGAAAGATGCGCTTTTCAGGTCCGGCCTGTCGATAAGGTCGTAAACGCTTTGCAAGCGCATCATGTTTATCGGCCCGTTGATGTTGAACACATGCTGGCGGGAGAGGCCTATGTTTGTGAGCAGCCTCTCAAGAAGCTCGTCGTTCACGCCGTCCTCGATTTCAAGACGCACGGGGCTGCCTTTGCGGCGCTTGTACAGCTCCTCCTCGATGGACAGGAGCAGGTTTTCCACCTCTTCCTCGTCGATGTAAAGGTCGCTGTTGCGCGTGATGCGGAACGCGTGTACGGCCTTGATCTTGTAGCCCGTGAACAGGCGGTCGGCGAAAGTCTTGATAACGTCGCTAAGGAAAACGTAAGCGGGCTTTGCGCGCTCCGTGCCCGGAATGCATACCACGCGCGGCAGGATGCGCGGCACGGGGATAAAGGCGAGAATGGTCTCCGTCTCAGGCGTTTCCGGGTCGTCCAGCCAGAGAAGAAGGTTCAGCGTCTTGTTGCCGAAGCTCGGGAAGGGGTGGGCAGGGTCGCTGGCAAGAGGCGTCAGTACAGGGTAAACCTCCTCGTCGAAATACTTCTCAAGCCACGAGATTTCCCGTTTGGTGAACTGTTCGCGCGTTTTGAAAAAGACTCCGTTTTCCGCAAGAACGGGCACTATCTGCTTGTGCCAGCACTCGTATTGATCGTGCACGAGCGAGGCGCTGATACTGTGAACGCGGCGGATTTGCTCCTTGGGGCCGAGGCCGTCCGGCCCTGTCTCCACGACGTTGCTTTCAACCTGCTGAATCAGCCCAGCGACGCGGATTTCGTAAAACTCGTCGAGGTTGCTCGCTACAAAGGAAAGAAAACGCATCCTGTCGAGAATGGGAAAGCGTTCATCGTATGCCTGTTCGAGCACACGGCGATTGAACGCCAGCCAGCTAAGCTCGCGGTTGAAATACGCACTCTTGTTCTTTGTGGGGTTGTTTTCGTCGTAAGGCATCTGTTTTCAGAGGCCAATGTAGCGGCACAAAGCCCCAAGATAAAGCAAAAGCGGGAGAAATGGGCCTGTGTTTGTTCATAATCAAGCCTTTGTCTGCTTGTGCGCATGGCACTTTGCCTTTATGTAAAGGCCACCACTAATAACTTTGATTTCTGCTGCGAACGGTCTTTGCGGCGGGAGGGTGTAAACCCTCCTTGCTTTAAGGGCTTTGCCTTTACGGCGACTGCGTTTGCCTATCCCAAGACTGTCAATGCCGAAGCATACGCATCGGTGGTGCAGAGCTTGAGCCCATCCGCAAATTATCGTTCTCGCGACGAAACCGGTTGTTAGTGGTGGCCTAAAATGCTGTCCGATTAAGCGGCCTATGGCTAAGCTTGGCGTCGCACGCATTGTGATTGCCAGATCATTCAACCCCACATCCCCTCCGAATATGACCACGCTATTGATGCGGCGCATTGCCGCACCCGTTATCCTTCTTTCCGTTTGCGCACCGCTGCACGCTGCGGACCAATGCGCCGATTCACCTTGTAATGCCTCTGTCGCTGTGGACATTTCCGCCGCTGCCAACATGGGCCTTGTCGATGAATACTACGGAGACAAGAAGGGCGGCTGGACGGATCAGGGCGCGGGCAAGGACTTGTCCGGCCTGCCCCTTGGAGAGTTCATGTTCGGCGAGCTTGCTTTCGACATTGCAAATCCCGCGGCCAACGAGGGCAAAAGCGTCATAATGCTTGCCGGTGGCGATCGCATGTATTTCCCGGAAGAAGTGGTTGTGGACGTCGATTCCTCCACGGAGTCAAAATACCTCTACGTGCTGCACTCCGGTGCGTGGATGCCGCAGGCTGGCACGATGGTGGGCAAAATCAAAGTGTCGTACGACGACGGCACGCGCCGCATTTTCAAAGTCGAGACAGGGCGCGAGCTTGCCGACTGGTGGAACCCGATGACGCTTGAAAACGGCTTTGTCGCATGGACCAAATCCTCGCGCGGGGGCAAGCTGGGCCTTTACGTGTCGGAGTTCGAGCTGTCCGGCAAGCGCGTGAAGTCAATTACGTTCAGCTCTGCAAAAAAGGCCGCGTGGGGCATCGTGGGCGTCACCCTTTCCAAGAGGCAATACGAGATGCCGCGCTCGCAGCCAATGGTGGCCATGCCCGGGGAAGACTGGCGCCCCGTAAAGTCCAGCCTCGACGTGGCAAGCGGCAGTGCGCTCGATTTGTCAGCGCACCTTGACGGGCCGGCAGGCAAGCACGGCTTTGTGCAGGTGGATGAAGACGGCCATTTTTACTTTGAGAAAGCTCCGCAAGAGAGAGTCGTGTTCTACGGTACGAACCTCTGCTATAGCGCGAACTTTCCAGAGAAAAAGGACGCCGCGCGCATTGCCGAGAGCCTTGCCGCGTATGGTTACAACGTCGTCCGCTTCCATCATTACGACGACATGATGACGCAGAAAAGCGCCGACTCCATGACGCCGGACCCCGACATGCTCGACCGCATGGAATACCTCATTGCGGAGTGTCAGAAGCGCGGCATGTACATCATGATAGACCTCTTTACATACCGTCAGATACGCCTTGGCGAGATACCGGAAATCAACGAGCCGATACGCTCCGGTTTCAAGGCTTTGCCACCTGTGTTGCCCAGCGCGTACGAGAATTGGAAGACTTTTGCCGAGCGCGTCATGACGCACGTCAACCCCTACACGGGCAAGGCGCTCAAGGACGATCCCGCCCTTGTCGGCATTTGCCCCGTCAACGAAGATCCGCTTGGCACGGTGTGGAAAGACTCGCCAGCCATCGCAAAGCTCTACGAGGGCCTTTTTGAAGAGTGGAAGCAGGAGAACAGCGTCAATCCGCAGGGCTGGGCAGAGGAACAGCAGGCGGCGTCCCGCTTCCTCAACGGCATACAGCTAAAAGGTGACCGCATGTATGAGGATTACCTCAAAAACGAGCTTGGCGTGAAAGTCCCGCTTACGGGTACAAACTGCCTTGTCGCGATAAGCCTGACCGAGCCGCGCTCCCGCTACGACTATGTGGACAACCACATTTACTGGGACCATCCCGAGTTCCCGGGCCAGTGGTGGACTTTGCCGTACCGCTACACGCAGTTGAGCGCCGTGGAGGCCGAGGCGTTTTTCCCGCGCACACTGTTTCCCGCCCGCATCGCAGGCCGCCCTTACACGATTACGGAGTGGAACCACTGCAACCCGAACCGTTTCCGCGCCGAAGGGCCGATTCTCATGGCCGCGTACGCCGCTCTTCAGAACTGGGACGGCCTGTACCGTTTCGCCCATTCGCACAATATCGACAACATCACGAGCGAAAGCTCCGCCAACGGCTTCGATCTGGCGACGGACCCCGTATCGCAGATGGCCGAGCGCCTCGGCGCCTTGCTTTACATGAATGGCTACATCAGCCCCGCAAAGGGCTTTGTCAGCTACGCAGTGGATGCGAGCAACGGTTACGATGTCACGTCGAGCTGGGGTGCAGAAGGCTTTGCAGAGCCGATTGAAATGCTGGGCCTTATTACGGGTGTGGGCAGCGTATGGGCAGAGGGGAAGGACGCCGTCGATGGGCCGCTCACGGGTTCTACTCGCTTTGCCGCGGACGCAGACTACGCCGCTCCCGACAAGGGACTGCTGCCCGCAATGCAGGAGCGCGGAGTCATTCCCGAAGGTTCCTTTGACTTGGAAAAGGGCATATACGTCAGCGACACTGGCGAACTTACGCTCAACGCATCCGAAGGCTTGTTCAAAATCGTCGTTCCAGAGGCGGAGAGCTTCACCGCGAGCCGTGCGGGGCATTATGAGGGCGAGCTTGTCAGCGTGGACCTAAGCGGCGCGGGCGCCACGACGCTCGCTCTTGTATCGCTGGACGGAAAGCCCGTTGCGGAAAGTCGCCACATGCTGCTCTTCCACCTGCCTGAACAGGTCAATACGGGCGCGAGCTTTGCAAACAGCGACATGCGCCTTTTGACCGACTGGGGCAAGCTGCCGCATCTTGTGCGCGTATCCAAGGCGGAAATACGCGTAAGTAAATCGCAGTCGGGGTTAAGCGCCTATGTTCTCGGCCTCGACGGAAAGCGCAAGGGCGTGGTTGCCGTGAAGTCCCTTGCTGAAGGCGGTTTCAGCCTATTGCTGGACAACAGCGTGGGCAGCGAGGCTCCGATGGTTTACGAGATTGTCGCCGAATAAGCGGCGATGTGTTCACTTCGCGACGTTTGCGGATCCGGACGGCTGCCGTTATTTCGGCGAAGCCGGGTTCGCAGGCGCCGCTCGGAGTTCGCTGCTAGGCCAGCTTCAGGACTACGGGGCAGTGGTCGCTGCCTGTTGTCTGGGGCATTATTGACGCTTCCTGCACTCTGGGTAGAAGGGCGGGGGAGATTAGCCAGTAATCAATCCTCCAGCCCACGTTCCTTTCGCGTGCGTTCGCGCGGAAGCTCCACCATGTGTAGTGCCCGCCTTCGTCCGGGTGCAGGTGGCGGAAGCTGTCGATGAAGCCCGCGTTAACGAAATTGTCGAAGCCTTCGCGCTCTTCGGGAGTGAAGCCAGCGCTGCCGACGTTTTCCTTGGGACGGGCAAGGTCGATTTCCCTGTGAGCGACGTTTAGGTCTCCGCACACTGCGACGGGCTTCCTGGCCTGAAGCTTTTGCATGTGCTCAAGAAAGAGCTTGTCCCAAGTGTCGTGCCGGTATGCAAGGCGCGAGAGGTCGTTCTTGGCGTTTGGCGTATATACGTTGACGAGATAAAAGTCCTCGAATTCGCAGGTAATAACGCGCCCCTCGGTGTCGTGCTCCTCGTAGCCAAGGCCGAGAGTCACGGAAATGGGCTTTTCTTTACTCAGGACAAGCGTGCCCGAGTAGCCCTTTTTCTGCGCCGGATTCCACACCGCGTGGTATCCTGCGGGCGGAAAACCTTCTACGTCAACCTGTTCCGGCATGGCCTTGATTTCCTGAAAGCAGTATATGTCCGCGTTTGTTTGCGCGAGAAAGTCGGGCAGGGTGCTCTTGAGGACTGCGCGCAGCCCGTTCACGTTCCAGGATACAAGGTGCATTGTTTGAGGCATGATTACCTATCCAAAGAGAAAGGAAAAGGCCAACGCATTCCGCCTGTTTTCGCGGAGTCTTTTCAGGACCGAGTCGGGTCTTGTTCTGCAATTATATGCGCTGATTCAATCCTATTGTTAGACGGTGGGCAGTGTTTATGAATGTGATGAATGATTCTATTCATCAACATGGGGCAGATGAGTGCCTCCCCCAAAACTAATACCCATGCAAGCATTACCCCTTACTCTTGCCGCGCTTCTGGCTCTGCCAGCAGTAGCGTTTTCTCAAAACACTGCGATTCTTGTAGAGGCTGAATCCGGTCAACTCGGTTCGGGCCTTACAGCCGTGGCCGGTACCACCTTGACCTATGTAAGAGTAGCCAGCAATTACACAGGCACGGTTCCGTCTTCCACTACGCGCGTTGGCACTTTGTCGGTAACTCTGCCGACGGCGGGGGATTACGATTTGTACGTCCGGCTCTACGTAGGCTCGGGCGGAGCTGAAGACGATAGCTTTTTTTACGGCAAGGGATTCGGTGTAAAGGATGTGGAAGACGCCGATTCATGGACCACGGTAAACGGAATATACGGCGCGACAGGGTACGCGGATCCTGACGAGGTCATAATTAATGGCGGCGTTGAAAATACGAGCGTCTGGAAGTGGATGAAGCTAAGTCCTGCCGACGAAAGCGGTGTGTTCGCTGTGGATGCGTCCTCGCTTACGCAGTCTTTCCAGTTCGCGGGCAGAGAGGACGGCCTCTGGATCGACAAGTTCGCTTTTGCGCCGAAGGGCCTCTATTTCACCGTTAACCAGATCGAAAACGGCCTTCCAGGCAGTAGCGTTGCGCCAGTCGAGTACATTCCCGAGGGGCCGCACATTGCCTCAGGAAAGGCCAAGTTCCTCGGTTCTTGTCATTCCAACAACGATCAAGATCGCTATTTTCACACCTATTGGAACGCGGTCATTCCTGCCAACGGCGGCAAATGGGGTTCCGTAGAACGCATACGAGACAGAATGGTGTGGACAGACTTGGACGCGGCCTACCATGCGGCCAAGGACAATGGCTACCCGTTCAGTATGCACGTTCTTGTATGGGGCTCGCAGCAGCCGACTTGGATCAGTTCGCTATCGGAAGCGGAGCAGCTCGCCGAAATACGTGAATGGTTTGAGGCAGTCGCGGAACGCTATCCTGACATCGACTATCTTCAGGTTGTAAACGAGCCTATTCACGCCAAGCCAAACAATGCCAAGACCGACTCGGGCAACTACATCAACGCACTTGGCGGCACGGCGACCGACGGCACGCACCCGTGGATTGTTGGCGCATTCCGGCTTGCCAAAGAGTATTTCCCGGACACGCCGTTGATGATAAACGAGTATAACATCATTGGAAATGATGTTAACACGGATGAATACATCAGCATGGTCAACGAGCTTAAAAACGAAGGCCTGATTGATGCAATAGGTGTTCAGGGGCACGCGTTTGAAACAGTTTATTACACTGTCGCAAACATGAAGCGTAATTTGGACCGTCTTGCGGCCACAGGCTTGCCCATCATCATTACCGAGATGGACATAGATGGCGACGAAGGTCTGCCAGACGCCCAATCGGACGCCGTCCAGCTTGCGGAGATGCAGGAGATTTTCCCCATGTTCTGGGAGCATCCTTCCGTTATCGGCGTGGTAATGTGGGGTTACCGCGTAGGCATGTGGAGAAGCCCGACAGACGCATATTTAACAGACGATTACAGCAACGAGCGTCCTGCACTCCGTTGGATGCGTCAGTATGTTCAGAGCGAGCCATGGCTTGGCCAGTTTGATACAGAATACAACTGGTCGGACTCTGGCGACTGGCTCGGAGGTAGCGTTTACATAGGATACCAGCCTTGGATATACGCCGACGGACGCTGGATCTGGGTCTTTGACGAACTTTATACCGGAAACGGTTTGTGGGGTTTTGTTTACGATACGCAGCAGGGTGGGACCTCGGTCGCTCCTGATGCGTGGATGGGATATGATGTTACTGGTAACTGGGCGGCCACCGGAGATTGGCTTGGCAGTGTTTACATTGCCTATGCTCCTTGGGTTTGGACCGACCTTGGTTGGATGTACATCGACGAGACCGGCTCTCTCGACCTTGGCGCCTGGGCATGGATTCCCAGATAAAGGTCGGGCAGTGGTTTCATAGTGGGGAAGGCGCGTTCCGTGGGGGAACGCGCCTTTTTTACTTGGCTAAGTCATCTTCATACGGGGATAATTCGTTTGCATATGTCTGGGCGTTTCTTGTCATGACGTCCATTTGTTTAGTCCGGCCTTCGAATAGCTTGTTCTTTTCGTTGCAATGAGGCGGCAAGAGTCTTAATTGTCCAGTTTTTGGCCATCATGAAAATCCTCGTAGCAGACAAGATTGCAGAATCGGGCGTCGCCTTGCTCCGTGAGCAGGGCTTTGAAGTGGTGGAGGCTTTCAAGTCTTCCACTCCTGACAAGGTCATCGATTTCGTGTCCGATGTGGACGCAATCATCGTTCGCAGCGCGACGAAGATCACCCGAGAGGTGATCCTGGCCGCCCCGAAGCTCAAGGCCGTTGGCCGCGCCGGTGTCGGCGTGGACAACATCGACGTGGACGCTGCCACAGAGCGCGGCGTCATCGTCATGAACACGCCCGGAGGCAACACCATTGCCGCCTGCGAGCTGGCCTTTACGCTCATGCTCTGCACCGCGCGCCCCGTCGTGCAGGCAGATGCCTCGATGCGCTCTGGCAAGTGGGACAAGAAGAGCTTTGAAGGCATCGAGCTTAACGGCAAGGTGCTGGGCGTAATCGGCCTTGGCCGCATCGGCGGCAACCTCGCCAAGAGGGCGCTCGCCTTCAACATGCGCGTTCTGGCCTACGATCCCTACCTTACAGAGGAAAAGGCGCACCAGATGGGCGTCGAGAAGGTGGAGCTGGAAGCCCTGTTCGCACAGGCGGACTACATCTCCATCCACATGCCCAAGACGGCCGAGACGAAGAACATGATAAACTCCGCCGCCATCGCCAAGATGAAGGACGGGGTGCGCATCGTGAACTGCGCCCGAGGCGGCCTTATCGACGAACCTGCGCTGGCCGAAGCTCTCAAGAGCCGCAAGGTCGCCGCCGCCGGTCTTGACGTGTTCGACGCCGAGCCTCTCCAGGCCGACAGCCCCCTGCGCGGCCTGCCCAATGTCATCATGACCCCCCACCTTGGCGCATCCACGGTGGAGGCTCAGGAAGGCGTGGGTATCGAGGTCGCCGAGGCGATCGGCTCCGTCCTCAAGGGCGGCATGATACGCAACGCTATCAACGCTCCCGCCGTTGACCCCGCCACTCTCAAGATTCTCGCCCCCTACATCCGTCTTGGCGAACTGTTGGGCAGTGTGCTCCAACAGGTGTCTGCCAAGGACGTGACGAAGATCACGATCCGCGGCTGGGGCAAGATGACATCTTACGACAACCTGCCCGTCGTCCGTTCCGTCCAGCGCGGCTACCTGCGCAAGATTGCCCAGGATATCAACGACATCAACGCCCCGCGCGCCATGAAGCGCCTCGGCATAGAGGTGCAGGCCCACAGCTCCAACACGGACACCGATTACACGGACCTTCTCGCCGTCGAGGCAGAATGCGCTAGCGGTGCCAAGTTCTGCGTGGCCGGAACCCTCTTTGGCAAGAGCCAGAAGCCCCGCATGGTTTCGCTCAACGGGCGCGACGTGGAGGCGGTTCTCTCCGGCTTCCTGCTCGTAGTCGAGAACAACGACGTGCCCGGCATCGTCGGTCACATCGGCACAGTCCTCGCTAAGAACGGCCTCAACATTGCCAACATGTCGCTGTCGCGCAACAACGTTGGCGGCCTTGCCCTGAACATCTGCACGATGGACAGCAAGCCCTGCGAAAAGGCCATATCCGAGCTTCTATCGCACAAGGACATCAAGGGCGTAAGCCTCGTTGACCTCTCGTAAGAAGAGCCGTTTCGTTTTCTAAAAGCATCATCAGCCCGCGAGTCTTGCATGGCCCGCGGGCTGTTGTATAAATGGGATAATTGCAGATTATGACAGCTCCAGTCGCATACTTTCTCATCGTGGCCCTTGCCGCATACCTTGTTGGTTCGGTTTCCTTTGCCGTAATCATTTCCAAAAGGCACGGTGTTGACATCCTCAAGGCCGGCAGCGGGAACCCGGGCGCGACAAACGTCAAGCGTGTCGTTGGCAAGGGCGCGGGGAATCTTTGCTTTGTTATGGACGCGCTCAAGGGCGTTGCCGCAGCGGGCATTCCCATGCTGGTGTTTGCAGGGCAGGGATGGGGCGCACAGCTGGGCGTCACGGGTCTTGTCGCGGCGCTTGTTGGGCACAGCTTTTCCGTTTTCATTGGTTTTCGTGGCGGAAAGGGGGTGGCCACGACAATCGGCGGCCTTCTGGCCCTTTGTCCTCTGGTGATAATCGTGGGGGTGATCGCGTGGCTGGCAGTGTTCTATGCCTCGCGCTACGTCTCGCTCGCCTCGATTGCTCTTGGCCTTAGCCTTCCCTTGGCTGCGTGGCTTTTCAGTGAGCCTGCAATTATTCGCTACTTTACGCTCGTTCTGGCTGCGATACTCATCATTCGGCACCGCTCCAATATCGCCCGCCTCTGCAAGGGCACGGAGAACAGGTTCGTCAACAGTCCGAAGTAGCTGTACATGTCACCATTTTTTTGCATAAATAGCTGCGAATGTAATTCAATGCACAGCAAAGGCCGGACGATTGATGCGTCCGGCCTTTGTCGTAATGTGCGAAATATGATTACAGTCCGTTCTTCTCCAATGTGAGCGAAAGTTTCGCCATAAAGTCATTGAACGCTATGTTATAAGCCTTCTGCCAGTTCGCGTCACTGGCCATCTGCCCAACGTTCTTGCCATAACCGGATACTGTGAATTCGTAAATCTTACCATCTACAGTAATGGTGACCAAGCAATTGATTTTGGCTTCAAAGCTTACTCCCCACATCCCGGGGGTAAACCATGCCCAAAACTCGCGAACTACCACTTTCGCCGTGTTTGGAGAGGCCATATCAGTGCTTATGGAGTAGCCTTTTTGCTTCAGACCCTCTTCGATAAGCTTTTGTGTGCGCTCTTGAACGGTTTGTCCTACGGGTAGAGCAATGTCTCCCATTGCTTGTCCCCAAGTATTGCGCTGACGGCCTATCATGACCGACTTTATGGCTTCGTTCATGGTCGTCACGTCACCGTCGATTGACGGTATGGATGGGTCGCTAGGCTCATTCATGAACTGGCGGGCATCCGTCACTTCAGTAATGCGTATGTCTCCTTTGCCGGATTCGCCAGTAGCCATGGCAGGAACCGGAAGATCAACCGTGCGACGACCGACAACGCAACCAGTTTGTACTAGGGCTGCGGCTAGGAATAGAGAGATTGTTAGTAATTTCTTCATGCGAAGAACATTATCATTGAATCTCTTGCTGCACATCAACGTTAAATCTTATTTAAATTCTGGGAACGAACGCGATCCATACATCGCTAAGTCTTGTGGATAATAGCTCGTCTTGCATAATGCTACTTCCGGCTACTGGAAGAGCTTGTTTCCGAAGTCCGAATTGTGTTTCTTGCGCTGCGCGAGAAGAGTCTTGCTCATCAGATCTCGTTCCTTGCGGACCCGCTCAAGCAGAGTTTCCGGCGAAATGACGTGAGCGCCTCTTGCAAATACGCTCAGGCACAGCGCGTTGTCTTTGGACACCACCGTGAACGCGTCGCCATCAGGCGCATTGTTCACTATCTGCTCTATTATTGCGTCCGCGCTTGTCCCGCTTGGCGAGTATATGACGCAAGGGGCTTTATCTCCTGCGGGATACATGGTCTCTACCGCATCGGACTTTCCGTCGAACACCACCGTAACCTCGCAACTGACCGCATCGTGCAACACTGACAGCCTCTCCACAAGCAAGCTCGCCGCAGCATCTATGTCATGCCCCATCATGCGCTTCAACTGCGGCCAACTATGCGTAACGTTGTAGCCATCAACAAGAATGTACTGCTTTTGCTGTGCCATCCCCTAGGAGTTGTCGATTGGTGGTGGAATCTCATCCATGACCGGCACTTTTTCCCCGTCAATAAATGCCCTGAACGCCTTGGAACGTTCCTCGCTGCCTACGTATATGAGCATGTCGCCGGACTTTAGCAGCTCTTCGGCCCCGGGGCTGGTAATCTGCCTTGCTCCGCGCTGTATCCCTATGACGCTTATGCCAAAACGTTTGCGCAGGTTGAGGCCGGCCAGTGTGTCGCCGTCCATACTGCTGCCTTGGGGGAGGATTACGCGCTCGATCTTCAACGCGCCCTTGATCGGCTTTGGGCTTGTGCTTACGTCGGTCTTGGCCGAGAGCATGTCGGCAGCCTTTTGATTGCTCTCGAATGGGCCGAGCAGAACTACCGTGTCATCAGGAAAAAGGTAAGTGTCCGGCCCCGGGTTGAACACCTCTATGCCCGAGCGCACCAGCGCCAGTATCATGCTGCCGGTTCTTGTTTGCAGATTCAGCTCCCTGAGCGCCTTTCCGGCGGCTTCGCTAAGGCGTCCGATCTTTATTTCCCGTATCTCAACCGGCCAGGGGTAGTCTTTGCGCAGGCGCGCGATGGTGTCCAAACGGCGTTGTTCGGCCTGTTCGCTGCCGTCGTCGTTGAAGCTGTCTATGAACAATGCCTCGATGCGGCTATTGATATGCACCATGTTCCGCCAGAAGAACAGTGCGATTCCTACAACCAATATGGCAAACAGTATAAGCGCCGTTCCACGGGGCAGAAAGGGTGCTGCGACAGAGAGGAAGAACCCGCCAAGGACCAGGAGCAAAAGCAGCGTCGCGAGCATGTTGACGAGGTTGTTCACCCGGCCCTGCATGATGGATCGGTTCCGGTTGTGTGCCATCAGGGCATCGGTAACCATGTACACTATGGACGAGATGTTCCGCGCGGTGGCGATTACAAACGGGACGGATAGAATCGCCGTGCATATCCATACCGCAAGGCCCCAGAGCAGGGGATCTGGCACATCCAGATGGGACACCCAGCGCGCTGTTACCGCCCCGCCGAGAACAATGCCGCTAATTAGAAAGAAGTAGATTGTTATCTGGATAAGCGGGCGGCGCGTCAGGCGAAGCACGCGGCTTTTGTCAAGCTCCGCAGTCACGGTGTCCAGATAGTTGCGGTAGAACTTTGCAAAGCGCGTAATCTGGCGCGGCATGTGGTCTGCAAACCACTTGTACTGTTCGCTGGAGCTGACGCTAAGATACGGGGTAAGGAGTATGCTGATGAGCGCGACTCCAAAGGCTATTGCTGTCAGCCTTTCGTCGGTAACGCCCAGTTGTTTGCCCAGCGCGGCAATGATGAAGCTGAATTCGCCAATCTGCGCCTTTGCAACGGAGGCCCGATAGCTGCTGTTGCCAGCCTGACCTGACAGGAACAGCCCGATGAAGCAGCTTGAGATTTTGCCGACTATCATCAGGACGCTTATAAAGAGCACCCAGCCTATGTTGCCTAGGACCAGCACCGGGTCTATTTGCAGGCCGATGGTGACAAAGAACACCGCACTGAACAGGTCGCGCAGGCTGCGGTTGTTGTTGAGGACGGTGTGGACAAGGCGGGTGCGGGATATTATGGCTCCGGCCACGAAGGCGCCGAGTGCTTCCGAGAAATGCAGCCTTATGGCCAGTGCGCCTATTCCAAGAGCCAGCCCCGCGGATACGATTGTGAGGGCTTCGCGGTTGTCTCCGTCTTCGGCGTAGGCGATGAGCTTGGGCGCGAAAAGGCGGCCAATGAAAAACATGCCTATTACAAAGACGCCCATCATGAACGAGACCAGTTCCAGCGACTGCCAGTCGAGGTTCTTGGTCACGGCTACACCGCTTAGAAGCACGAGCAGAAGGACCGCAAGCAGGTCTTCGAGTATCATTATCCCGACGGCGAGTTGCGCGTGCGGCATCTTGTCCCGCTTTTGCTCGTGCAGGACTCGCATCGTCACCATCGTGGAGCTTATGGCCAGCAGGCTGCCGAAGAATAGGCTGCTGACATTGTCCCAACCCATGAGCGGGGAGAGCAGCCTCGCAAGGTAGAGCATGGCCAGCGTTTGGGCGACAAGTGCCATCAGCGCGGCTCCCATCACGCGGCGCAGGCGGCCAAGGTCGAACTCCATGCCCATGAAAAAGAGCAGAAACAGCACGCCGAGCTGCGAAATCTGGTGGATACTTTCCTCGTCGGAGAGTATCGCCACAGGCATAATGCCGTCTCCGAGCAGAAGCCCGACTGTGAGATATGCGAAGATTACAGGCAGCTTCAGCTTGCGGAATATCGTCGAGGCTATCGCCGCGCCTGCCACGACTATGCCAAGATCCTGTATTAGACTCGCGCCATGGGGAGACATGTTCTCTATATGTGGCTAGTAGCTATCGTGTCTGGATTCGGGAGTAACGATTAAACTTGTCTGCTAATTCATGTCGTCAGTTTCGTCCGGTATGAAATCGTCGGTGTCATCGAGAATCTTTTGTTTAGTCGCCACTCTGTCCTTTGCCGCGAGTCCGGGTTCGTAGGCCCTTATCAGGTGGAAGTCGCTCTTTAGCTTTTCGCGCATGTAGTCGCGGATCTCTGCGGGAATCTTGGGCAGGGCTTCTTCGATGCTTGTTCGCGGAGCTTTGGACTTTGCTGCGGGACTGCCGCTTCTATGCGGGCGGCTTTCTTCTGACGCGGGTTCGTTCCACTGCTGGGCCATGGTGCCCTCCCAGCGTTCGGAATCGTCGTCTGCGGCCGTTGCGCACGTCGCTTGAACGTTGCCAGTAGTCGTTGCTTCGTCCGGCAGATCATCGACTTCGTCATCCTCGGATTTCGCGGAGAAGGCGTCGATTGTGGCTGGAGTCGTTTCGGGCGCCTCAAGGGGAGAGGCCGCGAACACGGGCCTTTCGCTCGCCGCTGTAGGCTTCTCGGGTGCAGGCTTCGAGGGGGTCTTGCGCTCCTCTTGTCGGACTTTGGCCGGAATCGCGGTCTTGGCCGGAGCCGTGAGCCTGCTTTCAGCCCTGGGCGGAACCGCTACAAAGTTTTTTTTTGAGCCGATGTTTCCGGTAGCTCGTCGGCAATGCTGGACAGCTCTCGTATAAGCTCGTCAATCGCTCTGCTGCGGCTGGCTTCGACAGCGCGGAAGAGGGCGATTTCAAAGTTCACGCGCTCGGACAGGCCCCTTTGGACAAGAGAGGCTCCGCTGTGCAGAGCTTCCTGCATTCTGAGGATGGACTCGGTGCCCATGTCCCGCCCAAGCAGCGAGCTTGTGCCGTTGTGCGAAATAGCGTCCATGAGGGCCGCGCGGGCCGTCTCTGCCAAGTCGCTAAGAACGCGGTAAAGATCGCGCCCTTCATCGGTCAGGCTTTCCACCGCGGCCATAATCGCGGGGTAGTCGCCCGTTGCCAGAGCCTTGGCAAGAGCGCGCACCGTGGCGGAGCTGGCAAGGCCGTAAACGTCCATCACGTCGCCCTCGGAGATGTTGTCCCCGCAGAAGGAAATCATCTGGTCGAGGATGCTCTGGGCGTCTCTCATGCCGCCGTTTGCAAGGCGTGCAATGGCGAGAAGAGCCTCGGAATCAACGGTGATTTTCTCCGATAGGGCAATTTCCCCAAGGCGCTTGCAGATAAGATCTTCGGGAATCGGGCGGAACTCGAAACGCTGGCAGCGCGACACGATTGTCGGCAGGACTTTGTTGGCCTCTGTCGTGGCGAAAATGAATTTTACGTGCGGGGGCGGCTCTTCAAGCGTCTTTAGCAGCGCGTTGAACGCCGCAGGCGAGAGCATGTGCACTTCGTCAATGATGTAGATTTTGAAGCTGCACTGGCTGGGCGCATACTGGCAGTCTTCGCGCAGGTCGCGCACCTGATCGACGGAGTTGTTGGACGCACCGTCGATTTCGATAACGTCCATGCAGTTGCCCGCCATGATGTCCTGGGCCGTGCGCGTTGAATCATCCGGCGACGCGCTGGGTCCACCTTCGGCGTTTAGCGCCTTGGCAAAGATTCTCGCCGTGCTTGTCTTGCCTGTGCCGCGCGGTCCTACAAACAGGTAGGCATGTGCGATGCGATTGCGCAAAATGGCGTTTTTCAGGGTGCGCACGATGTGGTCCTGTCCGACTATTTCGTCGAATTGGCGGGGGCGCCAGCGGCGTGCTATTACCTGATATCCTTCGGCCATGGGGTTAGGTTAAAGAGCATTGTCGGCATTTGGCGGCAGGTCAAGGAATGTCTCCCTCGCAATTGAATATGCCTGCGTTCGTTGTGATGCCTGTTCTTTTAGATGTTGATTTACAATGTGATATAATCGTGACTATGCGCTTAGGCTCATTCGTCCATTTCGTAGCCGCAGTGGCGGAAGAAATCATCCAGAGCTTTGTCGAAAGTGGCCTTGTCGGCGCTTTCGGGGATGCAGTGAACGGTGCAGCGTTTGTGCTTCCTGCCATTGCTTGCCTTGCTCGAAAAGCCGGTCGAGTAGAGCGCGTTGCAGAGTCCTGCTTCGCGGTGTACGGGGCTGTCGGCCTCGAAGGACAGATACACTTCCGTCCATTCCCTTGCTGCGTCTTTCAAGGCCGCGTTCAGGCCGCCCTTGGTGAAGGCAATGACACGTTCGCAATTGTTCCCTTCGACGAACAGGTCTTTGTGCTCTTCGGGGCATATCGCTATCCAGCGAACATCCTTGCGGCGTTCGCGCAACGCGGGCATTCGAGCCGCGAGGCATTCGGCCTTGCCGCGTGCTTCTGGAACTCTCAGAACGTAGGGCAGGCAGCGGGGCTGTTCCTCAAGGCCAATGGCACGCAGGCTGTAATCGACATAATTCTTTTTGCTCCGAAGGTTCAGGCAGCGTCCTTCGCCGGACATGAGGCATTTCCAGCGACGGTGAGACCACATCCAGTCTGCGCAAAGCTCGTCGTCTTCACGGAGGAGATTCTCGAACATGATGCTGGTGCGGGCTGTGATGTCCGCCGCGCTGCCGTCGTTTTCCACTTCGTAAACCTCTATGGACGAGCGCAGAAATCCTGTCCTGCGGCCAATTATAAGCGCAACGCTGGAGTTGAAGCGGGTGGCCAGACTTCCGGGCAGGTCCGTGGCCGAACATACGCGCCCGAAGCTGAGTATCAACGCGCCTGCTTTTCCTGCGCTTTGGTCGAAGAGAATCAGCAGGTTTTCGCCCTCGCCGATGCGGCGGCGCACTTCCAGAAGGCCGTCTTTTCGGGAAATCAGGCCCACGCCCCAGCGCGAGCGCGCCCAGCGAACGTAACGTTCCGCTGGTTTCCAGTCCAGAGCGCGGTACATGGTGGATATGTTCATGTCCGGTATTATGTGCGGAATGAACACGCCTGCCTCGCTCATGGCGCAGTGCGGCGGCTGGAATATGGTCTTTCCCTTCTGGCAGAGCGCATGGATTTTTTCCGCCATTTCAGGGCTGATTACGTGCCTTCGGGAAAGTTCGTCGTCACTAAGGAGCGGGTTCACTAGCGGGATGAGGAACATTTCCATCATCCTCATGATGCTCTTGAACGCCGTGCGCTTTCGCCACTCTTCGCTGCGTTCGGGGAACGAGAGGGCCAGGTTGCGAAGGGCAATATCTTTGCGTTCGCTAAAGCACCATGCGAGCAGACCCAGAGCGCGGCTTGTCGCCCAAGCCATCGGGGGCAGAACAATGTCTGCAATTTTTCGCGCCGTTCCGTTACTTCCGCTCATTACTCACGCCCTTCCAGAATCTTGACAAGGGCATCGAACGCAGTGCCCACGCTTATCTTTTTCATGCAGGTGAAGTCTCCGCCGCAGCTTGGGTGCCTGTTGCATGGGGAACAGGGCATTCTGTCGTATAGTATTATGCCCGGCAGGGGGCATGTCTCTGTGTAAATGCGTGTGGAGCCAAACATTACGACGGTCGGGGTGCCAAGGCCCAGGCTGATGTGGGACAGACCCGTATCCACGCCTACAGCGGCGGCGGCGCGTTCTATGAGGCCCATTTTTTGTGCGATGTTGGAGTCCTTGCCAGCGACTATTGTTATGCTTTCGCCCACGCCGGAGGCTGTCGCTATGGCCTTTGCCGCGCTTTCGTTTGCCGGACCTCCCAGAATCCACACCGGGCGTTTCAACTCGCTTACGATTCGTCTGGCAAGCTCCGCCCAGCGTTCGTCAAACCAGTGTTTTTGCGGGCGAGTGGTGAAGGGGTAGAGCATTACGGGGCGCTGCTGGCCATCATTGGTTGGCAGCATTGCTGCGGCCTCTTTGCGGGATTGCTCCGTTGGGCAGAGGCTCATTGCGAAAGGTTCGGCCTGCACGCCCATATGCTCCAGCAGGCAACGATAGTCGTTGCACATGCGCCCGCTCGGGTTGTCGTCTTTTTTGACGACTTCTTTCATTAGAAACTGCGAGCCTTCCTGAGAGCAGAGGCCGATGTTGTGCTTTGCGTGTGCGGCCAGTGTCCAGAACGCGCTGCGCAAAAGTCCTTGCGCGTCGATTGCGAGGTCGGTCCCGAGGGCGCGCAACTGCCTGCGCATCTGCCGCATTTCTCCAAACGCTGTCAGATACTTGCGCTCTTTGCCAAGTTTTGCCCATCGCTTGCGCGGCAGGATTATGAGATTGTCTATGTCCTTGTTTCCGCCGAGGACTTCGCCGCCCATTTCCTCGGTCAGCCAGTGAATGCGCGCATTGGGCATCGCCTTGCGAAGGCCGGGGAGTATCGCCGTGGCCAGAGCCACATCGCCAATCGCGCTTAGTCTGACTATCAAGATGTTTTTATAAGCTGGAGCCATGCCTTGTGTAATGCGGATGGAAGTGGGGAGAAAGCGTCCTGCAAAAATCCTTTATAAACTACTGCCACATGTGCGGTTGAAGCAGTCTCGGTTCCGGTTCGCTCGTTTCGGCAAAGTAAACCAGCATTCTGAAGGCCCAGAGCCTGTCGATCGGCGTTTCGGGATGCTGTCTTTTTACGCTGTCGAAGAGTGCTTCCGGGGAGCGGCCCCGTATTTCGTCAACGTGGCAGTAGCCCATGTCCAGAAGGTTGCGTGCCGCCGCGATGTCGAGCGAAGGGAGGCGGCGCTTGAACTCCGACTGAAGCGCGGCGATATCGACTTTGGGTTTCTTCTTTTTCTGCGGCTCCAGATAGTTCATTGCTCAAATTGTATAGTGGCCCGGGCAACCTTTGCAAATAGAACTCCCGCCTGGCGGCGGGCATCTGCACGGTCCGAAAAATCAGGTCAGTGTATTTTGTTTATGCCAAGGGAAACCATTCTGGCAGCGGATGCTCGTTCCCCTGCGTCTCTGTTACGCCGTGGCACTGTCGTGGCTGTAGCCGTAGATTTCCATTCCCCATTCACGGGCTTTTTCTAGGACGGCTTTCTTTTCAAGTATGATCGTGCCGTCAACTTCGAGGCAGGCTGTCGTGATGCCGCTTTCGTGCATCTTTTCGACCGTTTGCATACCGAACACGGGGACGTCGAAGCGCCAGTCCTGCCGCGGTTTTGTCGTTTTGACGAAAATCAGCTTGTCGGTCTTGTACTTGTTCGAGCGGGATAGCATGTCGTCGGTTCCCTCGAACGCTTCGACGGACAGCACCGTGCCCTTGCGAACAACAACGCCCTGACCGATGTCCAGGCGGGCGACTTCCTTTGCAATGCGGATGCCGTGCGCGATATATTCCGGCGCGGCCTTGAGCTTGCCCTTTGTCATCACGCCAGCGCTTGCCATGTCCTCGTCCATGAAGCTGCGCGCATCGAGCAGCGACACTCCGATTTTCTCCACTTCATTGGAAATCGCGCCGAAAATGCTCTCCGCGTTGCGCTCCTTGAGCGTGGCCAGTATCTGGATCGCCTTCAGGTCCGGGTGAAGCTCCCGAAACAGGCGCCCGGGGGCAATCTGACCGGCCATCAGCGCATATCTGGCGCCGAGTTTTTTGAGAGATTTGAGCATGTGCCCGAGCTGGCCGACCTTTATCATGGCGCGTTCGGACTCGGGGAAAAAGTTCCACAGTTCGTCGCTTGTCTCGCCCTCGAACGCGATGAGTCGGCAGGGTATGCCGCACTCGCGCATTCGTTGTGCGATAATGAGCGGGTACAGCCTGCGTCCGGCTATCAGGGCGACAGGTGCGTCAGTCTCGAAGTTGTCTGGCAGGAAGCGGGACGGCGCGGGCATTTTCCGTAAAGTTGGCTTCGTTAAATCCACTCGCGCTGGCGCGGGGCAAGGGCGGCGGCCACCTGAGCCGGGAAGAACGGCCCGCGGTATATCCAGCCTGTGTACACCTGTACAAGGCTGGCTCCGGCGTCCATCATGCGCGTGGCGCAGTCGGGCTGCATTATGCCGCCAACGCCGATAATGGGGAGTTTGCCGTCTGTTGCGCGGCTGATGTAGTTGACAATCTCAAGCGAGCGGCTGAACAGGGGCTTGCCGGACAGGCCGCCTGCTTCGTTGGCCGAAGACAGCGCGCCCGGGCGGGCAAGAGTGGTGTTTGTCGCGATGATGCCGTCGAACTGCAAGTCGTAAATGTGGCCGAGTATGGCGTCGATTTCCTGAAAACCGAGATCCGGGGCGATTTTGAGAAGCAGGGGCAGGGGCTTGGTGCCCAGCTTTTTCGCACGCTTTACACTGGCTTCCTTGAGCGCACCGAGAAGCTCCGGCAGGTAGGCGTCGCCCTGCAATTTGCGAAGGTCGGGCGTGTTGGGGCTGCTGACGTTTACGGTCAGGTAGTCCGCGTAATCTGCCAGCGCGTGGAAGCTCGCAAGGTAGTCCTCAACTGCCTGATCCAGCGGCGTTATGCGGCTCTTGCCTATGTTTATGCCAAGCGGAATGGGGCGCTTTTTGTGCGCGCCGCTCTTTCGTAGGGCTGCCGCAATGGCTTCGCAGCCGTTGTTGTTGAAGCCCATGCGGTTGATGATGGCTTCCTGCGGGGGATAGCGGAAAATGCGTGGCTGCGGGTTGCCGGGCTGCTTGTGCGCGGTGACCGTGCCGATTTCGACGTGTCCGAAGCCGAAGGCCGGTGCGGCGCGCCAGAACTCTGCGTTCTTGTCCATGCCCGCGGCCATGCCGACAGCGGTCGGGAAGCGCAGGCCGAAAAGCTCGACGGGTTTGGTACGCGCTGGTGTGGAGAACTTCTCCAGCAGGCTGCATACGATGCTGGCGCGAGAGAGTACGGACAGCATGAACGCCGTATGCCTGTGCGCATCTTCAGCGTCCTGAGTGAACAAAATGGGCCTTATGGCCTTTTCGTAGAAAGTTCCCATAGTAGAGAGGCTATTCTCCAAGCTGTTGCGAATGGCGGCAAAAGGCAAGCATCCATGCAGGGCGGGGGAGATTTGTACGCAATGTGCGGTTCGCTGCAATTTGAGCCTTGTTTATCTGCTCTTGCCTGCTTCGCGTGCCGACGGTTTGTTTTATCATCATCGCGTCTTGATAGCTTCGCCTTGTAAGGCTATTGCATCCATATCCCATGAGCTTTTCCCGCCTTCCACTTTCTGTCCGCATCTCCTCAATCGTTTGTGTCCTCCTGGCCGTTTGGCTGGTGATGGACCTATCGCACTGGTGGTCGATAAAGGAGGATTACAGCTTCGGATACCTCGTGCCCCTGTTCTGCGCATATGTCATATATGACCGCTGGCCCATGATTGCGCGGATTTTCGAACCTGCCCCCAAAGCCGCGCCTGTGCCGGACAAGCCCGTTCGATGGATGGATTTCATCGGGACGGCGGGGCTTGTGTTTTCGGCTTTTGTTTTCTCGCTTGGCGTTCTTTACAAGGGCTACACCGGATATACTCTCCCCGGGTCGTTTCTCATGACAAACGGCTTTGTGGGTATCTTCCTGTGCTCTGCGCTGGCATTTTCGGACAGAAGGGCGGACGGGACGCCGCTTGACGCACGCTCGCGCTGGGCCTTTGTCTGCCTGTTGATTTTTCCCGCTCTTGTGTGGCTCATATCCGCCCCGCTGATGAGCGCTATCGAGCGCATGGTGAGCGTGTTTCTCTTGAACAAGGTGACTGCGGTAGTGTTTGGTGTTTTCGACATGCTGGGCATGGTGATAGAGCGCAGGGCAAATGTTCTTGTCCTGCCCAAGGGGGAGGTCGGCGTGGAGGATGCCTGCTCGGGCATTCGTTCGTTAACCGGCTGCCTTTTTGCGGGTTCATTTCTGGCCGCAGTATTTTTGGACCGTTTCTGGAAAAAGGCGCTCATGGTGCTTACGGCGCTCTTTCTTGCCTTCGTGACGAACCTCGGGCGCGGGCTGTTCCTCACCGCATGGGCATACGCATACGGGGCGGAGTCCATTCAGGGAACTGTTCACGACGTGGCCGGTTACGCCGTGCTGGGGGTGACTGTTGTGCTCTTGCTTTGCCTCTTGCCCATATTCAATTTCAAGTTGCCCGAGCCTCCTGCCGAGCTTGCGCAAGGGGCTGGGGAGCAGTCCGATTCGCAGGGCAAAGGGTCGTGATGGCGTAAACCGGCTTTTTTCTCGCGGGGAGGCGTTGCTCCCTTCACAATCCCATTTCGGCGTGAAACTCTTACACCGCTACATTTTCTCATCCGTGGCCACGGCAGCCGCTTCCGGCGTGCTGATGTTCGCGTTCGTACTGGTGACGGCAAACGCGATGAAGGACATTCTGGAGAGGCTCGCCTCAGGCCAGATAGGCTTGGACATGGCGGCGCGGCTGCTTCTGTTGCTCGTTCCATTCACGATGTCTTACGCGGCGCCGATGGGGATTCTCGTCGGGATTCTCGTCGTCCTCGGGCGTCTGTCCTCGCGTAGCGAGGTCGTTGCCATGAAGAGCGCGGGCATCTCCATCTGGAGAATAAGTGCCCCGATTCTCTTGATCGCCATGATGGGGACCGGCGTGTGTTTCTACGTAAACAACTACTTCGGGCCGCAATGCCGCACCGAATACAAGTCGCTCCTAGCGGGGACTATTCGCAACGAGCCGCTGAGTTTCATCGTTCCCGGGCGCTTCATAAGAGATTTTCCCGGCTACGTGTTCTATGTGGGCGAGCGCGACGGAGAGCGTCTGGGCAATGTGTGGCTATGGGTTCTCGGGCCGGACAAGGAGCTGCGCCAGTTCATACAGGCCCGCGAGGGCAGCATCAGCTTTGACGAGGCGGAGAACGCTCTCGTTCTAAGCGTGGAAAAAGCCACGGGGCAGTTCCGCAGCGATGCCGTGGCTGGGGACTTGAGTCAGGTTGCCATAGAGGGCGAGCTTGCGCGCACGAGCTTTGCCATGTCTCTGGACAAGCTCCTTCCCGAGGGCAACGGGAAGGCAAGGCCGAAGAAAATCGCCGACATGTCACTGCCGCAGCTTCTTGAGGCCCGCGCGGAGGCTCTCTCTGAGGTAGAACAAGCGGGCGAGGGGACGGAGCTGAAAGAACAGGCGCGCAACCTCTTTGCCAAATACAGCTACCACGTGAACCGTAACTTTGCCTTCGCATACAGCGTGATTGCGCTTGCCATGCTTGGCATACCGCTCGGGATCAAGGTCGGCAGGCAGGAGACATACGCCAATATGGCGGTGGCGCTTGCGCTCAGCATGTTGTATTTCTTTATGATGATAATGGTGGGCTGGGCGGATAGGGTTGCGTCGGCTTATCCGCAGGTATTAGTCTGGATTCCCAATCTTCTATTCCAGACGCTTGGCTTGTTCTTGATGCATCGGGCAAACAGGCATTGAAACGCTGTTCTTGGCATGGCAAATGGCTCGTGCACATACTTTTTTCACTTTTACAGCCTTTAGCGCTTGCCAGAAGCGCACGAATCCCTAATTTAACCACTTTTTCTCCAAGGAGTACACGGCAATGGCACGTATTTGCGCAATCACAGGTAAGCGTCCCGTCAGGGGCGGAATAATTCACCGCAAGGGCTTGACTAAGAAGAGCGGCGGTATCGGTACCTCGATCACCAAGGTCGTGAAGCGCACCTTCCGTCCCAACGTTCAGCGCGTGCGCGTTCGTTTGGAAAACGGTCAGGTGAAGCGTCTTTGGGTGAGCGTCAAGGCCCTGAAGGCTGGCAAGGTCCAGAAGGCCTAGCCGGAATTATTCAAGGCGCCTTCGCACAAGGCCACATTTTCAAAGTCCGGCACGTTGATGCGTGTCGGACTTTTTTGTCCGCGTGTATAGACGGAGGTGTTTAGGCGTTTTTTTTATCATGCCAGAAATCCCTATCCGACATGTGCTTATGCATGAAACACGGAGTAGGGTTCTGTCAATTTCTGACAAAATGCTATGAGTTCGAGTATTTTATCAATTAGGAAAGAGAAACTAGGGTTTATTCTTTAATTGCTAAAAATCATAATGTATACATTCATCAGGATAATAAGGACATAAGTGTACCGTAAGTTTTCCATAACCCTTCTTCTACTGTTTGGCTTGGCTCTTGGTGCGTTTTTCTATTTTCAGAAAATGCAGCAGGATGTCATGCAAGGGGTTCTTGTACGGGCACATGAGGCCGAATCCGCTCGCCTTGAGTCCTTTGTCAAAAAGTATCAGGACAGCATCAACGGCTTTGTTAAGGACTATTCGCACGGAAGCGTTTTCTTCGAAGCGGATGCTACCAAGGTATCTGCGGACTGGGTCGCAAACGTCAAAAGGATAGTCGGTATTTACGAAGTGAATGCCGTCTGGGTCTTCGACAAGGATTTGAGAGTCAGGGCCAGCATTCTCGATTCAAACGACGGAGGCGGGGACGAGACGTACTTCCTTCAAGAGCTGCGCTCTGCGCTTGTTGCAGAAGTTTTCGGCCATTACTACTACTTCTCCTCCGGCAGTTTATGGGAGCTGGCATACGCGCCCATTCAGCCCTCGACGGATATTCAGCGCGTAAGTGCTCCGCAGGGATACGTCGTTGCCATCCGTAAATGGGGGCCATTGTTTCTTGAACACTCCGGAGAGAGCATCGGCACGGCGCTCTCGATAGTTCCCTTTGCGCAAGCATACGGAAAAGAATACATCGGCGACATCGACAAGGGGCTGCAAAGGGCTGCGTACACATTTGTGGGGCGCTCTGGGGACAACCTCGCCGTTCTTGACGAGTCCCGCTCCATGGTCTGTCTTGCCACGTTGAGCAAACAACTTGGTCAGGTTCGTCTTGTTGTAATAGCGGGTATTCCGGCCTTGTTCCTCTTGACTTGGCTTGCCGGTTACATGCACGTCGGCAAGCGCATTCGCAAGCTCGTTCGCGTGATGAAACACGGCGATGCCATCAACGAGAACAGGGGTAGCAGTGATTACAGACTCCTGGCGCAGGCTGTTCAGGCAGGTTATGCCCAGCAGAGTAGCGCGCTCAGCGAGTCCATTACCAAGAGTTCGCCAGACAAACTGATGCAGCGCGAGCGCCTCTTTGGCACTATTCTCCGCCACATTAACGGCATAGTTCTTGTCATCACACGGGATGGTATTCTTACCGTTGCGGAGGGCAGCCAGCTGGACTCTTTCGGTATGTCCAAGGAGCGCGACGAGGGCCGCCCGATCACAAGCATTTTGCGCGGGCAGGAACGCCTTTCCCAGTTTGAGTCAGCCCTTCAGGGCAAACGCTCCAGTCAGGAGCAGAAAGTCGGCGAGCGCATATTCCTTACAATGTGCGAACCCTTGCCCGGGGCGGACGGAGGGACGGATTCGATCGTAGTTTTGGCGCTGGACATAACAGATAAGCGCCTTGTCGAGGAAACCCTTGTAAAGGCAAAGCAGGACGCGGAAAGGGCCGACCGGATCAAGACGCAGTTCCTTTCCGTAATGAGCCACGAGACGCGCACCCCGCTTAACGGCGTGCTGGGCTTTGCCAGCGTGCTGCGTGAGACCCCGCTCAACGAAGAACAAGTGGGCTACTTGGACCGCATTGTGGAAAGCGGGCAGAACCTGTTGCGCCTTCTTACAGACATTTTGGATCTTGCAAGGCTTGAAGCCGGTGAAGGGCGCAAGAATCTTGAGCCCATATCGTTGACGGCTCTTGTGTATCAGTTTGCCGAACGCTACCGCATCGCCTGCCAGCAGAAGGGGCGCATCGAGTTCGACCTCGATATCGACCAGCGTATGCCGGACTTTATCGAGAGCGACAACGAGATGCTTTCGCGCATCCTGTCCAGCCTTCTCGACAACGCCGTAAAGTTCACGGACGTGGGCAAGGTGAAGTTCTCCGTCGAATGGGTGGTCAAGGACCGCGACGGCAAGAGCGGGGTGCAGTTCAAAGTCTCGGACACAGGCCCGGGCATCACGCCCGACATCGCGCGCAACGTCTTCACTCCCTTCAGTCAGGGGGACAGCAGCAATACGCGCCGCCACGGAGGTCTTGGTCTTGGCCTTACAATTGCTCACAGGCTGGCCACGCAGCTTGACGGACGCCTGACTTTCGACACCAAGCTGGATGTTGGCACGACGTTCACACTCTTTCTGCCTACAAGGGCGATGGACGAAGCCGCTGCGCGCAAGTTTGCCCGCGAAGGCTAGGGTGGCGTTTGCAAACCGGACTCCCGTCGGAATGCGGGCGTCTTTTCGGTGAAAGCAGTAAAGGGTCATGAGTCAAACACTCTTTGGTCCGTTTGCTTTGGCTCGGAGTATGGATAGAGTGTTGCTCATGGAGGCGGATTCCACCGCGTCCTTAAAACACAAGCCATAGTCCCATGCGAAACATACTATTCGGCAGTACGCCTTGGTCTGAATCCCTGATGGACTCTCTGTCCAAGTCGCTTCCAGTCATGTTCATGATACTCGACTCGGACAGGCGCATCGCCTATGCGAACGCTTTCACGCTTAAAGCCGTTGGTTGCGAGAATGAAAACGGTGTTAATGGCAAGCGCCCGGGCGAAGCCTTGGGCTGCGAATGTGCGACCATAAGCGAAGGCGGTTGCGGGTGCTCACCGCATTGCCCGCGCTGCGGGGCTTTCAAGTCGATCGTCGAGGCATTGAGCGGCGTTCCCAGCACGCATGAATGCAATTTCAGGGATGTTGGCGGCACATGCGCGGATTACAGAGTTTGGGCCAGCCCATTTATCCACAAAGGCAGGCGCTTTGCTACAATAAGCATGTTGGACATCGGCAACGAGAAGAGACGTGACGCATTGGAGCGTTGCTTCTTTGATGAAATGCTAGATACGGCCAGCGGCCTTTCCTGTGTTGTGGAAAGCGTAAAACCGCAAAATAGCGACGGCCCGGAGGGGCATGTGCTGCAAATTGTAAGAAATCGTGTCGAACACCTTCTCGATGAAATCAACTTTGCCAAGATACTCACGGACGCGGAGGCAGGGCTTTTGCAGATAGCGCCATGCGCTTTCGATGTCATACCGTTTGTGAAGCATCTGGCTGTGCGCTTTGGAGAAGATGAAAACGTCGGCAAAGTCGTCGGCACTCACTTCGAGGGCATGGGGGCGCAAAGTCTCTTGCAGTCCGACGGCGGAATCCTTGGGGCCTGCCTTGGAAAGTTGCTTGGAAATGCGTTGGAGGCGGATCTGGTTGACGATGGCGTGTATATCAAGGCAACGCGCATGGAGGACGGAGTGTTGTTTGAAATACACAATGATGCGGTGATTCCGCCAGAGCAGCACAACGACGTATTCAAACGCTCGTTCACTACAAAGGGCAGGGGGCGCGGCCTTGGCACATACAGCGCCCGTTTGCTCATAGAGCGGTATCTCGGCGGGCGCATATGGTTTACAAGCGAGAGAGGGGCCGGAACCGTGTTTTCTGTCAAGGTTCCCGACCTCATCCTTTAGCCCCAATAGGCTATTAGAGCTTGCTTCATGTGCACGTGGCACATGCGCTTCGCAAAGCGCAGCTTTTGCTTTCAGCTTGCTTGACTTGTTGCCGACATACGTAGTAAGAAGCTCATTCACACGATGAAAGAACGCCAGCACGGTATTCTGATTATTATCTCGGCCCAGCGAATTAGCTGAGGGGCCGGGCTTAGTATTGCCACGCTTTTTGTTCAGCGCCCGGCTCCTGTGACCCAATTCGATACGCCGCAACGGCTGCGAAACATGCATTGCCTTTGCGATTCCCGCCGTATTTCCACGTAAACGGCTTTCAAATACGTGGGCCACACGTTAATGCTTTTGGAACATACTGATGAATACCGGAAATAATTCTGTTCTTGTTTACGATACGACCCTTCGCGATGGAACGCAGGGAGAGGGAGTGTCGTTTTCCGTCAGCGCAAAGCTGGAACTTGCGCGCAAGCTGGACTCTTTTGGAATAGACTACATCGAGGGCGGCTGGCCGGGGTCCAACCCGCGCGACATGGCTTTTTTTGAACAGGTTCGCGACATCGAATTCAAACACGCAAAGGTCGCCGCCTTTGGTTCCACGCGACGGGCCAACACTCCCGTAGAGGATGATTCGCAGGTGCGGATGCTTCTGGACGCGCAAACGCCCGTGGTTACCATCTTTGGCAAGACCTGGCTATTGCACGTTACGGAAGTCCTCCATACTACGGCGGAGGAAAACCTCGCCATGATCGAGGATACCGTTCGCTATCTGCGCGATAACGGGCGCGAAGTCGTCTATGACGCGGAGCATTTCTTCGACGGTTACGCGGACAATCCCGAATACGCTCTTGCGACTCTGGACGCCGCGGCAAGGGGCGGGGCTTCGTGCCTTACTCTTTGCGACACAAACGGCGGCACGATGCCCGACAAGCTGACTGACACGGTCAAGTCCGTCGTGGCACGCTTCCCCTCGCTCTGCGTTGGTATGCACTGTCACAACGACTGCGGTCTTGGCGTGGCGCTTAGCCTCGCTGGCGTGCAGGCAGGCGCGGGCATGGTGCAGGGCACTATGAACGGCTACGGCGAGCGCACCGGCAATGCCAACCTGACGACAGTCATAGCCAATTTGGCCCTCAAATACGGGCTAGGCATGAATTGCGCGGCCAATGTGAAGGATTTGCGCAAGCTGTCCCTTTTCGTTGACGATCTTGCCAACATAAACCCCGACAGCAAGCAGCCCTACGTCGGCGCGAGTGCCTTTGCCCACAAGGGCGGCGTTCATGCCAATGCGGCAAAGAAGGTTGCGCGCAGCTACGAGCATATCATGCCCGAGACGGTGGGTAACCGCCAGCGCGTGCTTCTTAGCGACATGTCCGGCGGCAGCAGCGTAGCCATGAAGGCCCGCGAGATGGGCCTTGAGGTCGAAGAGAAGAGCGATGAGATGCGCAGCTTCCTTACTCTGCTTAAAGATCTGGAGTTCAAGGGATACGAGTACGAGAATGCCGACGCTTCGATGGAGGTGCTGATGCGCAGGCACTTCCAGAACCTTGGCGACGTGTTCAAGCTTCTTAACTACCGCGTGATAACGGAGGTGGACCGCAAGACGAACGAGATCGTCTCCGAGGCCACGGTAAAGGTGCTTGTCAACGGAGTGGTGCATCACACGGTTTCGGAATCCAACGGCCCTGTCGGCGCCCTGGACCACGCCTTGCGCAAGGCTCTTACGTCGGCCTTTCCGTCGCTTGAGAAGGTGAAGCTCCTCGACTACAAGGTTCGCATTCTCGATACGGGCATGGGCACGGATTCGACGGTGCGGGTGCTGATAATGTCCAGCGACGGAACGCGCACATGGTGGACGACAGGGGCTGGCACAAATATCATAGAGTCCAGTTACGAGGCCGTTCGCGACTCTCTGCTTTACGCCATCTTGAACGAGTCCCAGCCGGGCAGCGGTGATTGATTCCGAGGCATAAGGTGCGAGTTCTTGCAAAACTGGCAGGTGCAGGGGCGTGCAAATATCGCCCCTGCGCCGGACGGGTTTGTTCAATTGAGGCCACCGCTAACAACTTTGATTTCTGCTGCGAACGGTCTTTGCGGCGTCTGACTTTGTTTCGGAAGTTCGCTGGATTTCTTCAATACTACTCACTTCCGAAGCCTTGTCATACATCCGCAAATCTTCGTTCTCGCTACGAAACCAGTTGATAGAGGTGGCCTTGAACCTGATTTCGGGGGAGAGTGCGTCAGTCCGCAGTTGCCCCATCGTATGCCTCGCGGTAAATGCGCCTTGCGTCATCCAGCGAAATGGGGTTCGGATTCACGCTCAACAGGCGCGTCACGGTCATCACGCTGACCGACATAGGCTCAAGGTCCGTTTCGGGTATGCCAGCTTCTTTCAATGACATCGGCATACCTAGCTGGCGCTTGAGCTGCTGCACGGCAGGGATAAGGGCAGAGGCATCGCGCCGACCCGTCATAGCCTCTGCAAGAGCCGCCATGCGCTCCTCGTTGCCAGCCATATTGTGGCGAAACACCGGCGCAAACATCAGCGCGTTGGCCAGCCCGTGCGGCACGTGATGCATTCCGCCAAGAGGATAGGCAAAGGCGTGAACCGCAGTGACGGACGCATTGCCAAAGGCCAGTCCGGCAAAGAGGCTTCCCATCAGCATTGCCTCGCGCGCCGTTGCGTTGTCCGGCTCGCGCTGCGCTGTCAAGAGGTTGCGCGAAATTAGTGAAACTGCCTTCAGGCCCATCACATCGCTGTAAGGATTGCGCCGCAGCGACAGGTGGCTTTCCGTTGCGTGACAAAGTGCGTCAATCCCCGTGGCCGCCGTGACAGAGGCAGGCATCGAGAAGGTCATATCGGGTATGAGAAACGCATAGTCAGGCACGATCTGGCGGGAGCACACGGCGGCTTTCATCTGCGCCTCCGTATCTGTAAGTATCGAGTAAATCGTAACTTCGCTGGCTGTTCCCGCCGTCGTCGGCACCATAAGCAGGGGAACGCTGCGGCGCGGGCATAGCTCGTTGCCAACGAGGGACGCGGCGCGCAGTTCATGGCTGGCAAGAATGGACACTATCTTGGCCGCGTCCAGAGGGCTGCCTCCGCCTATACCCACAACGCAGTCAGCTGCAAAGGCGCGCGCTTTGGCCCCCATTTCTTCCACTAGCTGAAGGCTGGGGTCGGCACTGGTTTCAGAAAAGACCTCCACCGATCGCCCGTCATCTGCGGCAATCGCCTTGAGCGCGGCAAACCCCGCGCTGCGGCTCACATGCGGTCCGGTTACGATGAACACACGCCTTGCGCCAAGCTGCGAAAGCACGCGCCCAAAGGCCGCAGCGGCATCGGCGCCGGAAAAGATCTCAGGCATTCGATAGAGATTCATATAATCAGAATGTAAATGGTGTATGTCAGTGCGTGACCACAAATATTTCGTAATGGAAAGAAACAAACATTCTTATCCGCAGATTGCGCAGATAGACACAGATTGCTTAAGGATAAGAGTTTATATTACTCGTAATCCATTTTAATCCTTTTTCATATGCGGATAAACAAATCTGTGTTTCTTGGTTATCTTATTATGATGCAATTGCTCAGATGCCCTTGCCGAACTGCACGGCCTGCTCGTCTGTCGTGAAGCGTATGAACCCCCGTCCCGCAGGCTTGCCGTTGCCCGAAAGGCCGCAGCCGCCGAAGGGGAGAACGCTTGGCGAAAAGGTTGTCGGGATGTTTGCATAGAGGTTGCCCACGTTCAATTCGCGACCGATCGCTTCAAAACGTTCTCGGCTTGAGGTGTAGATGCTAGCGGCTAGTCCGAAGGGAGCGGCGTTGTGCAAGCGCAGCATTTCAGCATCATTGCGGGCTACGAAGATGTCCAGCAAGGGAGCAAAAATCTCCCTGTCGATAATGGGACAGTTCAAGCCGCTATCAAGGTCGCGCCAGATTCTTGCCGCGGGGCGGACATACCACCCTGGGCGACCGTCGCATTCCGGCATGGCCTTGCCCTGCTGCACCCATTCGCCGCCGCTTGCGAGGTTTTCCGCATAGCGCCTGTGTGCGGCCTCGTTGGCCAACACGCCTAGAGTAGTGGCGGCATCGCAGGGGTCTCCCGGAGTGTAGCGTTTGAATTCCTCGCGCAGCAGTTTGCAGAAATTATCGACATGGCACGGGTGTATTATCGCTCTACTCGTGTCGTTGCATCTCTGCCCTGCTGTTGCGCAAATGCCGTCTGCCGCTGCCTTTGCTGCGGCTGCAACGTCGCCGTCCTCCAGCAGGAGTATGGCGTTCTTGCCGCCCATTTCCAAGGCCACGCTCTTTGAAAAATCTCCTGCCACAGCCTGTGCAATGGCCCTGCCAACGCCGACCGAGCCGGTGAAGCAGACATTGCGTACTCGTGCATCCGTGCAAAGCGCCATGCCTTCTTCGGCCTGCCCCTGCACAAGAGAGAACACGCCTTCCGGCAGATGCCGCTGGAAAATATCTCCATATTTGGCCGCGACCAGCGCACCAATGGGCGAGGGTTTGAATATGACAGTGTTACCGGCCAGCAAGTGCGGTACGATGGCGCCGTTGGCAAGGTGCAGGGGGAAGTTGAACGGGCCGATGATTACGGCCGGACCGCGGGCTATGTGGCGTATCTCTGCCTCGAACGGGCCGCCTTCAATGTTGCGCGGAAGCAGGTATTCCTCGGCATCGCGGAAAGTGAGCGCGAACTTGCCGACTACGGCGCTCATCTCGCCGCAGGCCTCTGTTAGTGGTTTGCCAACCTCAAGGGCGATAGCGAGCGCCAGTTCCTCGGCTGAAGCACGCAGCTCGGCCTCGATTGCGCTTAGGCGTTCCATGCGCTCGGCAACAGGAGTGTGCGCCCATGGGCGGAACGCGGCTGTTGCAGCGGCAACAACAGGTTCCACGGGGGTGTGCTCGACGCTGTCCAACGTTATGCGCAGGTCTCCGGGGGAACGGAACTGGAATGATAGAGGCATGATTGTTCTGTTGTTTGCTTGTTAACCATCAAGGCACTTCTACTCGTAAACAGTCTTGCAGGCGCTGAATGTGTTTACGTGGACCTGCACCACCTTCGAGGTGTCCTTTGTGTAGCCGCCCGCCAATACCCAGGCCACCGGAATACCCTGTTCCTTGCAGAAGCGGAACACAGCAAGATCGCGCTCCATGAGGGCTTCGTGGTCCAGCAGCAGGGGCGAGTAAGGGTCTTCCATGTAAGGGTCGGCACCGGCCTGATACAGAATGATGTCCGGCTTGCCCCTGCTTAGCAGCTTGGGCAGGTTGGCATGAAGAATATCCAGCATCTGTTCTCGACCGCATCCGTTCGGCAGGGTGGCGCAGAAGTGGTTTTCCCCGTCGCTGTGGCGAACGGTGTCCACGTCCCTGTAAGGTTTGTTCTGCCAGTAGTCGTTGCCGTATATTGACAAGGCAGTGATGTGCTGCCGCCCTGCCGCCAGCGACGCCGTGCCGTTGCCGTAGTGAAGGTCCATGTCCAAAACGGCACCGTGCCTTATTCGCCCTGTGGCGAAGAGATCGTCCAGTGCAATGATCAGGCCGTTGAACGTGCAAAAGCCTTCGCCGTGATCGCCGTGGGAGTGGTGGAAGCCGCTGGCAAGAGCCGCCGCGACTCCCGTGTCCAGCGCCTTGTGAGCCGCCGCAACGAGGCCGCCGTTTGTAAGACGGACAGCAGGGAAGAGTTTGTCAGACCACGGGAACTTCTGCTCTTCGGCCAGAGCGCGAGGCTCGCCCGTCTCTATGGCGCGGATGTATTCAGGCGTGTGCACGCGCAGAAGTTGCTCGATTGTAACGGGTGCCGGTTCGTGGAACAGGGCGGAAGGATCGCTCCGCAGTCGCTCGGCTACGAGGCCGAACTTGCGCATCGGCATTGTGTGACTCTCGCCAATGGGCGCAAAGTAGTCTGGGTGGTAGAATACGGGTATCATGGGGCCTGTGTTGGCATGTGAAGTGGATAGTGTTTGTCGGGACGGGCGCGGAAGCTTTCAAGCCAATCAAGGCATGGGCGCATATCGCTTTCGCGGAAGCCTTTGGCATACATCGAATAGACTAGATCTACGCCGGAGTGCAGTTCGGCGGCTGGTACGTCCTGAGCGTTTTCGCGTCCGACTCGGCGCAGTAGAATGTCGAACGGAATGGGTCTTGTGCCCGCGGGGTCGGCGTCAATATCTGTCGGGGAGCGGAAGTCCGGCTGCATGTAGCCAAGGCGTGAGCCGAGCGCCTTGAAGTTTGCCCCTTCATAAGACCTTCGGCGTATTATGTTTGCAGGCTGGGCCGGATCGCGCGGTTCCATTTCGCAAAAGAGTGTCACAGGGGCAGCGGCCCTGCCTGCCCGCCGCGCGCATTCTCTTGCCGTCGATACGGGAAGCGTTCGCAAAATGGCCGCCAGCCCCCTGCGTCTCCACTTGGGGGTGACGAGCACATGTGATAGATGAACGACTACGTCTTCCACCCCTTCGCGCATTATGGCCGTGTGGTCGCGAACGGCCACACACTCATCCCCGCAGTAGAGGAGCATCATCTGATAGAGGAGGCGTTCTCTCCCCTCGGGTCTGACCGGGTCCCAGTTCATGCGCTGTTCCAGAACAGGGCGTATCTCCATCTCTCCGGCCGCGCTGAAGTATTCGCCCAGCAGGCGGAAGCCCGTCTCGAAGGGGGCGCTGTCAACCTTTTCGGCAACGACGAGTCTTAGCTCCCGGGGAAGCTCCGCATGTGGTACGGAGTCCCCGGGGGCAAGGTCGGAAGGGTCTATGAATGCGGGCCAGTCGGGCATGTGAATAGAGCTGTTCTATGCCGCCAGAGGTGTGAAGGGAAGGTTAAGGGCTTCTGCCACGGCCTTGAAGGTCAGCTTGCCGTCCATTATGTTCACGCCGGGTATCAGCGAGGCGTCCGCCTTCAGCGCACCCTCGATGCCAAGGTTTGCCAGTTTGCGCAGGTAGGCGAATGTGACATTTGTAAGGCCCTGTGTTGATGTGCGCGCATAGGCTCCGGGCATGTTGGCCACGCAGTAGTGGGTTATGCCGTCCACGATGTAGGTCGGGGCCTGATGCGTCGTGGCGTGCGAGGTCTCTATGCAACCTCCCTGGTCTATAGCTATATCCACAATCACGCTGCCCTGTCTCATCAGCTTGAGCATGTCGCGCGTGACGAGCTTGGGAGCCTTGGCTCCCGGGACAAGTACCGCGCCAATCAGAAGGTCCGTTTCCGGCAGCAAGGCTTCGACGTTTGCGCGGTTGGAGAATAGCGTCTTGCAGTTCTTGGGCATGACCATGTCGAGGTAACGCATACGCTCCACATCGACTTCGAGAATAGTTACATCAGCGCCCATGCCAGCCGCGATTCGCGCCGCGTTTACGCCTGCCGTTCCGCCGCCGATTACCATGACATTTGCTGGCAATACGCCCGGGATGCCGCCAAGGAGCTTGCCCATGCCGCTGTTATTCTTGGATAGGTTTACCGCGCCGACCATCGAGGCCATGCGTCCGGCTATCTCGCTCATTGGCTCAAGAAGGGGCAGTTTGCCGTTGCGAAGTACTGTCTCGTAGGCGATGCCCGTGCAGCCGCTGGCCAGCATGGCTTCTGTGAGCGGTTTGTCTGCGGCAAGGTGAAGGTAGGTAAACAGAATCTGCCCCTTGCGAAGGAGCGGATACTCTATTTCGATCGGCTCCTTTACCTTAACAATAAGGTCGGCGGCGGCGAACACGTCCGCGTGTGCGTCCACCATTGTTGCACCGGCGGCGATGTATTCGGCGTCGGCATAGCCGGAGCCGTTGCCTGCGCCTTTCTCCACGAGCACGCGGTGCCCGTCTGCAACGAGCTGCTGCACGCCCGATGGAAGCAGGGCGACGCGATATTCCTGAGCTTTGATTTCCGTTGGAACTCCGATGATCATGACTAGTTTAAACTCCTGTTGTGTAAAATGTTGAGAAATATTGACGCGAGTGCCGGAGCTTACGCCCCTGCCAGTTCATTCAGCCCTGCTTCGACAGCGACGAATAGCTCGTCCACCTCGGCGTGCGTGATGCACAGGGCAGGGGAGATTGCGATAAGGTTGGCAAGGCCGCGCACGATGGCGCCGTGATTGCGAATAAGCGTCGCCGCTTTCGGGCCAAGGCCGAAGTAGGGGTCCGTCACCTTGCGTCCGTGGTCCAGCAGCTCAAGAGCGCCCATCAGGTTGCAGCAGCGCGCTTCACCCACAGCGGGATGTGCGCCCAGCGCCAGCAGTTTCTTTTCAAAATACGGACCGATGTCGTCGTGGACGTACGCTATGGTATTCTCCTTTTCCATAAGCGCGATGTTCGCCAGAGCCGCAGCACAGGGCACGGGGTGCCCGCTGTATGTGTGCCCGTGCGCATAGTAGCCACCGGCAAACAGGGTCTCGGCCATCTCGGCGCTGATGCGGGTTGCTCCCAGCGGCAGGTAGCCGCTCGTGATGCCCTTGGCAAGGCACTGCACGTCCGGGTCCAGATCCCAGGCATCGCTGGCGTACATGGCTCCCGTGCGGCCAAAGCCTGTAATAACCTCGTCGGACACGTAAAGGATGCCGTATTTGCGCGCCAGCTCTCGCAGCGCCTTCAGGTAAGCGGCAGGTGGCACTATAACGCCGCCCGCGCCCTGAATAGGCTCTGCAAACAGCGCCGCTATCGTCTCCGGTCCCTCGCGCAGAATGATTTTCTCGGTCTCGGCTACGCACCACTGGCCATAGGCTACGGGGTCCATCTCCGTATCCGCCACGTAGTGATACGGGCCGGGGGCGTGGATAAAGCCGCTCATGGGCAGTCCGAAGGGCTTTGTGCAGCTTGTAAGGCCGGTCAGGCAGGTGGCGCCAAGCGTCACTCCGTGGTAGGCGTATGTGCGGGCGAGGAACTTGTTCCTGTCGGGCATACCCTTCAGGTTCCAGTAGTTGAGGATGGTCTTGATGGCCGTCTCGTTCGCCTCGGAGCCGGAGTTGGAGAAAATCGTGTGCGTCAGGCGTGGCAGGCCCAGTGAATGGAGCTTTTCCGCCAGCAGCACGGCAGGTTCGGTCGTCGAGTTGAAGAACGATGGATAGTAGCAGAGCTTTTCAAGCTGCGCCTGTATGGCGTCGATAATCTCGCGCCGCCCGTAGCCCATGTTCACGCACCAGAGGCCCGCGAGGCCGTCCAGCAGCTTGCGCCCCTTGTCGTCATATACGTAAACGCCTTCCGCGCCAGAGATCACATGCCCGATGTCTCTGGCGTGCATGTCTGCATTGTTGGTGAAGGGGTGCAGGTGATGCGCCCTGTCGATTTCGCGAAGTGTCATTTCAGCCGTTGCGCTCATGTTTTTAAGAATCCTTTGAAAACGATTGTTGTTCTGTCTGCATCCACATTCTGCATGGGCAATGCCAGTATGTGAAACATGTCGAATTCTGGTGGCGAATTGCAGGCGAATCGTTCACTGAAGCGTGCGGTGTTCAATTTCTTTCAGCGCAATTTATTCGCTAGGCCGCGCTACCTGTCGCTACGCAACGGTTCGTAGTCGGGTTTGCGCAGGGTTGTCCCCTCGTGCCATTCTCCTTTTATCTGCATGTGCAGCGGGTGCGGGCGTCGTCCCTTGCAGTTCATCTGAAGCAGCGTGGCGATCCTGTCCACGGCGATGATGGACTGCTGCATGTGGAGCTGACTGATGCCCGACCAGACCGAGTCTTCGTTGAGTACGTACATGGCCAGATATCCGATGTCCTGCGGTATGCGCAGGCCCATGTCCATCATGCGCATGCCTAGCGTTGGCGTCGGTGCTATGACTATGTCGGGGCGGTGTTCGTCGAGCCAGTTGCGTATGCTCTCGCGGCTCATGTCCGGTGCGGCGTTTGCCAGTATGGGCTCGCAGCCGGGGTTCATGTGTGCGAAGCGCAGGCACTCGGCGGAGTATCCGTAAGCGGTCCAGTAATCGTCGTCCGGCCCGAGCCACACCTTTGGCCTGCGATAGCCGCGGGCGAAGGCTTGCTCCAGCGCCATGCGCATATTTGTGCAGTATAGGGCGTAAACATGGTCAAATTGCGGCAATGCGTGCGGCTCGTCCAGCACGACCACGGCGTAAGAGTTCCAGTCTATCCACTGCGCCCATTCCTGTTCGCGAAGCGGGGTGGAGAGGATGAGTCCCTGGATTCCGCGTGTCTTTAGTACTTCATCCAGTCGCGAAGGCTGCACCCGCTGGTCATGCGCCCATATCTCGCTCATGGTAAAGCCCTGCTCGCGCGCGCGATTCGTTGCGCTCTCGTAAAACTCTTTCGCCCAAGGCGTTTCGCGCCAGTGATTCGGGTTCGTGGACGAGTTTATCCACGCTATGGGGCAGGTCTGCGCGTGGCTGCGGCGGTTCTTCAGGTGGGCCATGAGCTGGCCAAGATGGGCGTCGCGCTGATACCCCATGTCCTGCGCAATCTTCTTGATGCGCTCGCGGGTCTCTTCGGGGATGCGCGGATTGTCGCGCAAGGCATAGGAGATGGTACTGGGGGAATAACCGCTGCTCTTTGCAATTTCTTTGATTGTGGCCATGTGCTGAACGATTCACAAAGCATCGACAAAGGCAATACTATTCACCAGTGAACGGAGAAGGTCAAAAGCCAGCATACGCAGCCCCACGGGCACCATTGGCACAGTAAATGCAAGTCCTGTGGACAAAGCCACACCGCATATACTTCGACACATGGGCCTGACAGCATACGCAGTCTGTAAAAACTACGGGGAGACAAGGGCGCTCTACGACGTGGACCTCGCAGTTAACAAGGGCGAGTTCTTCACCCTGCTCGGTCCATCGGGCTGCGGCAAGACCACGCTTTTGCGCATAATCGCCGGACTGGAAATGGCGGACAACGGCCGCATCGTAATCAACGGCAGGGATTTCACGAAAATCCCCGCCAATCGCAGGCCGGTCAACACCGTGTTCCAGAGCTATGCCATGTTCCCGCACCTCACTGTGCTGGAGAACGTTTGTTTCGGCCTCATCTCGCGCAGCATACCGAAGGCTCAGGCCATAGAGAAGGCCCGTGCGACGCTGGACCTTGTGCGCCTTACCGGCTTTGAAGACCGCAAGCCCGACCAGCTCTCCGGCGGGCAGCGCCAGAGGGTGGCCCTTGCACGCGCATTGGCGAACGAGCCGGAAATCCTGCTGCTTGACGAGCCCATGAGCGCGCTCGACGCCAAGCTGCGCGTTCAGGTGCAGGTGGAACTGCGCCAGATACAGCAGCGCCTCGAAAAGACTTTCATCATGGTGACGCACGACCAGCAGGAGGCGCTCACAGTGTCCGACCGCATGGCCGTGATGGGCGTCGGGCAGGTGGCACAGTACGGCAGCGTGCGGGAGGTTTACGATCGCCCGCGAAACCGCTTCGTCGCAGACTTCCTCCAGACGCAGAACTTTCTCGACGCAGAGCGCGTCGGCCAGCGTGAAATATCAACAAATTTGGGCCGTTGGACTCTGGGCGATGATATACCGTGGGAAAAGGGCTGCATCACAGTGCGCCCGGAAAAGCTCCAGATAGCCAGCGACGCCTCGGCCTGCGACTTCCGCGCCCGCGTCAACACCGTGATATACCGCGGCTGTTACCAGCAGTTCATTCTGGACAACGGCCTATTGATGGAGACCGAGACCGTCCTGCCCGTGGCGCAGGGCGACGAGCTGATGGTGCATGTGCCCAAGGATGCCGTGATAGTGCTGCACGAGGATGAATTCCAGCGCATGGATTTGCGCAAAGTCATATAGGATAAGAATATGCAGGACGAAAGCACTGAACGCGCAAAAGAGGCCCAGCCCATCATCCTGTACAATGGCGAGATGGTCCGCCCCTCGATCATTCGCGCCCGGCAGGCCACATTCATTAGCCCGGGCATACTCGCCATAATCACGCTGCTGGCTCTTCCCTGCATATCGCTATTCGCAGTGGCCTTCATGACGCGCGGTCAGTACGGCGAAATACTCTTTGAACCCACCTTCGGGAACATCCGCCGCCTGTTCGGTTTCGGTTTCTTCGGCTGGTCGGCGGACAATCTGCTCATCCTCTGGCGCAGCGTGGTCGTGGCCTTCGTCACCACCGCGCTCTGCATAGCCCTGTCATACCCGCTGGCATTTTTCCTTGCGGCAAGACCGGCTAAGACCCGCCTTCTCTGGCTGACGGTGCTGCTAATACCGTTCTGGACCAACCTTGTCATACGCACCTACGCCTGGCTGCTCGTGTTCGACTCCGACATGCCCTTTGCCCGCATCATGGCATGGCTGGGCCTTATGGAGCCGGGGACCTCCGCCTATCCCAGCCAGTTCGCCGTGTATGTGGGCATGGTCAGCGTGTTCCTACCCTTTGTGGCGCTGCCCATCTACACAGCCGTGGAGAAGCTCGACTGGTCGATAGTCGAGGCAGCCGTGGACCTTTACTCGAACAAATGGCGCGTGTTCCGCCACGCCATACTGCCGCAGACTCTGCCCGGCCTATCCGTCGGCATCACGCTCACTTTCGTGCCCGCGATGGGTATGTTCGTAGTGCCGGACATGCTGGGCGGGGCGCGTTACATGCTGATAGGCAACCTAATACAGCAGCAGTTCGGCACGAGCAGGGACTGGCCCTTCGGCGCGGCCCTGAGCCTCGTCCTCATGATACTGACTCTGGGCGCACTCATGGCGACCGGCGGCAGGCGCAAGAAAGGGAGAGCATAGACCATGAAACGCTGCTCGATAGGCTCCAGCATAGGCTCGATAGCCATATTCATTTTCCTCTACCTGCCCATGCTCAGCGTGGCCATCTTCTCATTCAACGCCTCGAAGATGGGCCTGAAATGGGGAGGCTTTTCCACGGAGTGGTACGGCAGGCTCGTGCAGAACGAGACGATACTCAACGCCGCGTGGAACACGCTGGTGCTCGCAGTCTGCTCGACCTTCATTTCGACAATCATCGGCACGATGCTTGCCATAGGCATGTTCCGCTTCCCCTGGAGCCGCCGCGCCATGGGCAAGCTGAACCTGCTGCTGCACCTGCCCGTGGTGACGCCCGACATCATATTCGCCGTGGCGCTGGTAATAGCATTCAGCGTCATACGCTACCTTACGGGCCTGTTCGAGCTTGGTATGGCCTCGATGATCGTCGGGCATGTGACGTTCCAGATCTCCTTCGTCGCGCTGGCCGTAAAGGGACGGCTGGAGCTGATAGGGCACGATGTGGAGGAAGCGGCCTGCGACCTGTACGCGGGCTACTGGAGGGTGCTGACGAAGGTTCTGCTGCCCATGCTGATGCCCGGTATAGTGGCTGGAGCGATGCTGGCTTTCACGCTGTCGCTGGACGACTTCGTAATCAGCTTTTTCACCGCCGGGCCGAAGTCCGGTACCTTGCCCCTGTTCATCTACGCATCGGTCAAGCGCGGCATAACGCCGGAGATACACGCCCTGTCCACCATCATAATGGTGGCGACGATCTGCACCGTGGCCCTGATGCAGAAGCTGACTCCCGACGCAAAACACTAGGGCTAGATACTTTAGACTACCGACCATCACTCAAAACCATACCGTCATGAAACTGAAGAAGACACTCGCGCTCGCCGCTGCACTGGCAACAGGCGCTCTCGCATTTTCCGGTTGCGGCAAAGAGTCCGCCGCCGACACTTCCGCCAAGCCACAGGAATTGAACCTCTACATCTGGGCCGAATACATGGACCCGGAGATACTGACCGACTTCGAAAAGCAGTATAACTGCAAGGTGGTCGTCAGCCTCTACGAAAGCAACGAGGAGATGCTGGGCAAGTTGCAGGCTGGAGGCGTCAGCCAGTACGACATAATCGTTCCCTCGGACTTCATCATCCAGAGCCTCATCAATCTGGACCTTCTCCAGCCCATTGCGCACGACAAGGTGCCCAACATGGCGAACCTGAAGGAGACATTCGTAAACCCATCCTTCGACCCGGGCAACAAATACACCGCTGCATACCAGTGGGGCACGGTGGGCATCGTGTACAGCAGGGCCAAGTATCCCGAGGGGGTCAGTTCCTGGAAGGATATCTTTGAACCCGCGCCGGAGCTGAAGTTCATGTACTTCGATTCGGAGCGCGAGATGATAGGCGCGGCCCTGCGTTACAAGGGCTACTCGCTCAACAGCATGGACAAGGGCGAACTGATGGCGGCTGCGGAGCTGATGATAGCTGGCAAGAAGAAGCCCGGCTTCATGGGCTTCGAGGGCAACGTGGGCGGCCTGAACAAGGTGCAGGCGGGCACGGTGGACATCGCCATGGCCTACAACGGCGACGCAATACAGGCCATTTCCGAGGACGGAAGCATCGGTTTTGTCAACCCCAAGGAAGGCACCGTGGTCTGGGTGGACAGCCTTTGCATCCCCCGCGCCGCGCCGAATGCTGAACTGGCGCACAAGTTCATCAATTTCATTCTGGACGCCGAGGTGGGCGCAAGGCTCTCGAACTTCAACCAGTTCGCCACGCCCAACAAGGCCTCTCTGCCCATGATTACGCCCGATGACCTCGCGAACCCCGCCATTTATCCCGATGCCGAGACCGAGGCTCGCCTCGAATACGTGCTGGAAATGCCGGAAAGCGGCGCGGTGTTCGGCGAGTTGTGGAAGACCGTCAAGACTCGATAGAATTAGTAAGCACCAATCATAAGGGCACCTCTATTAACCTTGAGTTTCTGCTGTGAACGGTCTTTGCCGCGTCTGGCTTCGTTTCGTAAGCTCGCCGTATTTCGTTCAATACTACTCGCTTACGAAGCCTCGCCATCCATCCGCAAATCCGCGTTCTCGCTACGAAACCGGTTAATAGAGGTGCCCATTATATGGTTGTTAAGCAGGAGCGTATAGAGTGTACCCCATAAGTTTACCGAAATAGTGAAGTTCAACCCAGAGCGGACGCCTCGGATAGGCATCCCTACCATTGCGTCCATAACATCTTGACAGTCTTGCAGGTAGGGACGGCTGTCCCTAGCCGTCCTCATTGCTCATTCATCTGTCAGGAGCGAGGATTGTTCTCGGGATTCTTTGGGGAACCGCTCTAAATAATAAGTGTGCTCAGGTTCCCTGATCACTATCAAGGTCTCTTTTTGACTGTTAAAGGCGGAGCGGATGCCGAGAGGCATTTTTGTCGTTTGGCCACCACTCGGGGCCATCACCGCGTAGTGGCTCTTTTGTGTGGGAGCCGGAACAACTTGGTCAGTTCCGATGTCCAGCTTGCAAAGGCTGATAAAACTCCCTAGGTTACATTTTTATGAAAAAGTCCGCAGTCCGCCCCATTTTCTTCACCATCGCTCTGGCTCTTGCCGTTCCCACCGCTTTCAGCGGTTGTGTGGTGCTTGCCGCAGCTGCCGCCGCTGGTGGAACCGTTGCCTATGTTCAGGGCTCGCTCAATTCGACCCTTCCAAGCCCGATCGAGGATGTTCAGAAGGCCGTCAAGAGGGCGCTTCGCAACGACTTGAAGTTCTCGTTAATCAGCGCGAAGGAAGATGCTGTCAGTGCTGAATATAATGCCCGTACTGCTCGCGATGAGAAGATCGTCGTCATCCTGGAGAAGGTTTCCGATGGGGTCACCAAGATCAGCATTCGTGTCGGCTATTTTGGCGACGAGTCGCTTTCGAACCAGATTCTTGACTCAATAAAGACCCGCGTCTCGTAGTCTGTTAGTGGCGGTCAAAAGAGACTTTTCAATCTAGCAAAACACAAGGCCCGCTCCTGATAAAGGAGCGGGCCTTGTGTTAGTAGCCAAGCAGGTGCAGGCTGTTTACTGCTCGATGACCGGTTCGGGCGGGTTTTCCACGTCCCAGACCAAATGGCCTTTCACGTAGGTGCGCCTTACGCGGCCACGCAGGGTCATGCCGGTCCAGGGGCAGTTTGAGGAGCGGCTCTGGAAAGGCGCCTTTACTGTCCAGGGTTCGTCGGGGTCGAACACGCAAATGTCTGCCTCTCGCCCGGGGGTCATAGTGCCTTTCTTCAGTTTGACAATTTCTGCACCCTTGCGGCTCATAAGGTCTATCAGCTTGTTCAGGGGGCAAAGTCCGCTGTGAACCAGAACTTCAAGGCATACGGCCAGAGCCGTTTCCATGCCTATGATGCCAAAGGGCGCGGCGTCGAATTCGCGGTCCTTTTCGTCATTGGTATGCGGTGCGTGGTCCGTGCCTATGCAGTCGATTGTGCCGTCGAGAAGTCCTGCGATAATGGCCTGCCTGTCCGCCTCCGTGCGCAGGGGCGGGTTCATTTTCAGGTTCGTGTCGTAGTCCTTTAGAGCCTCGTCGGTAAAGAATATGTGGTGCGGAGTTGCCTCGGCGCTCACTTTTATGCCGTCGGCCTTTGCGCGGCGCATCATCTCGACGCTGTGCGCGCTGGAAAGGTGCTGCATGTGGATGTGCGCGCCAGTGTATTTGGAAAGGATGATGTTGCGGTCAACAATGATATCCTCTCCCGCGTTCGGCCATCCGGCAAGGCCAAGACGCAGGGACCAGTGCCCCTCGTTCATGACGCCGTTTTCGGTTATTGCGGAGTCCTGACAGTGGTCCATCACGGGCAGCCCGAACATGTGGGCGTATTCCACAGCGCGGCGCATGATGCCGTTATTCTGCACGCAGCGCCCGTCGTCCGTCACGGCGACTACGCCAGCGCGGAACAGCGAACCCATCGGAGCGAGCGCCTTGCCTTCTCCGCCGACTGTGAGGCAGCCGGTGGGGTAGATGTTGACAAGGCTCTGTGCCGCCGCCGCGTCCTTGATGCGCTGGATCGTGCCAGCGTTGTCCGCCCATGGCGTGGTGTTGGGCATACAGACTATGCTCGTGAAGCCGCCTGCCGCCGCCGCGCGGGAACCAGTCTTGATGCATTCCTTGTGCGTCTGCCCCGGGTCGCGCAGGTGGACGTGTATGTCCACAAGGCCCGGGCATACGACAAGACCCTGCGCGTCAAACACCGTCGCGGCTGCTTTTTCCTCGTCGCTCAAGTCTTCGACAAACAATCCGTCGCGCACGAATACATCGCCCGCGCCATCGCGTCCGTTGGCCGGGTCGATAACCCGCCCGTTGCGTATCCAGAGAAATTCGCTCATTTAGTAAAATTTCCTCTCGTTGGCCTGCATAACTGCGGCGGCGTTTGCGCAAAGATACAGGACGGCCATGCGGTTCACTATGCCGTTTGTCACCTGTTCGAGAATTACCGACTGGCTGGAGTCTGCCAGATCGGAGTCGATTTCGACTCCGCGGTTGATCGGCCCCGGGTGCATGATAATCGCTCCGGGTTTCAGCCATGTGGAGCGCAGCTTGTTGAGGCCGAAGCTCGCTGTGTATTCCTTGAGGCTGGGGAAGAGGGTGCTCGTCTGGCGCTCGTGCTGGATGCGCAGAAGCATGACTGCGTCCGCGTCCGCCAAAGCGCGGCGAAGGTCGTGCACAACTTCCACGCCCATTTGTTCAAACTGCCGGGGAACTAGCGTGTTGGGCCCGGCCAGCGTTACCTTTGCGCCGAGCTTGCGCAGCGCCCAGATGTTCGAGCGCGCCACGCGGGAGAAAAGCACGTCGCCAAGGATTGTGATCTTGCGCCCCGTGAGATCCTGCCCGAGTTTTTCGCGCAGTGTGAATGTGTCCAGCAGGGCCTGAGTCGGGTGCCCGTGAGCGCCGTCGCCGGCGTTTACCACAGGAACGCGCATCAGCTTTGAAAGATACTGTGCCGCTCCGGAACTCTTGTGGCGAAGAACTATCATGTCGGCGTTGAGCGCCTGAATGTTCATCGCAGTGTCCTTGAGCGTCTCGCCTTTGACGATGCTGCTCGCGCCTTCGGTAATGGTGATGACGTCCGCGCTCAGTCGCTTGGCGGCGATTTCAAATGCCACGCGCGTGCGGGTGGACGGCTCCATGAAGAGGTTGACGACCGTTTTGCCGCGAAGGCTGGGTAGTTTCTTCTGCCTGCGTTCGAGGGTTTCCTTGAACGATGCTGCGAGGCTGTGCACAAGGTCGATTTCCTCGCGGGAAAGCTCTTCGATGCCGACTAGGTCTTTTCGCGTCCAGCATTCAACCTCGCTGCCGGAGAGGTCTTGCAAGGGGTTGGGCACTCCCGGGCCGACCTTGACGCAGTCTTTGGCAGAGGCCGTGTCGCCAATGCTTACTAGCACCAGCTCATCGTGCGCTGCCTCGACGTGCATTCCTACGTAGTCCGGCGCCACGGGCAGGCCGCGATCTCCGCGGTCGCATAGCATCGCCAGTTCCACCTTTGCGGGGCGTCCGTGGTCGAAGATTTCGTTCATCGAAGCGCGGACCGTGCGCCCGCTGCCGATGACGTCGTCCACGAGGATCACGGTCGAATCGCTGATGTCGAAGGGGATGTCCGTTCGCATGAACGCCTTCGGTATCGGACGGGAGCCGATGTCGTCGCGGTGGAACTGCGCGTTAAGGACGCCGAATGGAATATCGCGCCCGAGTTTTTCGCTAAGTATTGTCGCCAGACGCCGCCCGAGGCGGATGCCGCCGTTGGCTATGCCGACAATGGCGAACGATGCGCCCCTGCCGTGTCTTTCGGCAATACGGCAAGCCATGCCTTCTATGGCTTGCGAAACTTCTTCACTATCGTAGAGCCTTGCCATTTCTTTTAAGCAACATCCTTGCGCGGTCTTGGGTCAATCGGAAAAAAGCGTTACGCGAAAGATGTTTATGCCTGTTGGGTTTTCCTGAGGGATACCTCTGATGCCGTATGTGCTATGAAAGTGTGGCGCCGTTATTTTTTATGAGATCGGCGTACCAGTGGCCGGAGTCCTTTATGGTGCGCTTTCCCGTGGCGTAATCGACGTAAACGATGCCGAAACGCTGGCTGTAACCGGCGGCCCATTCAAAGTTGTCCATCAATGACCAGCAGAAGTAGCCCTTGAAGGGGATTCCTTCCTGAATGCCACGGCGCACCCCGCAGAGGTAGCTGTCGAGGTAGTCGATGCGCATCGGGTCGTGCACTTTGCCGTCGGCGGTCGGCCAGTCGGTCACAGGGCAGCCGTTCTCTGTAATGTAAATGTCCTTTTTGCCGTAGCGTTCCTGGCAGAAACGCCCGCCCCAGTAGAGGGCTTCCGGCGTCACCGCCCAGCCGAAGCTGTTGCGCGGGCAGCCCGGGGCGTAGGGGACTACTTGCGGCCCTTCCGCAGTGGCGCGAACAGGCTCTCCCCAGTAGATGTTGATGCCGAGAAAGTCCATCGGTTCGGAGATTGTTTCCATGTCTCCGGCGTGAATCTTTGGCAGCATGTGGCCGCAGCGGCTCATGAAGTCCGCAGGGTATGAGCCAAGGAGCATCGGGTCGTGATACAGTGCAAAGCTCCACATCATCTTGGCCGTGTCCAGAGGGCCTTCGGCCTTGCAGGTCGCGAACGTTGCCTGACGGGCGGCGGAAATGTCCTCCGCGCTTTCGCTGTTGGGCAGGCTTGGCATGTACTGGGCTGCGTGGCCCACGCGGACAGGTCCCCTGGCCGCCTCACGTATTGCGCGAACTCCCTCCCCGTGGGCAAGGAGCAGGTTGTGGACAGTCTGTATGCACTGGGGCAGGGGAAGTTGCAGCCCGGGGGCGAACTTGCCATCCGCGTAGCCGAAGGCGATGATTACCTGCGGCTCATTGATCGTCATGAAGTTCTTCACCCTGTCCGAGTAGCGGTCTGAGACGGCTCTGGCGTAGTCTGCGAACCAGTGGCGAATCTCGGGGTTGAGCCAGCCGCCCCGTTCGTGCAGGGCCATGGGCAAGTCCCAGTGAAAGAGCGTTCCCCAGGGTTCGATTCCCGCTTCGAGCAGGCCGTCTATCAGGCGGTCGTAAAAGTCCAGCCCCTTTTCGTTAACGGAGCCGGTCCCGTCGGGCATGATTCTGGGCCACGAGAAAGAGAATCGGTATGCCTGAAGGCCCAGTTGCTTCATTATGCCGATGTCTTCGGCGTAGCGGTGATAGTGGTCGCAGGCCACGTCACCCGAATGCCCGTCAAACACCTTGCCCGGCCAGCGGCAGAAGTTGTCCCAAATGGATGGCTTGCGCCCGTCTTCGTTCGCAGCGCCCTCTATCTGATAGGCGGCGGTGGCCGCGCCCCATTTGAAAGATTCCGGGAAAGAGTATCCTGCCATGTGATGTAGTGTTCGATTGGGTTAATTGGGTCGCGTCTTTGAACGGCCAATGGCGTTTCCTGCCGTTAAACTGGCGGAAGATGTTAGGTTAGCGTGAGAAATTGGGCAAGCGCGGGGATTGATCAATCGCAGTTCTTTTTGCAGACCCAAATAATTGCGTTTTTCGGCGATTTGATTACGCCTTTGCTTGAAACCGCTGATGCGGCGTTTCTTAATTAAGGCCACCACTATCTCTTAACACAGCTTACCTTACCGCATGTCTTTTCTGTCCATCGAAGGGAAAACGTTCGCCATTTTCGGTCTTTCAAACCGCAAAAGCGTTGCTTGGGCGATAGGCAAAACTCTCGAAGAGGCAGGCGCGCGGGTGGTTTATGTGGCTCGCAACGAGGAACGCCTCGCATCGCTTGCAAAGATTCTAGACGGGCGCCCCGCGCTTTGCTGCGATGTGGAAGACATAGCGCAGATTAAGGGCGTAGCCGACAGAATAGGCAAAGAATTCGGTCCGCTTGCAGGGTTTGTCCACTCGATAGCTTTCGCGAACTTTTCCGAAGGCTGGCAGAGTTTCCACAAGACGGGACGCGAAGATTTCCTTCAGGCCATGCAGATTAGCGCCTTTTCGCTAGTGGAGCTTTCCAACGCGCTCAAGCCGCACTTGCTTCCCGATGCCTCGGTCATAGCAATCGGCATATCTTCTTACGTGGCAGCGCCCACTTACGGCTATCTTTCCCCCGTGAAGCAGGCGCTTGAAGGCTGCGTACGCTTCCTTGCAAAGTCCTTTGCCGCGGACTCATGCGTGCGTTTCAACTGCGTCAACGCGGGGCCTCTCAAGACCAAGTCCAGCGCGGGCATCCCGGGGTATCTCGACAATTACCTTTATGCCGAGAAGCTGACGCCGCGAAAGAAGGCGCTCCAGACCGAGGAGGTAGCCAACGTGTCCGCATTCCTGTTAAGCCCGCGCTCCAGCGGCATAAACGGGCAGGGGATCGTAGTCGATGCAGGCATGGGCTGGAACTTCTTTGACGAGGAGGTCGTGCGCCTTGCCATGCGTCCCGAGCCAAGGGGCTGAGGTGCGCGGCTTCGTTTGACGCTTGTGCTCAATTCAATTTCGCCAAGTTACACGGCAACCATACTTTTCCCTTTCATGAAGTTTTCCAAAGTCCGCATCGAATCGCTCGCCTGGGTGAAGCCGCCCGTGGAGGTCAGCTCCGCAGATATCGAGCAGCGTCTTGCTCCCGCATACGAGAGGCTGCACCTTCCTGCCGGTCGTCTTGAGTTAATGACGGGCATCAAGAGTCGCCATTTCTGGGAACGCCCCGTGCTCGCTTCATACGCTTCCGCTCAGGCAGGGGCGAAGATTCTTGCAAAGACCGGTATCCCAAAGGAGCGCATCGGAATGCTTGCCCACTGCGGCGTGTGCCGCGACCGTATGGAGCCTGCCACGGCCTCATACGTGCACGATATTTTGCAACTTGGGCCAAGAACTCAGATTCTCGACGTTTCCAATGCCTGCCTCGGCTTTTTGAACGGTATGCTTCTCGCGGCGGGCTTGATTGAATCCGGCCAGATAGAGAGCGCGCTTATTGTGACCGGCGAGGACGGTTCGCCGCTACTTGAGAGCACGATTCGGCAGTTTCTGGACCCATCACAGACTCGCAATTCGGTGAAGAGCCTGTTCGCTAACCTGACAATCGGTGCCGGTGCGGCGGCGGCAATGCTTTGCCATGAGAGCCTCGCACCGAAGGGAATCAGGCTGAAGGCTGCCGTTGTGGAGACGGACACGAGCGCGAACCGCCTCTGTCAGGGTGGAAGTTCGGGCGATGGGCTGGAGATGGCTACCGATTCGGAGGCATTGCTTGAGGCCGGTCTAAAAGTCGCGTCCCGAGCATGGGCTTCATTTTGCGATGAAACGGGCTGGAGCGCAGACACGCCGGATCGGGTCGTGTGTCATCAGGTGGGGCGTGTGCATCAGCGCCGTCTCTTGGAGAGTCTGGGGCTTGATGAGGCTAAGGATTGTCCCACCTATCCGTTCATGGGCAACACGGGTTCGGCAGCCGTTCCGGTGACTCTTGCAGCGGCTCAGGAGGCCGGTGCAATCCGCGAAGGGCAGAAGCTGGCCGTGCTTGGCATCGGCAGCGGCCTTAGTTCCATAATGATGGCTCTTGAGGCATAGATTACTATGAGTAGCCCCGATAACATGCCGTCCACGTCTGCCGCTTTGCCAGCGGAACTTATGCGCCTGTATCCGTTCGCCGCGCATTACCACACATTGCCAGATGGTCAGCGTATGCACTACATAGACGAGGGTAGCGGCCCCGTCATCGTGATGCTGCACGGCAACCCGAGCTGGTCATTTCTTTACCGTGACTTTGTCAAGAAGCTGAGCGGCAGTTTCCGCTGTATCGTGCCGGACCACATCGGTTGCGGCCTTTCGGACAAGCCGCAGGACTATCGCTATACACTCGGCCAGCATATCCGCAATGTGGAGAGTCTGCTGGATTCCTTGGGCGTAGGGGATTTTAACCTCGTTGCCCACGACTGGGGAGGAGCGATTGGCTGCGGATTGGCAGCGCGCAGGCACGACAGGGTGGGGCGTGTCATGCTGATGAATACGGCGGCGTTTCGTTCGGTGCGTATCCCTTTGCGAATCGCGTTGTGCAAGGTTCCTTTCCTTGGCGCGCTGCTTATTCGCGGCATGAATGCCTTCGCAGGAGCGGCTGTGCATATGGCCGTCGAGCGCAAGCTGCCGGATGATGTGCGAAGGGGCTATCTTTTCCCTTATCGCAACTGGCACGACAGGGTCGCCAACCTGCGCTTTGTGCAGGATATTCCTCTTCACAAGGCGCATCGTTCTTACTCGACTTTGGCCGCGGTGGAGGATGGTTTGGCTACGCTTGAGGGCAAGCCCGTGCTGCTTGCCTGGGGTATGCGTGACTGGTGCTTTTCGCCGTCGTTCCTTGCTGAGTTTCGCAGAAGGTTCCCTGCGGCAACGGTGCATGAGTATGCAGACTGCGGCCACTACCTGCCAGAAGACGCGGGCGAGGATTTGCTGATGCGTGCAGAGGCGTTTTTCGCGCCTTTGTTAACAGGCGCTACGGCGCAGTAGTTTGACAATCATGTCAATCTGCGGCGCGCGTTGTCTTTCCATACAAACAGCAAAGCGTTTGAAAATTGCTTTCAAACGCTTTGCATTGTGAACCTGCGCGCTTTGTAGGTGCGTTCTTTGCGAACGCATTCTAGCTTACGCACGTTCTATTGTCGCCCGCCTTTAGGCCACCTCTAACAACTTTGATTTCTGCTGCGAACGGTCTTTGGGAGGGTGTAAACCCTCCTTCTTTGAAGGGCTTCGCCCTTACGGCGACTACGTGCGCCTATCCCAAGACAGTCAATGCCGATGCGGAAGCATCGGTGGTGCAGGGCTTGAGCCCTGCCCATCCGCAAATCTTCGTTCTCGCTACGAAACCAGTTATTAGAGTAGGCCTCTACTAGAAGCTGGGGTCGATCAAGACCTTGCTGCCCGGGGCTACGGTGCTGTCCGGGTCGAGGGACCAGATGCTGTCGTTGATAAGCACCTTGGCCTCAAAGGGCTTTGTCACCTTGCTGCTAGACCATACCCATTCGTCGGGGCCGCTGTTGGTCATGGCTACGCCTTTTTCCCAGGACATGCCCGGGCCGGTTCCGCGAATGAAAAGCACGTTGCCGAAGCCAACGTCAGCCTTGGCCACGATGGTTGTCAGCGCGGCTGAAACCTCCTTGGCGGTAGCCTTGGGCTTGGCCGCAGCCTTTGCCTTCGGTGCCTTCGGCTCTGCAGATACTGGAGCCGCCTTTTTCGGCGCCTTTGCGGGAGCGGGAGCCGTCGGTGCTATCAGCACGGTTTCCGCAGTGTTCTTTTTGCTGTTCTTGGGCGCTGCTTTGGCCGCGCTCTTCGTTTTCTTTGTGGATTCGCCTTCAGTCATGTCAGTTGCAATGATTGGATTACAGGGAAAAATGACACGTATGTTTTGGGATTCACCAGGGGAGAGCGGGGCGTGCGCTATCATTTTCGATAGCACCGTTTTAGGATAAAGGCAATTCCAAATAGTGTTTTATCCTCATGCCAATTCTGTTACCTTCTTGTGTCGCCTCTTCCATCGTCTCTCGCATTTTTCGTGCCCGGTGAGTGAATTACACAAGTGTTGGAACAAATTGTCCTGATTGTGTGTTATATGCGGCATGAGCATAGGACGCTATTTACGAACAGGGCTTGGCGTATCCTTTGCCGTATTCTCCCTTGGGGCATACGCGCAGGATCCAGACCAAGCTGTAACTGCTGGTGGCGAATCTGACGCCGCTGCTGTAAAGCCCGTCGAGGTCAGCGACAGGGAGGCCATGAACACGCTTGGCTTTCTCGTCGCAAAGAAGATGAAGCTCGACGTCGGTTTCACGAAACAGGAGATGGACTGGATTCTCGAAGGCGTTGTTCAGGGGTCAGACCCTGACGCAAAAGCTTCCGACAATTTTCAGCTCGTCATGCAGAGGGCGGAGGCCATTTACATGGGCCACGTCAACGCAGCCATGTTGAGCCGCGAAAAAGAGGCCGAACAGAATGCCGCCTCAGCTTTGGATTACGTCAAGAGCATCGAGCAGAGCGAAGGGCTTCTTAGCAGCATAAGCGGTCTTTATTACAAGATTGTCGAGGAGGGTAATCAGGAAAAGATGGCCGCTCCGACAGACCGCGTGAAGGTCAGCTACGAAGGGCGCCTCATCGACGGGACGGTGTTCGACAAGAGCGAGGAGCCTGTTGAATTCGCAGTAAACGGCGTAGTCCCGGGCTTTGGCGAAGGTCTCCAGATTATCGGTGAAGGCGGCAAGATTCGCCTCTACATTCCATCGCGCCTTGGTTACGGCATCAATCCACCTCCCGGCTCCAGCATTCGCCCGGGCGACATGTTGATTTTTGATGTTGAACTTGTCGAGGTGACGCATGTCGCTACGCGCGCCAAGGCAAAGCCGGTCATCCGTCCGGGCATGGGCGTTCCGGGTGCTCCGCCAAACGTCACGCCTCCGCCGCCGCCGAACATGAAGGTGCCGCCGATGCCCAAGACGCCTCCGCCCTCGACGCCCCCGCCGCCGCTTCCGGATGAAGCCTTCGAGGGCAAGTCTGTTAAGGACTCCGAGTAGAGGCACGGAACCGTTTTCTTCAAAGCCGCGTTCATCTTCGTGATGTGCGCGGCTTTTCTGTGGTCCCATGTTTGTTGCCAGTGACTCTTTGCAAGTATGAATTTGCTATATGCTTGGCTAAAGTGCCGATTGATAATATATTGTTTCAGGCCCTGCGGAACACTCGCAGCGGTTCGGGCACATAATTGGAAAAGGAGAAGTCGTCATGCTGGATATTCTTAAAAAGACTCTGTTCGTCGGTCTTGGAGCCACTGTCATCAGCGCCGAAAGACTTCGCGCCAAACTCGATGAGCTTGTTGACAAGGGAAAGATTTCCGCCAAGGAGGCGCAGGAAATGACCGGCAAGATCATGGACGAGGGCAAGAAGGAGTTCGAGCAAAGCGGCCAGCGTGTGGCTGACATGATTGACGATATGATGCGCAAGGCCAACTTCGCCCGTCAGAAAGATCTTGAGGCGCTTGAGGAGCGCGTCCAGAAGCTGGAAGCGGCATTGAGCGCGCAGTCGGTTAAGAGCGAATAGGTTACACTCCCAGAAGGTATTCGTATGCGAGGCTTTCACGCCGCGCATTTTGAATACTCATTAACCATACCTTGCAAAGACCTTGAGACCTTTCACCCTACTGCGTGATGCGGGCAGGGCGCGGGAAATCCTCGCCATACTCGTACGTTACGGCTTCAGCAATCTGCTGGAGCAAATGGGTGTGCCCAAGCCGCTTGTAAGAGCGATGACTTCGCGCGAAGTGGCCGCCATGAGCACATGGCAGAGGCTGCGTCACGCGATAGAGGATCTGGGGCCGACGTTTGTTAAGCTCGGGCAGGTCTTGAGCACAAGGCCGGACCGCGTGCCGCAGGCTCTGGTCGAGGAGCTTGGCAACTTGCGCGATCAGGTTAAGCCCGAGCCTATCGAGGACATTCTCGCCATTCTGGAAGCCGAGCTGGGCTGTTCCAAAGATAATCATTTCAGCGAGTTTGAAGTTGTTCCAATCGGCAGCGGATCTATCGCGCAGGTGCATCGCGCCACATTGCGCAGCACGGGCGAGCTGGTCGCGGTCAAAATCCAGCGTCCGAATATCGAAAAAGCCATACATGCGGACCTTGAGATACTGGCGTGGATGGCCAAGGAGACGCACGAGCGCGTTCCCTCGCTACGCCCGTACAACCTGCCGGAAATAGTCGAAGCCTTGCACGAGAGCCTGCGCCTTGAGATGGATTTCAGTAACGAGGCGCGCAACGCGGCCCTTTTCTGCCTTCGCAATCCGCACGGGCCTCAGGTGTTTGCGCCCAGGGTTTATGAAGACTACACAAGCAGGCGCATACTTGTGACAGAGCTTGTGCACGGCACTTCGCCAGACAGGGTTGTCTTGCCTGCAGAGCGAAAGCGCGAGCTGGCCCGCCTTGGTGCGGACAGTATTTTTGACCAGATAATTCGCTCGGGCTTCTTTCACGCGGACCCGCACCCGGGCAACATCATTGTTACGCCCGACGGGCGGATTTGTTTTATCGACTGGGGTATCGCGGGGCAGCTTACGCGCAAGATGCGCTTCCGCCTCGCGGAACTGCTGGACGCAGTCGTGCACCTGGACCCGGAGCGCGTGGCCCGTATCGCAGTCGCCATGAACGAGACGGGCCGCCGTCCCGACGAGGAGCGGCTTGAGATGCAGGTGACGCATGTATTCAACCGCTATGGAGATTTTCGCCTCTCGCAGATCGGTCACATAATCGTGGATCTTATTTATGCGCTGGGGCAGAACGGCGTCCGCATCCCTCGTGCCTACACAATGCTGGCAAGGGCCGTGATAAGTATAGAGACGACAGGTCGAAAGCTGGACCCGGAGTTCGACATCGGTGCCGCAGCAAGGCCGTTCATTTTGAGTTTGGCGCGCGAGAGAACGCGCCCCCGCAGTGTAGCTCGCCATTTGATGTGGAGCCTCGGGAGCAACTTGCAGAAAATCAACGAGTTGCCCGGGGATTTTCAACGCATTTTCAGGCGTCTTGAGCGCGACGATCTTGGCATCAACCTGCATCACCGGGATCTTGAGCCGTTCGGCAACGATGTGCAGAAGAGCGCGAACAGGCTTTCTCTTGCCGTAATTCTGGGCGCGTCAATCATCGGTTCCTCCATTGTCATTACGACGGGTATCAAGCCGCTAATCGGCGGCTATCCGGCGATTGGCCTCGTGGGTTACACATTCAGCGGGCTTCTCGGCATGTGGGTCGCTCTGGATATCCTGCGCCACGGGAGGCACAAGTGATAGCAGTGCCTTTCGTAAACGCTCTTGTATGGAGAGCGCATGGCTTACTTAATTTAGAGCCTTTTGCAGTTACTTGGACGCAGGAAGGTTTCCGGCTGCGTTTCGCTGATTGGCATGGCCCCGTCCCGCCCTCATCAGCAAAGCCTTGCCGCTTCCTCATCCATTATCTTGCCGATGAAGTTCATCTAACTGTAAAATGCTCTAGGCCGTGTTCACGAATTCGACTCCCGTCGTATAGCGGGCGTTTTTTTCGGTGCAAAATTGGCCTGCTCGGCTCAAAGAATCTCGATTCATATCGACTTGCATTCCTTTTTTTCACTCAAAAAACCATCCCGCCTCCTCGGTCCGCAAATTCGTGAACACGGCCTAGCAAAAAAACAACAGGGGCAATACGGGAAACCCGTATCACCCCTGTTTCTATGTCAGGCATGTGTTCCTGCTTGCCCCATATGCATGTAATTATGTGATGCGCGATTGGGAGTTTTTATTGTTAATAGCGTGTTCGCTATTAATTATCGCGTTTACATTTGCGTGCAATGGGACGTGTTTTCCTAATGCCTTGATAATTCTTTAGAATGTGAACGCACTTGTGATTTCCCAAGTGCGGCCAGATGCGATGCGATACTTGGCAAAGCTTCCATCCGGGTTGGACTGGATAGCAACTAGTTTGTCATCGCTGAAGGCATTCCTGACGTTAAGCTGAATGCGCCAGTCGATATTGTTTGGCAACGCGTGTTCGTAACCAATCCACAGGTCCACATTGGTTTGGGCGCTGGAGTATATTGGGCTGTCGAGGTCATCTATCCAGACTTGGAGGTCACTGAGATACTTCGGGTAAAACCCGATTATGCCCTTGTCTTGCCAGCGAACCGAACTGCCAACATCTAGCCCTTTGAGCATTCCGTTGCTGAAGCTGTATGTGGTCACAAGGCTCGCGCTCCATTTGCGGAGCTGGCTGACTGATTTGCCCTCGCCTTCTTTCTTTACGAGGTAGGCTTTTTGTACGTCGTTGAACCAGTCCCAGCCTAGCATCTGCGTGCCGTTGTTGCCCCATGCGTCTATGCTGGAGAATCCTTCGCGATGCCAGTAGTCGATCGGATCGCCTGCTTGTATGCTGCGGTCCCAGCCGTCGAGTGCCACGGGTGCGAAGTTATCTATGTATGTTCCTATGTCTTTCCAGACGTTGCCAGTGGTGGTCTCGGTCTTTGTAACGTTTGCCATGAGGCGCCAGTTTTCTGTCGGGTTGACCGTAAGTTCCAGCTCCCAGCCTTTTGCTATGTTATCGCCAATGCCCTTCATGTTACTGGGGGTATTGTCGCGCCAGATGCCGCCCCAGTAGCTGTAGTCGCGGATGAATTCCAGCGAGTTGAACAACTCCATGCCGAATGGGCGTGCCCATTCCTCGTCGCTGCGCGCCGCGAACCAGGCGCGGCGGTATTCGGCTTCTTCAGCCGTTATCGGCGGCTCTGTATAGGCTGTGCCGTCTTCCTTGAGCATGCCTTCTGTAACGTAGGTGGGGCTGTCCGGGTCGGCAGCCGCACGCAGACGAAGAGGCTGGGAGAGCAGTTCGGGGTGGTTCTGCACTGTCCAGCCCGTGGGCAGTGGGTTGCTTGCCAGACTGGAGTCATAGCTGCTGCCAAAGAACCACTTGTTGACGACGGCTTCGGGCGTTGTCTGGGCGCGACCGCTTGAGCCGCTGCCCGTGGCACCCCATGCTTCGACCATCAATCCGTTCATGGCACGGCTGAGGCGGTTTTTAACCGACCAGGTGCTCAGTCCGCTGATTTCCGAATTTGCCTGAATGCTTTCGAACTTGGTGACGCGCAAGTTTACCTTGCCTTCCAAGGTGCTGAACAGGATGGAGTAGTCTTCGGTCTCTCCTGCGGGGGCGGGATACTGGTTCTTGTAGATATCCATGCCCATCTGACCGGGCTGGAAGTTCGAGGACTTGTTGTATCCAAGGCTGATGTCCGTGCCCCAAGGCAGGTGCTTTTTGATGAACTTTGGTGTATGGAGCATCAGGCCCCAGCTTGTCTTGGTTTGGCTCTTCTCGATGGAAGGGGCTTCGTTCCAGCTCCATGTCGGGTCGAAGGGCGCGCCAACGCTTTGGTTTCCGTAGCTGATTTCCGGAACTCTGGGTTTGTCCGTAAGTTTGTAGTCGTCCTTGCGGATGGACCAGATGCCGACGACGGTGTCGTCAAGGAACCAGCTTTGCCAGATGAAGGCTTGAGACTTGTTGGCAGTCTTGTATGCCTTGGCTCCGGTGCCGTACATGTTGTCTATGTCATCCTTGTAGCTGATGACTCCGACGTTTCCGTACGCAATGCCTTTGCCGTCCAGGTTGTCTCCGAAGTAGAGGGCATACATGGATGATGGAGGCGTATGCTTGGCGTCCAGTCCGTGAATGCCGGCATTGTTTATGGACGTTGCGCTTTTGAGGTCTGCTTCGCTGTTTAGGTAATGAACGCCGTCCAGACCGCTGCTGTTTGTGATGTCGAGCGTGTAGGTCGAGTCCATCTTGTACAGCGCGTAATCGTAGCTGAGTTGCTCGTATTTCTGCTCTGCCATCATTCCTGTAAACGTGTGGTGCCCTAGAATCGTGGTAAGCCAGTTGTTTACGCGGAAAATGTCCGAGAAGTTTACGTTTGCAAACGCTGTCACGCGCCAGTCTTCACGCTCCCGTTCGGTAACGTCTGCCTTGTTGCCACCGACTATTACCGCGCGTCCGAAGTTAGGGTTGGCTGTTGTATTGTCGCGCAGCCTCTCGTTGATGTCTATTGCAAGGCGATCCGTGTTAACGAGGATGGTTTCCCCGTCATCGTAGTGTTCCTTGCCATACGCGACTTCGTAACCGAACAGGCTGGAAAAGAACGTCTGACGCAGGGTGATGCTGGTGGCGTCAAAGTCGCTGAACTGTGTGTTATTGGGGCCGGCCAGCATCTCGTTGTAGAAGTTGAAGATGGACGGGTCCGATATCTGCGTGTCCGTCCAGCCCCAGCCTCCGTTCCACACCTTGCCTGTTGCTGCTTCGTAAGCCTCAATAATGGCCATTGCCTTGGGATTGTTGACAAAGCTGGCGCGGTCGGAGAGGTAATGGTCAGATGCTCTGTGGCCGGATGAGGGATTGCCCGCGTTGCTGGGGGCAAGCCAGCTACCGCCGGCATCGTCAGGACCGCCGCGCTGGCGGAACGCGATAAGGTCGGCAACTCCGACGCCAGCCTCGGGGCTGTTCGGATTGGCGTAGATTACGCCCATACTGTCGAACCAGTTGCCTCCCGGGCCTGCCTGATAGTTGGCCAGATATGGGCCATACTCAGGTATGGTGGCCACCGAGTAATCCGGCCATGTTCCAAGTTCGTTTGTGAACTTGTTCAAGTGGGTATACCAGTTGGATATGTAGTCATACGGAGGTTCGCTTGAGGGGCGGTTGGCGCGTACTTTGCCATCCTCATAGGTGGCCTGAATCTCCGTGTATATTTCGTCTGCGATCTTGGGGGTGTAACGCACGACAAGGTAGCCGCGTGTTGCGTCGTCCTTGGCGTATTCCTGGCTGAAGCGTTTGTTGTCCTGCACGCCTGCGAATCTTACGCCCAGCAGGTTGTCGTAAACTACCTGATCTACGTCTATTGATGCTCGTGTTGAGCCGTGTTCGCCCATGCGCAACTCTACGGTGCGTATGGATTTTTGCATGTTTGGCGTCTTCAGGTTGTAGTTGATGATACCTGCCGGACTGCCAAGACCGAAGAGCACGGAGTTTGCTCCGCGGCTGATGTCAACCTGGGACACGTTATAGGTGTCGAACGGTATGTCGGTCAGGAAGAAGTTTCTCGTTACGTCGGCCTTGTCCAGACCGCGGATGCGAGTCTGTCTGTCCGGCGCTCTGCGCGTGGCAGCCGGATCGCCGCCGAAGTTACCACTTAGGCCTCCGATTTCCGTGTTTGTTGTGTAAACGAGAAGATCTTCAAGGTTGGTTGAGCCAGTGTCCTGAAGAAATTCCGAAGTTACAACCGTGATTGCCGCAGCCACGTCGCGCAGTTCTGTTTTTAAACGTGTGCCAGCCAGCGAAGAGGTTGCCATGTATCCCACGTTTCCCGAAGCATTTACTTCGAATGGAGATAGTATATAGACGTCCTCATCATCTGTATTTTGGTCTTGGGCATGCACAGTATATGTGAATTGTGCTGCCAGAAATGCGGCCAAAGACAGTTTTCCTACTGTCTTGACCTGTCCTATTTTTGGTATGGACATATCCTTGGGAGTTTTCCTTGTTGTTTGTTTTATTTATGAGTGATTCAGTAAGCGTGAATCATCATAAGTGGGGTTGCGCATAGTTATATCTATTCCCGCGCGAGTTTTAAGATATAGCTACCGCTAGCCATCGAGTTATCGATAGCTTGAAATTGGGTGATGCTTTTTTCCTTACTTGGGAGTTGAGCTTGTCGTGGGTGCTCTTATGTTCTCAAACGCCGTGTGTGTTGGCTATGAGTTGTGTAGCTTCGGAAATGATTATTTTTGCTTCTTTAACGTTTGAACCTGTGTTTTTTTTGCCTAACGTTATAGCAGTGTTCGTGCTTGTTTTTATGTTAGTTTTGATGTGCCGAATGACGAACAATAGAAGGTTGTTTAATTATGCGCTCTTTGTCTTGCTGCAAGGCTATTGGAGTGCACCGGCAGTGCTTCTCTATTAGCCCGATTGCTTTGGTGTATAATGAACAAGCCCCGACGCGCACTTTGTCGTGCAGGTCGGGGCTTGTTGGAGATTGTATTATTTGGATTTGCTACTCTGCGTCCACTTTGACTACTGGAGAGTCGCCTGAGTCGCCGGCGGCATTATGCGCGCGTATCTTGTAGAACCATGTCTGTCCGGCTTGGGCAGACTGGTCGCTCCATAGAATGATGGGTGTCGATTCACCCTTGGCCTCGTAAGGGGCGACATCGGCGATTACCGAGTCGTGTAACCCGGTGGCCACAACTGTCCATGGGCCGTTTTCGCTCGATGAACGCATCACGCTGTAGTGACTCGCCAAGGCGGAGCCTCTCCATGTGAAGCCGTCCTTTAGCGGGATGAGAATTGGGGCCGGGTGGGGGGCGCTGAGGGCCGGGACGGGTTTCCCGCTGATGGCAAACGCTTCGCGGCGCAGCAGGTCCAGCACTTCCTGCTCTCCGTATGAATGTCCGGCGGCAAAGCCCGGGATGTGGTAGGAGTTGATTGGGGTTCCGCCCTCGTTGTGGTAATACCAGCCGCCGTCGCGCCGGTGCCCGCGGATGCTCCAGAGCAGCCCGCCAACGATGCCTTCGTCGCGTATTGTGCGCATCAGCTCCGCGTTGTTCTCCAGAGTCGCGAGGCCGAATTCGTCGATCATCAGCGGTTTGCGCCCTTTGGTGCTCTGCACGGCCTTTTTCGCTATGGGGCCAAGCTCGGTGGGCTGCCCGCCAAGACGGTTCCAATACTCGTAAAGGTGGATGCTGATTACGTCGATGTTTGGGTCGGCTATCAGTGCCTCTTTGTTGCCGCCAGCTTCCATGATCAGATGCTTGGGGTCTATCTGTTTGAGGTATGCTGCCATCTGTTTGGACCATTCGGTAATCGGTCCTTCCCAGTCGCTCGAGCGCAGGCCGCGATCGGGGGCGTAGCTGTCGAACTCGTTGCCGAACTGCCAGGCCAGAATTGCCGGATCGTCCTTGTACAGTATGCCGGATACGGTGTTGCGACGGTTGACTATGTAGTTGAGGTAGTGGCGAAACTGCTCCTTTACGGCTTCGTCCGTCCAGAACGCGCCTCGTTCCTTGCCGTGCAGTGCGGCGAACTCGTCCACGCCCTTCCAGCCCTTGAAGCTCTGTGAGGCGATGAAGGGGATGATTACGCGCACGTCGTATTCGTGGCACAGGGCGAGCACGCGGTCGAGTGTCTGGAAGGCTTCCTCGTTGTATTCGCAAGGTCCGGTTACGTAGGTAGGCAGGCCGTCGTTTTCGGGCGAGGCAATTGAAAGAGAAAAGCTGCGCGTGGCTCGCGAGCCAATGAATTGCAAGGATGCAAGCACGTCCCGTATCTCGTAATCGTCGGGAAAGCGGTTGCTGAAGTCGGGGTGTACCTGACTTTCGTTCTGGTGGATGTTCGGCGCTGCGAGGCCGAAAAAGCGGAAAGGCGTATCGCCTTCGTAAAGCATATCGTCCTGCCGCGTGATTATGGGCCATTCTTTAGGCCCTTCAGTCGCATGGCATTCCATGGCGGCGATTCCGATGAGGGTGGAAGAGAGTATCAGGGTTAATTTACCTAGGCTATTCATGGTTGGGTGTGTATAGCTTCCGGGTTGTGTATTTGTCCAGCGTGTTCTGGCTTATGTATATATTAATGTGTTAATTAAGTAAGCATTCATATTTTAAAAGAAAAGAAACAATGTTTATGCTGCCGTCGCGTGCCGGAATGAAGTTGAAGTGTGGAGCGCATGTTGTGTTTAGGTTTGAAAAATGAAATGTAAGGGTTGTAATTTCTAAAGTAGATAGTCTATGTGCTGTGTGTCGGTGTTTCTGTCTTGTCGGACTGTATGATGTCAGTGCTTCTTACTGGTATGAATATTGATGCCAATCCCAATCCTGCGCTTGAACGATCCCGCAAGAAGGTCTTGATCGTAGTCTCTCCGATTTGGGAGGAGTCTGCGGTCAAGATTCTCACCGGTATTGCCCGTTGTCAGCGCAAGTTTGGCGGCTGGGAGATCCAGCTCGACAACGAGGGCTTGTCGCTGAAGGACGAAAGCTGGTACACTAGGCAGAAGTGGAACGGTGTTATCTCCCGCCACGTTAACTCGTTTCAGGTGGAAATGTGCCGGAGGCTGGGGTGCCCGTTGGTGGACGTCAACAATGCCCGACCTTTTGCAGGAGTACCAAATGTCGCGTTGAATAATGTCGCGATAGGTCAGTTGGGCGGGGAGCACTTGATTGACCGCGGGTTTTCCCAGTTCGGTTTTTGCGGTTACAGCAATCTTGAATGGTCGCTCGACAGGCGAAAGGGATTTTCGGAGGCTTTGGCCGTGACGGGAAGAAGTTGCAAGGTTTTGGAATCGGAGCATCCCGTGTATGAGTCCTGGCACTGCACTCCGGACTGGCAAACTCGCGAGCAGGAGGCGATTGCCGCATGGTTGGCTGCGATGCCAAAGCCTGTCGGCGTAATGGCGTGCAATGATTTCCTCGCGCTGTCTGTAATCGCCGCGGCTGCTCATGCAGGGTTGCGAGTGCCCGAAGATGTTGCCGTTCTCGGTGCCAATGACGACACGATACGATGCGAAATGTCCCATCCTCCTCTTTCTAGCGTTGCATCCAGTCATGTTCTCTCTGGCTATCGTTCTGCCGAGATACTTGAATTGCTCATGAACGGGCAATCTATCGAGGACATGGATTTGGTGGTTGACCCCGACGAAGTGGTGACGAGGCAATCGACCGATATTCTGGCCGTGGAAGACAAGCGAATCGCGGCGGCAGTGCGCTTCATTTCGCAGAACGCCTGCAAGGGCATTACAGTTGGCGATGTTCTCAAACATGCGGGAATGGCACGCACGCAGTTGGAGGAGAAGTTTCGCCAGTGTTTTGGCCGTTCGCCTCAGGCGGAGATACGCAGAGTGCAGTTGGCGAGGATACGCAATCTTTTGCTTACGACGGATTTGCCGCTGCGGGCAATATCGGAAATTGCCGGATTTGCGCATCCAGAATACATGATTGTTTTCTTTAAGCGCGAGGTGGGGGAGTCCCCGGGCAGATACCGCAGGCGCGCCAGTGTTAGTCGCTCCATTGACAACGAGGGCGATGACGAGGTGTGAACGTTCCGCGCTATATTCGTTGTACAAGTCCATGTGTTGGCCCGCGGTATTGGCGGGTAGCGGCATTTCTGCCGCCACCCACTTTCTGATACGACTCCCCCGATGGATTCCCATTAAAAGAAAACAATCGTCATTCCTACTGTGAACAGCCTAATCAGTAATGGATTACATTGCTATGTGTTATTGCCCGCAAGAACTGTATGATTTTGCTTTTTGCCGGATTTAAGAATCAGGAAATGCGTCAAAGGTCTGGAGCCAGTGTGGGGAGCTGCATGGGGCGCATGTCGTGAATGTCAGGTAAGCAGGCTAAGTTAATTCGGGCTATTTCTCATATGTGGATGCCTTGGAGTCGTATATACAAGATAGCTTGTCAGAACCTCCTAGACTGAGTCCGTAGAAATATCACGAAAGAAGATATTGCTAACGGCTTGTCTTTTGAGCGTTTGCTGCTAATTGCGACCGGTCTTGATGCGCGATGTGGTCATGGGGCTGCTTCCGCGTATGTCGTTTCAAATCCTCATTATAATTGTGCAATCATGAAGCTGAATAAATACCTTCCCTGCCTTGCGCTTTTAACAATGCTCTTTTTTTCGAGTTCGTTGGCAGTGGCCGAAGCCCCAGAGCTGTTTGTAGGGACTGTGTATAATTTATTCCACGACGAGTTCGCCACCGACGACGAGTTCTTTGCCCGCGTGGACAGGGATATGGCTGCCATAAAGGAAGCCAATATTACGCATGTGCTCATATTCCCGATGAGCGAATGGGACGAAAGCACCCGACAGCTTGATTTCCATAGAACTGACTATCTGGTGCGAAAAATCGAGCAACTCGGCCTGAAATTCGTCCCACTAATGCTCAAGGAAGAGCAGAACAGCCACTATTTCCCCATCTGGAAGCTGAGGCAGACGCCGGAACTATGGCAGAGGCACACAGGACAGGGAAACGCCACCAACACGCGCGAAAACGTGGATTTTGCCGACCCGCGCGTGTTGCCTGCCGTCCGGGACTACTTCAAGGCTGTAGCCGAACGCTATGCAGACAGCCCCGCGATGGCATTCTACAATGTGTGGAACGAGCCGCATTACTCTTCAGGCGCGTCGCACGTAGTGGAACGCTACCAAGCCTGGCTGTCGGCCAAGTATGGTACATTAAGTAATCTAAACCGCGCATGGGGAGAGGATTACGATCAATGGGACCAGGTGACGCCCTTTGTGAACGACGACTGGGACTCATCCATGCCGGGCATAGACTGGGCCATGTTTCGCAACGAGTTAAACGGCATCCTGCTCGGTGAACTAAGCTCAATTCTGCGCGAATACGATGCGGATGCGATAGTCAATGCCAACCCCGTCAACACGCCCTTTGTGGACTTTGGGCGTTTTGAATCTTACAGCACCGACCAGTGGGCATACACGCAGTACGCGGACTTTGGCGGCGCCTCATATTATCCAGACGGATGGGACAGGGCCAACTCGCCCAAGATTCAACCGGTATGGAGGCACAATCTGGCCTTCAACGTGTTTCGCAATGCCTCTGCCCCCAAAGGCTACATACTTACAGAGCTTTATACCAACGCAAAGAGCGGCCTCACTATCGGCGGGTATCTGGATGCGCAGAATGTGCGCCATCTGGCATGGCTTGCAATCGCCAATGAGTGTAAAGGGCTTATATACTGGAAATGGCTGCCCTTCATGAGAGGCCGTCAGTCTCTTGGGCGAGGCTTGTGCCGTTTGGACGGCACATTGGCCCCACGCGGGCAGGCCGTGAAAGAGGTGGCCGATGTTGTAGCGGCGAATCGCAAACTGCTTGATGCAGGGCGTATGCTGCCATCGCAGGCTGCGATAGTGGTGGACATGGTCGGCCTTCAGAAGGGGCTGTTGCAGAACATTGACTCGCGCACCCAGTCCTTCATGTACGAGAGCATCGCAGGTGTTTTCAGGGCGCTGGACGAGCAGGGCATCACGGTTGACATTCTGCGTGCTGACCTCGGCATAGACGCCCGTCAGCTTGCACAGTACAAGGTCGTGTACCTGCCGTTTCAGATTGTCGTCAGGCGGGACACAGCCCAGCTATTGCGGGACTACGTGGAGGCTGGCGGCACTGTGGTCGCCGATGCGCGCACTGCAACAAGCGACGAGCTGGACTACGCATACAGCGCAAATCCCGGAGGCGGACTGGGTGAACTCTTCGGCGCACGGCGCATCGACTGGGGGGCCGACGCTGGCCCCAATCAGCTAAGCATAGACTGGCACGGTGTATATAAGGGCCTGCTGGACGCGCGCTGGTTTCGCGAAGAGATAAAAAAAGACGGCGATACTGAAGTGCATGGCAGGTTCACGGACACGGGCTTGCCGGCCCTATTGTGCAAGCGTCAAGGCAAGGGAGAGGCGGTATTGCTGGGATTCTCCCTTGGAGCGACTGCTTTTCATGGCGAGGAGGGCAACCCTGCATCCTCTCTAGTGGCGGCTATTGCGCGGCGCGCGGGAGTGATTCCGGCCGCTGTTTTTGAAGGCAATGCTGCCTCTGCTCCGACTCTGCGAGTACACCGCAGCGGCGATGCACTTATCGTCTATGTGATCAACAATGCGGACTCCGTGCTGGAAGGGACCGTTCGGGTTGCACGGAGAGATATGAACAATGTTACCGCTGTGGAGCTGACAGGCGGCAGTCTTGTTGAGCATGAAGAGACGGATGCGGACATCCGCATTCCGGTAAGTCTGGACCGGCTCGGGGCATCAGTGTTTGTGCTGAGTAATCGCCCCTTGGCTACATCTGCTTACAGCCCGGAGTTAGCACCTCTGTCTCCTGCCGACGGTGCCATTGTGCGCAATAACGCGCCTGCCCTGGCATGGCGACCCGTGCAGGCGGACTTGCTCGAACTGTGGATCGACGGCATCAAACTCGAAACGCTGCCCGGAGATACCTGCAGCTGGGTTCCGTTTCCTCTATCGTTTGGCAGGCATACATGGCAACTAGTCGCGGTGCGGGACGGATTGCGCACCGGAGGCAAAATGAACAGCTTCACAGTCGAGGACCGTCCTCTGGCCGAACTGCCTGATGGGGCATTGCTCCTTCGCGAAAACTGGCGCATGCAATCGTCTGAAATCTGCGAGCAGGGCGGCGATACACTGTCGCTTCCTGACGCAGACATCAGAGGCTGGTACCCCGCGACAGTTCCCAGCACTGTTCTTGGCACGCTTGTGCGCAACGGCGTCTATCCCAACCCGTATGTAAGCCTCAACAACATGTGCATCCCAGATGCGAGCGATGCATACAACGAACAGTACGATCTGGCCCACTTTAGCCACATTCCCGGCCACAATCCCTGGGCCAAGCCCTACTGGTTCCGCACCACGGTGCAGGTCCCCGGCGCATACGCAGGAAAGAAGCTCTGGCTTACTTTCAACGAGATCAATTATCGCGCGGATGTCTGGGTCAACGGTGTCCATGTTGGCAAAGCTGACGAGGTAGCCGGTATGGAGCGTTCCTTCCGCTTTGACCTAAGCTCCTGTGTAAAGGCAGGCGAAGAGGCGTGCATAGCAGTGGCGATTCATCCGCTGGACGTGCCTGCAGAGCCTGCGCCGGAACCTGAAGGCCCTCTTGGGCACCCGGGCGAAAACATGGGGCGAGACGGTCAGATAAGCCTCAATTACACCAAGTGGGATACTTCCGGATGGGATTGGCAACCGGCGGTGCGCGACCGCGACATGGGCATAGTCGAGGACGTGTATCTATCGGCTAGCGAGAACATCGAGCTGCAAGATCCATACGTTGCCGCCGAGCTTGAGATGCCGACAATGAAGCGAGCCGATGTGTATGTGGAATATGAGCTTGTTAACCAAGGCGACGAGCCGGTTGAAGGCTGCGTAAGCCTCTTTGTTCGCGACAATTCGGGCAGTCTTGTCGCCAGCGGGCAGCTCCCATACCGTCTGGCTTCAAAAGAGGTGCGCAGTGTGCAAGCAGGTCCCGATACGCTCCCTTCGCTCCGTCTGCACGAGCCGCAGCTCTGGTGGCCTGCCGATATGGGCGAGCAGAATCTGTACAGCCTAGAATTGCAGGCGTGGAACGAGGGGCACCTGGTTGCGAAAACGAGCAGTAGTTTCGGTGTGCGCAAGTTCGAGTCCCGCATGGGCCCGACAAGTCGCATATTCACTATAAACGGACGGGACATTTACGTTCGCGGAGGCAACTGGGTCATCGACATGATGCTTACCTGGAATGCCGTTCGCTACGAAAAGGAAATCCTGCAGGCGAGGCAGTCGGGATTGAACTTTCTCCGCGTATGGGGGCCAACAGGGGCGCCGCCAACTGCGTTCTACGAGGCTGCGGACAAATACGGCATCCTTGTTCAGCAGGACTTTTTGAACGACTTTTGGGGGATGCAGCGCAACAGTCCGCATCTAGTTCCGCCAGAGGAACTGGCCCGTGCAGCGAGCATCCAGATCGTCAAACGCTACCGCAACCATCCCTCTCTTGTCATATGGTGCGGTGGGAATGAAGGCGTGAATCAGCGCGAGGCTGTGATTACGGGCGATATTTTGCCCAAGTATGATCCGCATGGTTCCCGATTCTACCTGAAGGCATCTGACGGCGACGGCCTGAAGGGCGGGGGGCCGTATCACAACATGCCAGCGCGTGATTATTTCGGCCACGACAAGATAACAGGCTTTAACAGCGAGATAGGCCCGAGTGGTGTTCCGGAGTTCGAGAGCTTGCGCCGTTTTCTCGAAATAAAGACCGACGGCTGGGCCGACGGACGCTTTCCGCTGGATTGGCAGTGGGCTTACCACGACGCTGTGGATCGCGCCGAGGACGATCGCAAGTATTCCCATTACGACAACATCCTCCGTCACAACTACGGCCAGGTGGAGGGCCGGGGCGTGGATGGATTGCGCGAATACGCGATGAAGGCGCAGCTGGTCAATTACGATACCTATCGCGCGGCCATGGAGGCGCTCAACAAGCAGCTTTGGAAGGGCGTGACCGGTTTTTCCATATGGAAATTCAACTCCAGCTGGCCGAGTCTGGTATGGCAGACAAGCGACTGGTACATGCAGAGCAACGCAGGCTTTTACGCCTTGAGAATGGCTACCCGACCTTTGCACATTCAAATAAACCGCGACGACAACACGCTTTCTGTCATTAACCGCAGCGAGTTGCCGCTAGAAAATGCCCGTGTGGAGCTGGAAGTGTTTGACGTTGACATGCAGTGCCTTGGTGAGTCCGACATGCCGGTCAACGTGCCTGCCGCTGGCACGTTCCAGACCGAGGCTTGCGAGTTTGGCGACGGGTTCCGCTTTGTGCGTCTTCGCTTGTTCAATGCTTCCGGAGAAGTGTTGGCGCGCAATGTGTACTGGCTGGAGCCTGAGGATGACTATACCGTTATGAACAAAGTGCCGGACGCCAGTCTTGCCGTTCAGGCCACAGCCGCCAGAACGGGCGACTACGTAACCGTAACCCTGTCCATTCGCAACGAGGGCAGTCAGATGGCCATGCTGTTGCGGCAGAAGCTGATCGACGCCACGACTGGTCTGGAGGTTCTGCCTACGCTGTGGAACGACAATTACTCGTTCATTCTTCCCGGAGAGCAGATGTTCTTTAGCGCGATAGTAAGTGCGCAAGACATGCCCGAGCTGCCGGAGCTTGAACTAGGCGGATACAATTACCCCGTACAACGCTTCGAAATCACAACAGGCCATCTCTAGCTCGACGTTTTTTTATAGCTGTTTCGAATAGACATTCGTCTCCGTTGGCCCTTCGGGCATACCTTAAGTAATCTACATAAGTTATTACATTCATGAACAAACGATTCCTTCTTCCCCTTCTTCTTGCGTCAGCGTTTTTTGCCTCACTTGTCCCGCAGGATGCGATGGCCCAGATTGAAAGCGTGCGCAGGCTTAATGCCAATCCTGCCCGTTACGAAGCTCTCGGTTTTGTCGTCATGCTGAGTGCAGACTGGGCCAGTCCATATGACTCTGCCGACGTGCAGTTGGACCTTCGTCTGAAATCACCTTCGGGAGGGGAGCTTGTCATACCGGCATACCACGAGTCGGGAGAATCAGGCAGCCTCTCCAAGTGGATGGCAAGGTTCGCTCCTCTTGAAGAAGGAGAATACTCCGGCCAATTCGTGCTGAAGGCGCGCTCTGGGCAGTGGCAGTCCGATGACGTGGTGTTCAGTGTAGCTCCCTCGGCTTCCAAGGGCTTTTTGCACCCGGCCAGCGACTGGACTTTTCGCTATGACGACGGGACTCCGTTCCGCGGCATGGGTATGAACATAGGCTGGGAGGCTCGTAGTGTAGATGACTCGCGCTATTTCAAGGCTCTTCACGAGAACCCGCGCTACAACTACGAGTACATGTTGGGCAGCCTAGCAGGCAATGGGGGGAATTTCTTTCGCACCTGGATGTGTTCATGGAATCTGCCTTTGGAGTGGAATACGGTGATCAACACCGATCGCTATGCCAATCACAGTGGCAGATTCAATCCCTCGGCAATCAGGCGCATGGATGAATTGGTGCAGCTGTGCGATTCGCTGGGCATACACATGATGCTTACGCTTGACCACGCCGGAAGCTACATCGGCGGCGAGTGGGACATCAACAGTTACAACGTGGCCAATGGCGGTCCGGCAAGCAGTCTGGAGGACTTCTTCACGAACCCTCTGTCTATTCAGCGATACAAGGACCGTCTCCGATACATTGTTGCCCGCTGGGGTTACAGCCCGTCAATTGGGGCATGGGAGTTCTGGAACGAGGTGGATAACGCCATGTATTCGGTCGAGCCGAGAATCTCCGATGAAGTAGTCAGCAATTGGCATCGCCAGATGGCCGATTACCTCAAGTCCATAGATCCGGCGCATCGCCTGGTTACTACGAGTGTGTCCCATCGCGACGTGCAAGGGCTTAACGACATAGATTCGATAGACTTCAACCAGCGCCACATCTACAAGGCCACCAGTTCCATTCCCGATGCCGTGCGCAATTATGCCGCGCGTCATGGCAAGCCATACGTGATAGGCGAGTTTTCTTACGAATGGGACTGGAGCAAGGATTTCAACGCGTTCGCCGAAGATATGGATCGCGACTTCAGTGACGGTTTGTGGCTGGGGCTGTTTTCTTCCACCCCAGTGCTGCCGATGAGTTGGTGGTGGGAGTTTTTCGACTCACGCGGCATGACGTCCTGCTATGCGAATGTCCGCACAATAAGTGACCTGATGCTTGAGGCCGGAGATGGCAGCATGGAAAGAATTGATGCAAGCTGGAGCGGTGATGAGGGGAGCGTAATGGGGGTGTCTTGCAGGTCCGGGGGCGGCACGGGAAAGCTGTTTTTCCTCATCCGCAACGAGGCCGAAAGGGATATTGCTGGCGTAATCCGTTTCCAAAAGGCGGAAGGTGTTGCGATGGGTGCCGTACTGGCGTTCGACACTGCAACTGGTGCGTTTTCAGCGGGGGCGGACTGTTCGTTCAAGGAGGGATGGGTTGAGCTGCAAACGCCAGAGTTGAAGGCGGGGCGGAACCTTGTAATGATTGTTCAGCTTGATCCTGAGCAATGAGGGTATTACCGCCTTTTTAGGGGTGGCCTTATGGCAAACATGGTGTTGTGAAAAATAGCGAATGCATGTGTTGAAAGTCTTTTCATTTGTGTTTTGTCTGAGTTGAAATGGGTGTAGCATGTGTCGCCTATGAAATCATCTTTTCTTACACGATGCATTCCGACTTTCGTTGTGCTGGCTATTCCTTTTCTTTCTTCCTGCCGGTCCACGCAGCATTCCAGGAACCCTGTTGTTTCCGAGTCTCTGGTTGTCGATACCGGGGGTGTTATCGGGGATAAGGTGTATTCGGACGATTACAGTCATTATGCTCTGGAGGTTGCCTGCCGTCCTGATGATGATTTGGAGGGCGTTGGGTTTCGTATCCTAAGGGATGGGGAATGGTCCACCCCGGGGAGATCTTTGCTGTCGCCTTTGTTTTCCAGTCCTGACGGAACCCGTCTTGTATATTCACGAGTGGGATGCGATGGACGCCCTGAAATCGTGAATAACGACATTGTGTTGCCCGCTTCTGGTTATATGGTGCCTGACTATGTTGTCTTCAGTGCTGATGGCGCCCATTATGCGTGGGTTCAGTGGAGGTCGCCTGATGGCTATTATGTATCTTCTGAGAGATCGCTTAATAAGGCCCGCCTTTTTTCCCGGTCTGCCAGAGTGTATGTCGATGGAGTGAAAATAACGGAAGCTCCCTCCGTGAGTGATGTTTTGTTCGCAGTGGGGGAGACAGGCGAGGCCGTGCCTGTATTTACTTCCATGGACGAGAGTGGCATGTTATGGTCTCATCGTGGGGACAAGATAACTCAGTTAGTGCGTGGATACTGCCGTGGTAGTGCCGGTGCTGTTGTGACAAGTAGCGACGGCAAGAGGAGTGCGTTTTATGTTCAGAACATTTCTGTCGACACGCTTGGAACGACGATGACGTTGTATGTCGACGAAGAACCACTGGCTACATACTCAGATGTTGGAATGCGCGAAATTGTTTATAATGAGCGTTATTACAGCTTCTTCAGTCCTGATGGGGCACATTTTGCGTTCAATGCGTTTCGAAATGGTGAGTATATGCTTGTTCGTGATGGGCGAGAATGCCGGTACGACTCGGCAGCCTGGCTGGATGTTCTTAGTCGTGTGTATACGCCTGCCATTTCGCGAAATGGGCAAGTGTTGCATTCAACTGTAAATCCGGATGGTCGTATGTCAGTTTATATTGATGACAAGCTGGTTTATACTGCGGATGTAGGTGTGAATGTAGAATACTTGCGTTTTTCACCCGATGGGAGGCATTACATTGCTGTGCTTTACAATCCGTTAAAGAGACGTTGTTCAATGCTTATCGATGGTCGCGTTGGAGCCGCTTATTCCGACGTTGGTTTGCTGTCCGGCCGCCGCAAGATTCCGCCCTGTTATAGCCCGAACGGCCAACATGTGGCATATCCAGCCGCACGCCATGACAACATATGGCTGGTCGTCTGCGATGGTAGGGAGATTGATGTGCCAGGTCCCTCGAATGTGGGGGAAAAGAACGTGCTGGATGCCTTGTGGTTTGTATCCGATACGGAGTTGGGGTATTATCGCTTGGATGGCAAGCGTCTGATGCGTGGAACTATCAAGCTGCGCTGAGTTGTTACGATCATCTCGGTTGTCATCCTTGCTACGAAACCGGTTGTTCGGGGTGCTCTATTTTAGTTTGTTAAGGCCCATGCTGGCCGGGTGCTGAACACACCCAGCGTTTCGGACGTCGACAGCGGGGGCCTTTTTAGTAAGCGCATAATTACGAAGCCTTGCCATCTGTCCGCAAATCTTCGTTCTCGCTACGAAACCAGTTATTAGAGGTGGCTCTTCGATAATAATGCCATACCTGTGATAGTTCTATCCGACTCGCACTTGCTTAACACCGCAGCATGAATGTCTATTGGGCGGCTTTGAGCCGGTAGCGTATATAGTCGCGAGGGACGCCAAGGAGCTTGGCCGCCGCGCTGACATTGCCTCCGCTCTGCGCGATGGCGCGGTTTATTATCCGCAGAATGGCAGCCTCGATGTCGAAGCCGCCCTCTTGCGGGAAAACGTAAGCCTCGTTGAACCAGTCGTCAGTGTTGCAGACTCTGTCGTTAGTCTCACTTCGAGCGCGTCCGCCAACGGGCAGGCTGGCAAAGTCTAGCGGGGCATCTCCCATAGAGAGAACGACAGCGCGCTCAAGCTCGTGCGACAGTTCACGGATATTGCCCGGCCAGCGCCACGAGAGCAACCTTTCATGCCCCTCGGGGCTGATGTGCAAGCCCTCAAGACGGTATTTTTTTTCAAGTCCGTGAAGAATGTGCTCTGCCAGCAGGGCAATGTCGTTGCCCCAGTCGCGAAGCGGGGGAAGCTGCACTCGCAAGAGGTCCAGCCGGTGTAGCAGGTCTTCGCGGAACTCGCCCTTGGCCACAAGCTCGCGCATGTCGCGGTTGGTGGCCGTAATCAGGCGCACATCCACTTCTATGTCGCGACTCGCTCCCACGCGGCGGATGCGCCCGTCCTCCACGGCCTTGAGCACCTTGGCCTGAAGGGGCAGGGAAAGACTGGGGATTTCGTCAAGAAAAAGCGTGCCTCCGTCCGCAGCTTCAAAGAGGCCGATGCGGGCTTCCTTTGCGTCGGTGAAGGAGCCGCGTTCGTGGCCGAACAGCTCGCTCTCGGCCAATTGTTCTGGCAGTGCGGAGCAGTTTATGTCAACCAGAGCCTTGTTCGCGCGAGGGCTGTTATTGTGCAGCCAGCGGGCAATGCTAGTCTTGCCAGTGCCCGTCTCGCCTTCGATCAGGACCGGCGGCAGGCGCGTCGCGAGGCGTTCGTCCGCCTTGCGTATGCGCTCAAGCTGTGTGCGCACGCTATCCATTGCCCTGCCAAAGAAGAGGCTGCCGTCCTCGATCTTTCGGGTCTCCTTTTCATACTCGCTTATGCGTTTCTGCGAACGTGCCTTTCGGGAACGGGCTATGACGAGGGCGAGCGCGTCTGGCTCCACCGGTTTGGCCAAGAAGTCGTACGCGCCGAGCTTCATGGCTTCGACAGCTACTTCCACGCCGCCTTGCGAGGTCATGACAATGACGGCAGTCGCGGGGCTGAAGCACTTTTCGCGGAGAAGGTCGAGGCCGTTGCCGTCGGGAAGACCGAGGTCGAGCAGGGCAAAGTCGAAAGGCATGCTGGACGCCGCATTGCGCGCCTGTTCCACCGTGCCCACTGAGCAGAGTTCCGCCCCCTGTTTTTCCAAATAAGCGGCAAGCCGTTTGCGCAGGATGGGTTCGTCTTCCAGCAGGAGAATCTCGCTTCCCTTGAGTATGCCCTGTGTCATTTTTACGGTCATGCTATTGTCACTGCGCCTCTGCTGCAATATGGAATGGAATACTTATCCTGTTCCATACTTCGGACTTTCTGTGAGCACTTCCCCGACACTGCGCCTTTCCTTCCTGTTCCTGTTATTTGCCCTGCCGACTTTGCCGCTAAGGGCGGAGCTTGTGCGCGACGGGAACGTGGGCGTGGAGCTGGTATCGACGCAAGATTCTGTAAAGTCAGGCGATTCTGTGTTGCTGGCATTGCGAATGGTGCACGACGAAGGCTGGCATTCCTACTGGATAAGCAGCACGACGGGCTATCCGACGACTATCGAGTTTGAGGGAATGGCCGAGACGGTGCCGTCTTTTATATACTGGCCTACGCCAAGAGTTTACGTTCAGAGCCACATCGTGGACTATGTGTATGAGGGCGAGGTGTTGATCCCGATTCTCGTTCAAGCGCCGCCGGGCTTGAAGCCGGGGGATACCTGGACTGTGAAGGCGGATGTAAGCTGGCTTATGTGCAAGGAGTCCTGCGTGCCGGGAAGCGCAACCGTGACTATGGAGCTGTCAGTGCGTGATGCTGGGGCCGTTGAGAAATCCACAGAGTGGAACGCTCGCGTACTCAAGGCGTATAAGGACGCGCCCGGCTCGCTATTTTCTACAATCAAGTGGACTGGTTACGCGATTCAGGACGGGCGAAACGTCAAGCTGCTGCTTTCCCCATCTTTTGAGGATTTCAAGGCCGTGGATGGGGCATCGCCTGTGCGTAGTGCTGATACTTACGGGAAGTTCTATTTCTTCGGTGCCGACGGCAACATTCAGGCCGTGGAAAGGCAGGAACAGCGTTTATCTTCGTCAGGGCAGCTTGAGCTGGACTTGAGCCTTTCCGAATACGCGCCCGAACGGGTGGATAGCATCAGCGGCTTGCTTACTGCGGAAAAGGAGTTCGAGCCGTGGCATAAGCAGCGGGCAGCGTGGGTAAGCGTTCCCGTGCGGCAGGCCAGTGCTTCCGCCGTGCAATCAGACGGCGCTGCGGGTTCGCCCCTCGGTCTCTTAGCCGCACTTGGCTTGGGTGTATTGGGCGGTTTGATTCTCAACCTCATGCCCTGCGTGTTCCCGATACTCGGCCTCAAGGTGATGAGCCTTGTAAAGCAGGCGGGGCAAGGCAGGCGCGCTGCATGGGCGCATTCTCTCGTGTTCACGCTCGGCGTACTGGTCTCGCTATGGACTCTGGCGGGCGTGCTGCTTGTGCTTCGCTCTGCGGGGCAGGCCGCTGGCTGGGGCTTCCAGCTTCAGAACCCATCGGTGCTCTTTGTGCTAGTTGTCATATTCATGCTATTCGGTCTGAACATGCTGGGCATTTTCGAGGTAGGCATGGGCGCGGCTGGACTTGGGCAGGGGACAGAGCGCAAGGAGGGGTATTCGGGCGCATTCATGAGTGGCGTCTTGGCCGTTCTGGTCGCGACGCCTTGCTCGGCTCCGTTTCTCGGTACGGCGATAGGCTTTGCAATGGTACAACCTGCGCTGCTTCTTTTGGCCGTGTTTACCGCTGTTGGCCTTGGTTTTGCGGCTCCGTATCTAATATTTGCAGCGTTTCCTAAGCTTTTGCGCTTCCTGCCAAGGCCGGGCATGTGGATGGTGCGGCTCAAGCAGGTGCTTTCGCTGCTATTATTGGGCACTGTGGCGTATCTGGTCTGGGTATTGAGCGCGTTTTACGAAGGCTGGTATCTGTCGCTTTTGGGGGCGGCGCTTAATCTGTATTTCGTCAAGGCTCTGTTTGCACTTGCGTTGATGATATTGGCCGCTGTCGTTTACGGGTATGCGCAGCGTCGTGTGAATGCGCGGCAGAGGCGGCTTGGCATGTCCGCCGCGTTGCTGCCCTTGCTTGCCGGTCTGGCGTTCGGATGGCCCATTTTGCCGGATTCTGACGCGGGCATTCGTCAAAATACCATTATTGCGCCCGCATACGAGGCTGGTTCGGACGAGTTGTACTATATCGACTGGAGGCCCGGACTGCCTGAGGAGCTGGTAGCCAATGGCGCTATCGTGTATGTTGACTTCACCGCCCGCTGGTGCGCCACCTGTCAGGTAAACAAGGCGGTGGTGTTCGGTTCTACGGAGGTGCGAGACTTTATGCGCGAGCACCGCGTGTACGTTGTGAAGGCGGACTGGACGCGCCGCGACGAAGTCATCGCCGAAGAACTGGCCCGTTGGGGTAAACACGCCGTGCCTTTCAACGTGGTTTACGCCCCGGGAATGGACCCCTTGGAGCTTCCCCAGGTGCTGACGCCCGGCATAGTGCTCGACGCCCTGAAGAAGGCCGTGGCTTCGCGTCAGGATTCCCAAGTAGCTCGCTAGATGGGATGCTCAAGCAATGCTTATACCGCAACGAGGCGCGATTAACGTTTGAAATGCTTGCCTTAATGGCTCTAGTATCGGGCTTTTACTCCGAAAAATCATGGAAAGACCATTCAAAGTACTCGGTATCCAGCAGGTTGCGGTCGGTGGCCTCGACAAGGGCAAGCTCGCCAACTTCTGGTGCAACATCATGGGCCTGACCAAGGTCAGCAGCTTCCAGAGCGATCGCGAAAACGTCGATGAGGACGTTCTTCGCCTCGGCAGCGGCGCCACCGCCGTGGAAGTGGACATCATGCAGCCCATCGACCCGGAAAAGAAGCCCAAGGTGCACGAGCCTCAGCTCAACCACATCGGCCTCTGGATCGACGACCTTCCCGCCGCCGTCAAGTGGCTCGACGAGCAGGGCGTGCGCTTCACCCCGGGCGGCATCCGTAAGGGCGCCAGCGGCTTCGACATCTGCTTTGTTCACCCCAAGGGCAACGAGGACAAACCTCTCTGCTCCGAAGGCGTGCTGCTCGAACTGGTGCAGGCACCCGCCGAAGTCATCAAGGCCCTGAGCTAAGCAGCAGGCATACTTATCGGGTGGCAGACGCCGCCGATATACTGAAAAAGGCAGGTTCCGCACAACGCGGACCTGCCTTTTTTCGTTGTGAAACAAGGCATTCAGACTATGCAGCCGAAGCAGTAAACTTCTCCTGATAGCTCTGTTCAATCGACTTCCAAGGCATCAGGAAGGTGCCAAGGTAGTTGATGAGGAAATTAATAACGCCAAGGAATGCGGCCAGGAAACCAAGAAGTACTGCCACCATGATCATTAGAAAGATGAAAACCATGGCATTCGATAATTCTTCGCCTCCATCGCGCTGCCATGGGCCGCCATTCACGCTTACATAGTGCTTTGCACCCATGCCGACCATCAGCCCGCTCATAAGGCCGCCGACAAAGCCGGGCAGCTTTCCAAACAGTTCCATGCGGCGCTCCAGTATGTAGGCCGGAGTGCGGCTGGACAGGTAGTAGAACACAACGCCAAGTATGTGGATTACAACAAAGGCATCGATGCCCATCGTGAAAAGAAACACCAGCCCCAGAATTGTTGCGGCGCCAAGCACCCATTGCGAGCCTGTGAAGTAGCGCTTGCAGCGGTTCTCGTAGACGCCCTTCAGCTCGTCCAGCCGTTCGATAATCTCCGGGTCCTCCGGCGCCAGATGCTTGCTTATGTAGTCAAGACCTGCCTTGGCCTTCAGCGCCTGCTTGCGCTTGGTGATGGAAAGGAGCATCTCGCCGTTTTCACCCGGCACCTTGCTCCAGCCATCGGCCATCTCTTCGAGGATGGCACGGGCCTTTGCCTCGCGCTCTTCAAGCGACTCGCCGCGCAGGTCCACGCCCTCCTTGGCCGTTTCCGGGTCGTATAGCTTCTCCTTCATGTTCAGATACACCACCAGAGGGAATAGCACCAACACGCCCAGCAGATAGCCCGTCCCAACTGCAATGGTAAGCCAGTCCGTGCCCTGTTTTTTGGCGGGAACAGTCTTGTCGGTGGCGGATGTAGCAGCCCCTTTTGTAGCGGATGCCTGCGCATCGGCGTCTTCGACAAGCACGCGGTTGTCCCCCTGCGTGTTGGGTCCGCTAATTTCTGCGGAACTGGTGTCCTGGGCCAATAGAGAAGGCTGAAATAAACCAGCTGCAAGCCCAAGCGCCGCCAGTAGTAACAGAGCTTTCTTTTTCATGGAGATTTTGGGAGTAATGGAAGTGCAAATGCAACGTGCAACGCACGAATCATACCCAAACAGTAGTATTACATCAGTCAAGAAACTAATTACAGTATCGTATATATTCCTGTAATATGAGCAATATTGTGCTGAAACTCAGGTCTGCATGAAATCCAGGCAGCGTTTGCAAATAGAACTCCCGTCGGATAGCGGGCGTTTTTTCGGTGCAAAATTGGCCTGTTCGGTTCAAAGAATCTCGATTCATATCGACTCGCATTCCATTTTTTCACTCAAATAACCATCCCGCCTTCTCGTTCCGCCTATTTGCAAATGCTGCCTAGTTTGTCTGTTTCTCGTGGCTTCTGAACTGCCCAGGAGATACCCCTGCCCAGCGTTTGAAGGCTGCGCTGAATGCGTAAAGGCTTGAAAACCCAAGAGACTCCGCGATGGTCTCTATTTTGCAATTCCCCGTGCGCAGACGGATGCAGGCGCTGTGCATGCGCAGGTGCTGAAGGTGCTTTATGGGGCTTTTCCCATAATGCTTCAGGCAGAGGCGGCGCAGGTGCTCTTCGCTCATTTTCGCCAGTTGCGCCAGCTTGGTGTTGTCCCAGTTTGCGCCGAGGTCGCTTTCCACAATGCTCCATAGATTAGATACGCGGCTGTCTATGCAGTCTCCGCCGTCAAGGCGCTGCATGTGGATGCGTAAAAGTGATGTGAGTGATTCGATCGCGGCGGGGGCTGCTTCGGAGGATGTCTCGCGAATCAGCATTTTTGCGCAACTGTTGAAGTCCTCGCAGTCTGCCTCAACAAGCCTTGCTCTCATTGAATTGTCAGAGCCGTGTTGCGACGCCTCAAGATACAACACCCATGTAATCCGCCAAGGCTCTTCAGATACTGCTTCGTACGCGTATTGCGCACCCTGCGGGCAGATAAGCAGCTTGCCCTCCGGCCACTGGCGAGTCTGTCCATCCTCATAGAATACGCCTTTTCCGCCGGTGCAGGCTACCAGCAGTGCGTAGTCGGACTTGAGCCGAACCATGCGGTAGGGCGGGACAAGTATGCTGTGCCCAACGCACACTATGTTGTGGTTGTAGAATTGAGGCACGCGTCCCCTGCCAATTATCCACTCCTTGCATCGGGAGCCGATGATGTGGGTATCGCGTAAGGGAATGAGGGGCGGGAACATTGCTAAAATCGTGTAGCTGATGTATAGTATGCCCGTCACAACAAGGCAAGATCAGGAATCGCTCTCTGTTTTTTTGCGCGCTCTTTCCTGCCTTGTTTGTGCGCCTGTGACAAACAGGCTTTCCTTGGCATTCCCCACACCTTATTCAAAAAGGACACAATGTTGGTATTACTCAGACGTATGGCAGGAGCTTTGATAGCTCTGTTATCATTTGCGGCGTGTAACCAGACCGGTTTCGCTGCACCGGCGAACCCTTCAGGTTTCGCAATTCAGCGTGGCGTTAATTTAAGCCATTGGCTTTCCCAGGACTTTGGTTGGGTTGCAAAGGAGAAGTGGATTACGCGGAACGATTTTCGCTACATCGCCTCTCTCGGCTTTGACCATGTGCGCTTACCAGTGGACGAAATCGAACTATGGCGCGAGGACGGAAGCCCCGTCGAGGCCAACTTCGACCTGCTGCTCAAGGCTCTTGAGTGGGCCAAGGAGTTTGATCTTCGCGTTATTGTGGACCTTCACAGTGTGCGCGCCCACCATTTCAACGCATCCAACGAGGGCGGGCACAATACTCTGTGGACAGATCAGGCGGCTCAGGACAATTTCCTGAATCTCTGGGAGCAGCTTTCGGAGCGCCTGAAGCGTTATCCGGTCGATTTCCTTGCATACGAGATTATGAACGAGCCGACTGCCGAAGATCCCGAGGATTGGAACAAGCTCGTCAATCGCAGCCTTGAGTTTATACGCACTGTTGAGCCGGACCGCGTCATCGTAATCGGAGCCAACATGTGGCAGATTCCGCAGATGATGCCTCACCTCAAGGTGCCGGAGGGAGATCGTAACATCATTCTTTCGATGCATACTTACGTTCCGCTCATGTTCACCCACCACAAGGCAAACTGGGTGCAGGAGCCGATTCGCGGTTACGAGGGTTCCGTTCGCTATCCGGGGGCTATTGTGGAAAAGTCCTACTTCGAAGCCGCACTGAAGAATTGTCCGCCCAATGCCTTGGATTTCGCAGGTAATGCGCTGGAGGAATGGGGACCGGAACGCTTCGCAAAGGAATTCGCTCCCGCTATCGAAAGGGCTAAAGAATTGAACCTTCAGCTATACTGCGGAGAGTTTGGTTGCCTGCCCACTGTGCCGCGTGCCGACAGACTCGCATATTACAGGGACATCGTGGCCGTGTTTGAAGCTAACGGTATGGCATGGGCCAACTGGGAGTATAAGGGCGACTTCGGAATCTTTGAGTGGCAAGGGCTTGACGGCCTTAACGGCGCGCCGGATTTACAATTGATAGACGCGCTCATGCAAAAATGATAATCTTATAGTCTCTTTTGTAAGTTTCTGGGGTGGAACGTAGCTACGACGTTCTTCCTCGTGAGGTACTAGCCCGATCCGGTCTGTGAGTTCCGGATCGGGCTTTATTTTGTACATAGGGCACCTCTTACGGTTGTTTTCGTACGAGAACGAGGATTTGCGGATGGGCAGGGCTCAAGCCCTGCACCACCGATGCGTATGCATCGGCATTGACTGTCTTGGGATAGGCGAACGCAGTCGCCGTAAGGCCGAAGCCCTTCAAATAAGGAGGGTTTACACCCGCTGCAAAGACCGTTCGCAGCAGAAATCAAAGTTGTTAGAGGTGGCCTTTACAAAGTTAGTCCGGCCTTAATCGGTAAAAGGCATATCAGTGTATGCGAAGCATGACTTCAGAGATGATCGGAAGATGCTTACTGAACGTGGAGGTGGAAAGGCCAAACTGGCTGATGGATGGGCAAAGACGCGCCCAACGCAGTGTTTCACGACGCTGTCCGTCAAGTTCCTAACTTTCGCATGATTATATCATGGCTGATTGACAAACCTATGTATTCATGTGACTTGACCTTCGTGCTTTCACAATCATTATCACAATGGTGACTGTGAAATTGCCTTTGTAGTGTTAAATAACACGGGATGCATCATGACGGACGAAATACTGAAGATTGTTAGCGAGTATCTGAACATCCCCGTCGAAGAGCTGACACCCGAGAAGACGTTTGACGACCTTGGCGTGGACTCGCTCGATTTCGCTGAAATACTGTTCGAGGTTGAAGGGAAACTCGGAATCAAGGCCAAGGAGGACCTGCTCGAATTGCGGAAAAAGATTCATTGCCTTGGGGATGTCATCGATATGGCGAACGAGCTGGTTCGCGAGAACCAGGCAGAGAAAGCGGCGCATAAGGCGTAGCTGGTTCGTGGAAAAATCTGGGAATCCAAATAGTTCCTCCGCCGGTGGTGCCATCTTTTAAGTATCTGTTGCCGCGCTCTCGGTCGCTAAACGGCAGCTTCACATACGTGCCCTATGTATAACGGTTCATGCAAAACGGTAGTTGTGACAGGGATGGGAATTGTGTCGGCGATTGGGCATAACCTCGCTGAGTTCGGCAATAATCTGTTCGCTGGCAAGTCTGGAGTTGAGAGTGTTAAGGCGTTTGACGCGTCTCGATTTCGCACGCAGATAGGAGCGGAAGTCGGCGAAATTGATTTCTCTACTTACGTTGAGCGCAGGCAGCTCAACATGATGGATCGCCTATCCTTGCTTTCCATCGTAGCGGCCGATCAGGCAATTGGAAATGCGTCGCTGGATGTGAACAAGGACATTCGGGAAATGGGTGTTGTGCTTGGTTCGGGACTCGGGCCATCCTCTTCGATAGAAAACACGGTTGTGCAGGCTGTGAATGGTCAAAGGCTTCGACCCACATCCGTTGTTAAGATTTTGCTAAACTCACCAGCGGCAACGCTTTGCGAACGCTATCAGTGCCGTGGCGCGTCCAACATGCACGTAACCGCGTGCGCGGCAGCGTCCCACGCCTTGGCACAGGCGGCCGACTGCATCAGGCATGGCACTCTGGATCTCTGTCTGGCTGGAGGTTGCGACGCGTTCCCTTCCGAAACGCTCTTTGCCGCTTGGGATGCGCTCGGGGTAATGTCCGCCGGCGGAGTAAATCCCGCCGAGGCAATGCGCCCGTTTTCAAAGGCCCGCAATGGCTTTGTTATAGGAGAGGGCGCGGCGATGCTAGTTCTGGAATCTAAGGAACATGCGTTGAATAGGGGCGCGACGATTCTGGCAGAATTCGCGGGAAGCGGAACGAGTTCCCATGCGCCCAACATGACAAAGCCCTCGCTGGAGGGCATGACCGCCGCCATGACAAAAGCTGTCGAGGCTGCTGGCATACGTATCGAGGAAGTGGGGTATATTAACGCTCACGGAACTGCCACCGAAATCAACGACCTTCTTGAAACACAAGCCATTCAGGCAGTGTTCGGCGAACATTCAAGGCGGCTTCAAATCAGTTCCACAAAGGCGGCTCACGGCCATGCGATGGGCGCGTCCGGCGCAATGGAAGCTGTGGCTACGATTTTGAGTATTAACAGAGGGGTTGCCGCTCCGACGCTCAACCTTCGGGAGCCGGACCCTGCGTGCAATCTCAACTTTACGCCGCTCCGCGCTGTGAAAATGGATTGCGAGTATGCCCTGAGTAACTCCTTCGCTTTCGGCGGGCATTACGTTACGCTGGCGTTCAAACGCGGGTAGGGTAGGCCGTCGCCAAGCCTTTCGCGCCACCAAAATCAACGTGCTGGCGCAGCCAATGACGTGCGCGAAAGCAGCCTTACGCGCAGTAACAGGGATTGCGCAATTTCTGCAATGTCCAACGCATGGTGCGGCGCGAGCTTCACTTCGCGGGCATCGAGCGCGTAGTCCAGCAGGTTCCCAAGACGGACGAGATACACGGCCAGGCGCCATTTCTGCGAAAACAGCTCGGCGTCAGCGCTTCCGTATTGCAGATTGGCAGATAGTTTACGCAGCAAGTGGTAAGTTTCAGTTCGCAGGTCGTATTGCCTGACCAAGGAATACAGCCATGCTTTTACCGCGCTGGCGAAAGTATGCAGTGCTTCTCTCAAGAGCGTTTCCTCTCTTTCTGGCAGAGACAACTCCAACGCCTGCATGAACAGCTTTGGCAGTTCATTCCATGTATCATCGTCAGGCAGCGCGGCTGGGACTTGAATGGAAAGTAGCTGTTCCTCTATCCGGTCAAGCGGCGGTTCTACATTGTGCTCGCGCCATAATTCAATTGCCGAGACGGTAGCGACCACGCGCCGAATCTGTTGAAGAAAGCGTCGGAAAACAAAAATGGGATTCGCGTCGTTTGGCATCTCTTCAACAAATACACGTCCCTGTTCAAGGACCCTTGTGAACTCGTCGTATGCCAGCTTTGGCAATGGGGGAAGGCGCTCTACTGCCCGAACTTCGGGATTTTCCATGATGGCTATCACGTCATCCAACGCGGCCTCACTCTCCGCATAGCGCAGGTTGATGTCATCGCCGCTGCCGAGCGTAACCGTGCTCCTTGGAACGAGTTCTTCTAGAATGGCTTCCAGCTTGTCCGCCGTCACGGAGCAGAGGGAACTCATGTTTACCGTTCGCTGCTCCGCAGATGTGACAGCGAGGGGTTTAACTAACGCAGGAAGCAGGTTTGCCAAGGTGTCGATATTATTGCGCGAAAGCTGAATACCCGATCGGTGGACAAGCCCGCCGCCATGGACCAGCGACACATCAATCCGATGAAGGAGCATTGCCCGCACGCGCAGTGCGTGCCAGCGCTTCTCATCGGGCAAGAGCTTGACCAGCCATTCAAGCCATTCCCGAGCGCGTGCCACGCAATCGGAGTGGTTGATTGGCGAGTAAAGCAAGGCTTCCGCCACATATATTGAACCGGCAATCAGGCATTCGAGGCGCTCAAGCGTTTGGGGAGAGGCTCTTTGTGAATCAGAGATAACCTTGATACATGCAAGCCCATCGGGCGCATCCACACTTGCGAAGCGCAATCCGTCTATAATGGTTTCATGACGGGTGTTGTCCTGATTGGTTACGAACAATGCACCCTTCATCGCGCCGACTACGAACTCATAGTTGGCAAAAGCTTCATCACAAAGCCGTAGCACGGGAACCTTGCCGCATTCGTGACCCGCGGATATACGGCCTGAAAAAAGTATGAAGCTCCGGCTGTTTACCGGCGCGTTCAAGGCTTCAACATCACTGGCTATGCTGAACAGGGTATGGCAGGCGTAGGACGTTTCTGTGAGCGACGGATACAGGGAGCTGCCAAAGAGGCGCATCTGGTCGCAGGCTTGGGCCTTCCGCTGCGGCGCATAGACAATGCCCGACGTAAACTTGTGGAGAAACGCCCCTTTCAAAAGCCGTTTGCAGGCGCAAGCGCGATACACGCCCATGAACGGGCTTTGAGGAGCGAAATCCAATCCAGTTGCGGCAAGCTGGTTAAACCGGCTGAGAAACTTGGCTGAAGCTACCGAACCTTGCAGTGCAGGTGTCAGAAGACAGTCGGCTTTTACTGAATGCTCGTGCCATTCTCCGGCTTCGATGCTTTGGGTGAGCGCTCTGTCGCCGCTGGCACTTTTAATTCCGCCGTATTCGGCTATCCAGTCCTGCCCCATGAACGAAAGAAAGCCTTGTACCAGATGTCCGCTTACGAGGGTGTTTCCCGCTTCGCGAAGGCAAGTCTTTTTTAGGTGGCAATACCGGTCAGGCTTGCAAGCCAAGATCTGGTAAATCATGTCGCCATACTCTATCCGCGATACAAAGTGCGTTCCGAATTCATGGAAGTAATCAATGTAACGACCTGTATGATTGGCGCTTACAAAGGCGTCTCTCTGTTCGCCATCGTCAATTCTCCCCGTAACGCGCAGCCTGCACATGGCCTTGCGTCCATCGAGCGTCCAATGGTTTTTGAGCCTGATTAGGTGCCCGATTCCGCCCCTCTGGACGTCGTGAAAGCATTCTCCGATGACGCGGCGCATCTTTAGCAGGATGAATCCACCGGTTTTCAGCGATTCTGTACTAATGCCAAGAGTGTTGCCCAAATCCTTCAGCGTCCTGTCGGGTCTATCCCTATGAAGCATCAGCGTGTTGGCAGGGATTTCAAAACGGTCTGAATCGCCAGGTAGCGGCAGGACGCGATAGTTGAAGATGGCCTGCGTCAGCTCTTCAAAATCGTCATGCAGGCTTAGCGTGGGCGGTTCCCAACAGGCACCAGTGTCGAGAGACTGAAGGTCTGGAGCAGTGGTCACAAAAGGCTCGTTCGGTGCGATTGAAAACGGACAGCCACAGTCCGAACCGTTCGACCACGATGGGCGCAGGCCAAAGAGAAGATTTACCGCAGTGCCGATTTTCAGTTCATCACGCATAGGGCTGGAATGTGCCTACAATCAACAGATCTCCTGGGGCTTGGGCCTGACTCATTTTTATGAGATTTTGCGGGAACAGCATTGTCTCCAGTGCGAAGCAGGTCACGGGGGTGAACGATATGCCTGCCATGCTGTTCTTTAAGTCGTTATTTAGGATTTGCTCAAGCCCTGATTTGATCTCGTTTTCCACGCTCCCGGTCACTACGACCGATGGCGTCCCCGGGGTGATGGTAAGCACCTGATTCATTCCGCTTCCCGAGAGGGCGACGGGGTAGTCAGCCGATACGTCGATTGTTACCGGTGCATTGCCGGTCGTCGTGACGTGCTGGCTTAGGTGGAAGCCGGTATATGGCGAGCCCGAGTATATGCCGCCAAGATAAATGCTGTAAGTTACGGTGGTTCTGCTACAGCAACTGCCGAAGCTGAAGCTGCCTGAGAAGTGGAATTGAGGGCAGATCGAGGCGAGCCATATTTGGCTTGGGGTTTGGGGATATACCGGTACCAGGCTGAACGATCCGCCGTTGTTGTTGAATCCGGCAATCAGCACATCGTTGTACAGAATCCGACTGCTGACCATCAGACTGCACGTAAGGTTGTCGGCAGTTGGTATCGGCTCATTTACGTTGATCGTCCTTGAAGATGGCGCCGAACCGTTGGTCGTTATCAATAGCTGTACGATGGTATTGCCCGCATTCGTCGTAATCACGTTGAAAACGAACGAGGTTGGCGTAAGCGCTGGCTGTCCGGTAATGTTTCGGAAGTTGATAGACGCAATAACGTATCTTATCTCGTTAGTCGCGAACCAGTTCTTCAACTGATCGACGATGCTCGCGTCCTTGACGCCCTCTACCGTCAGGTTGTTCAACGTGAACGCCCCCTTGGCAAAGTCCAGTATCAGCGTATTCGCGCCAGCGACAATGTTGGTCACTTGTGTCAGTTCCACGGTGCCGGAAATGTATGCATTGGCGGAACTGTCTATCGTGGTCGTGCTTGTCCAGGTGACTTTCTGTGGGTCAATCGGCCCGGGGTTGGAAGGATTGAAGTCCTGCGGGACTTCCATCGTGCCGACTTTGAAGACTCCGCTTATTATGTTTTGGCGGACGGTGACCGTGTTCTGTCCGCTGGTAAACTGGAATAGCGGCGGGCCGAGTATGATGTCGAACTGATACACATTGGTGAACCATATGTCTTGAAACGGCAGCACGCCTTCGCACCAAATGCTGTAAATGGGCATCTGTCCCGAGGCGCCCGTATACCGGTTCCATTGGTCGAGGAAGAACGCGTTTACGGAGCTTTCCAGCAGGTTCATGACTGCATCCCAGCCCTGAAGAACCTCCTGGTTCTGATACATCTGGGCCAGTAGATTGCTTAATGTTGCGTCGGAGGGCACGTCGTCTTCCTTTGGTCAGTGAGGGTAAATCAGTAGTGGGGGCGGAACGGCTATTCAAATGCGGTCTTTTTGAATACTCCGGCGACCACGAAATCGCCCGGTAACTGGGCGGCCGTTATCTTCGGTGAATTTCCGGCAAAGGATAGCTGGTTTAGAAGCAGGTTGGAAACTGGGTCGAACGATATGGACGTCAGGCTGTTCTTGATGTCGTTATTAAGGAAATCTTCCAACTGGGCCTTTACGGCGTATTCCGCCATGCCAATAGCATCCACCGATAGGGGGCCTGCGCTAAAGCTCATCCTTTGCTCCAGCCCTTCGCCCGTAATATGAACCGGAAAATTGCCGTTTACGGACAGGTCGAGTGCGATGTTGGCCCCTTCATCAGTGTAGTGTTCGATAACGAGTCCGTTGCGGGGCGAGCCAACGAAATTCATTCCCAAGTCGGCATGGTTTTCGATGTTCGGCAATATACCGGCGAAATCAATCGTTCCCCGGTACTCCATTGGGTGACTGGTCTGCGAATACCATATTTTGGCCGTAGAAGCGAAATCCCCGGCTGACGTATCCATTTCATTGCCAACCGCGTTTGCTACGGTGTCGTAAACCGCGACGAGTTTGAGCTGTGTCGGGCATTCGTTGAATTCTGTTACTATATCGTCAACGACCACTTCGGAATCTATAATCAGTGTGAACGTCGAGCCGTCGTCAGTTGGAATGGGTTCGTGCAGGTTGAGTGCGGCGTTTGTCGGCTGCCGGTTCTTTGTCGCCATAAACAACTGAAGAATCGGCGTTCCGGCGTCTGTTAACGTGGCGTTCAACTGCCACTTTGTGGGCCTGATGTGTCGCCCCTTGTCTGCGGGTTTGAACTTGAACGCAACAATGACAGGACGTCTCGCCTTGGTCGTGAACCATTGCCTGAGTTGTTCGGCGAATCCCTTTAGGTGCGCATCCAAGTCTTGGGGGCAGTTCAGCTCGTAGCTTCCATTGGCGAAATCCAGTTCCACACGCATGTTTTCCGGTGTGTCGGCACCTGTCATTACGATGGGAACGGAGCCTGTTATGCTGAACTTTTCGTCGGTGTGTAACTCTTGCTGCGTGGTCCACAGCACTTGGGGATCGTCCGGCTGGCAGCTATATGAGGCTGCCGCACCGGCGTTGAGCGTGCCTCGCTTCAATGCAGCGTCCAAAAGCTGAATGTCAAAGTCCACCGTTGCTTCTCCATGCCGCAGGCGCAACTGCGGAGAGGCCAGCTTGAAATCAAGCTGCGCGAGGTCCGCTTTGTCTCGGCGGCAAAGAGATACGGTGTTTGTTGTATCCCATTGATGTTGCACAAAACCGTTCAGCGCCGACTGGTGGAGGTTCAGGACCGCCGACCAGCCGTTGAGGACGGATTTGCGCGTGTGCATCTCGTTAAGGAGATTATCCATGGGGATACAGTTAGAAGACATTGTTAATTTGCTTTCGGTAACGGCGCATTGAAGCCAGAGGCACGCTCATATCGAGGGTGCCGTATGATGACTAGGCGGACGGGGTGGCGTATGACGGCGGCAACAGTATTACGTTGGCGGGGTGATTGTCCGGGTCCTGCTGGACTACGACTGCCAGAAGGGGCGGGCTGATCGTGCCTTTTTCGATGTTGATTGTGTAATCTACCATTCCGCCTATGCTTGGGCTGATAGGTCCGTAGCGGAATGTGAATGAAGCGGGTAGGGCGTTTACAGTCACGCTGCTCGTGCCCACGCCGTTCTGGAATGCTGTTCCGTTGAATACGCCCTGTGCGCCTGATGCCGCGCTGATCGTCACGTTGTAGGTGGGGTTGGTCTTGCGGACTGCGGCGAGGAAGCTGCCGACAACAAGCAGATCGCCTGGTACGCAGGACTGGCTCATGCTGATGAGTTGGTCTGCGGGGAAGAGGAGGTTTTCCAGCGCGAATACGGAGATCGGCGTGAAGGTTATCTTGTCCATGTAACTTTTAAGCGTGGCCGGGACGCTCGTGCCCAACGCGTTCATCAAGGCGATCTTGATGTCGTTGTCGCTGCACTCGCAGGCCCCGTTCGGCTTCAGGTCGGACGATTTGTCGAACGTTACTGTCGGTTCGGTTGTCGTGAACTTGATTGTCTGTGCACTGCCCGTGCCGTCAACGGCCAGCGGATAATTGCCGGTCATGGTGATGAAGGCGGTTGCCGAGGAATTTGTCCAATCTGTCCAATACGGTCCATAGCAGCCGTACTCGGTTGTAACGTAGTATTGCGTCCTGTACTGGAACGAAACGTTGGTCCCGTTCGGTTGGTTCGTATAGTCCATGGCAACTCCGGCAGCGGGCGTGCGTTCAAATGTCAGTCCGGTAAGGTCCCATGTGAGGTTGTTGCCGCTACTGGATATGCGGAATTCCGTCGTCGTGCCGTCGATGACGTAGGGGTTGGCAAACGCAACCGCCGCCGTGGCACTTCCCTGAGAGACGACAGCGCTCCAAGACTTGAAATCCACACCCGGGTTGACTGCCTGGACCTGAATGTTGGTCCCACCGCTGTTGAAGCTGCTGACAAAGATGTCTTTGAACATCAGTTTGCTGCTGATCATCAGGCTGACCATGAAGTCGCTTACTCCGGGGATCGGGTTGGTCGGATCGTAAGGAACGGGTTCGTTAAGGTTGATGGTGGTCGCGTGCTGAATTCCTCCGGTTGTAGAAATAAGCAGTTGCAGTATGTTGTTTCCTGCGTTGGTGGTCGTCGCGTTCATCAGGAACTGGGACGGTTGCAGGTTTACGTCATGACTCAGGTTCGTGTAATTGATGGTCTGTACCTGATACTTGATTTCGTGCGTCGCATAGTAATCTGCCAGCGCGTTCGAAATCTCCGTTGCGTGGTGGGCCGGGTCCCAATTCGGGGGATCGACGGCGAACTGATTCAGCGTGAATGCGCCTGATGGGAAGTCCAGATACACGGTGTGCGTTTCACTCGCCGGTCCTTGTCCCGAGGGAGGCGTAACTATGCCCGATATTTTGGCCAGTGCTACGCTTCCGTTAACGTAGGGGTGGTTGCTGGTGTCAACCGTCATGGGGTCGCCCCAGTAAATATCTGGCTCGATAGTCTGGTCCCCCGTGCCTTGGGCGGTGATGGTAATCGGCGTGCCGCCAGCCGTGGCGGATAACTGGAAACTTGTCGTCGTGCCGGTGGTGGTCCAGTTGACGGTCCAATACGTGGTACCTGCTACCAATGGCGCAGGGCATGTTCCGGTGGTCGCGACTTTGACCTGTATGTTGCCGGACATCAGGCTAGGGGTTTGCACGGTGATGACGCCCGTGGCCGTATCGACTGTGTAAGCGACGGGGGATGTTGGTAGCACGCATTTGCTCGGGTCGAACCCTGTCTTGGTGCAGCCGAGCGTTCCGGTGTCCAGCGTGCCGCTGATTATGTTTTGCCTGACGGTGACGCTGTCGTTACCCGGGACGAACTCCAGCAAGGGATTGCTCAACTTGAAGTTCAGGCAGGTGACGTTGGTGAACCATTGGCCTTGGAACTGATTGATGCCCTCGCAGTAGTTTGCGGTGATCGGCATCAGGTTGTCCGTATTATCAGGGTCTATCTGGGCCACGTAGGCTTGGAACTGCTGGAACAGGAAGGCGTTGACCGGCCCGGATAGCACGTTGAATACCGCGTCCCAATTCTGCAAAACCGCCTCGTTTTGATACATCTGAGCTTGCAGATTGCTTAGTGACGCAGGCGTCGAAGTGTCATCTAGCGCGTTTGCATCCATCGTCATACGCGGAAGCATCAGGCCCTTGGCCATTGTGAGCTTGCGCGCGCGCGCGGTGTTGGCAGCTATGACTTTATGCAGACCGCCCTGACTCTTGAGCGCGTTCAGCAGTTTTCTAGTCCTGAGAACCGGATCGTCGTAATGCGCGGTGATGTAGAACTCTACCTCTATATCCACCATAAGGCTGTCGAATTCGATGCCCTGATTGTTGATTACGTTATTGGGCAGGCTGATTTGCCAGGACGAGAACGGTGTGAGATGTGTCACATTGGCTGCGAAGCTGCCGACGTTGGTTCCGAATTCTGCTTCACCTGTCGCGATATCGTAAACATAGGGGCCGAACTGCCGCATTATGCTGCCATATGAAATGGGATCGCGTTCGTAGTCGCGGTCCTGAAATGGCTTTGCCAGACAGTTGAGGTGTATTTCGTAATTTCCGCTGTTGGTGGATTTGATTCCTTTGATATTCGGAATCACCCTGTCGATGCGGACCATGTCGTAGTTGTAAAATTCGCTCGACGATAGCTGGATGGTGAATTCGAAGACGTTCGAGCCGGACAGTTTCTTCGCTACAACGTTTGGAATGGTGAACTTGATCGGCTTGTCAACGGCCTGCGGCTGAGGGTTGAGGTGCTGGATAGCGTTGATGATGTTCCGGTCTTGCGTGGAGATCACCGTCAGCAGGTTCAGCAGGCTGAAGGATGTGATGGCGGCTGGTTCGCCAAAATACTCGAACTGTATGGCACCGTTTTGCAGCTCCAGAGTCTGGGACATAACCAGCAGCACTTGCTTTAGCTGATATTGTAGCTGTCCCGTGACGCCAATCAGGTTGATGCTGTTGATGTCAGGCGCAGCACTCGTATCTTTTAGATGCAGCGCGTTTTCAAGACCTGCCAGCGATGCTTCCTGCTGGCCGTTTATCGTCTTGAGGTGATTGTTGTTGGCTATCTGAACGAGGATCTGGCTGGCTTTGATCTGCGCTTCTATAAGCGCACTGCCAATAATAGATAGGCAGTTCACCGCCGCTATAAGATTAGCTTTATCCTGATTAAGGCTGCCGGTGTCTGGTACGTTGGCGAGGGCGGCACGGACGTTTTCAGCCATCATTTTGAGATCTACCTGGCTGGGCATAAGGAGTGTTCCGCTGCTCCCTAGCGAGGCAATCGTGGCGGACAGTTCATTGATTTTTTCAATGTCGCCACTTACTGCTTCAATCGCTTTAAGCTGGTCCAGTACCTTCATGACGGCGTGCAAATTGTCGTACAGCTTTTTGAGCGCCTCCAACGCCTTGAGGACGCCGCCTGCGGCAGCCTCCGGTATTGCCGCCATCGAGAGGCCAAGGTCGAACATGGCCGTAACGGATGATACCACGCATTGCGCAACCAAGTCTTTTTGGTAATCGGCGTAATCTTGTTCGAATTGCTGCACGATGCCGACTGGCGATCCGGTATTGCTGATAACTTTCTGCTCGTCCGCTAGTTTCTTCGATAGTTCTTGAATATTACTAAGTGAAGCTGTCAACTCATCCTCTAGTTGGGCTGCTATGGAGTCATAATAACCGTCCATAGACTTGCGCCCGTCTGCAAGCACTTTGAAGTAAGAGGTCAGGACGCCGCCGATCTGCTTAATGTTGTAATTGAGATTATCGATAGAATCCATTACCTTGAAGGTATTGATCGTGTCGGTAATCTGAATTTGGTATTGCGAGATTTGCGAGTTAATCTCGCGAGCCTCGGTCACCATGTCATTCACATATTTTGTGTACGTGTCATATGTGACGTATGGCACGTATATGACAGAGGAACCGAATGTGCCTATGTCGTTGGCTAGATAGAGCGCGCGAGCACGGTCTTGCGCCAAATCTGGATCGGTGGTGTCGGCCGGTATTATGTTCGCCAGCCATAATAGATAGGCTTTCTCCAACCCGCGTACTGTCTCCGAGCCAGGTCCGTAGGATTGCAGCATGGATTCGCCAGCTACAATGGAAAATTCGATATCCTGTTTTAATGAGGATACGAGAGTCGGACTCGGTATACTGGATAGTACACCTGATAGATCTACCTTGTAACGCTTTGTAGTTGGGTCAACTGTTGGGAGCGTCTCGTACAAGAGTCCGTCAAGTGTTACCTTGCGGTTTGTAACCCCTGTGTCAGGACTCTGGAATATCAGTGCTCCATACATGTTTTCGCACACGACGTTGAGCTGCTTCAACGCCTTTGAGCTCATTGATATAACTGGAGTTTGGCCTGCCTGAGTCGTATCAATTATCTGAGCAATCAGTGTGATGTTGTCACTTGGTAGCTCAATCGGAGGACTGCCAGCAAGTGTTGTTGCCTGAAGCACTTGCGAGAATGAAGTGAATGACTTCATCTGGAAGTTTTCCGATACGATAGCCCCGCCTTGCAGGTTTATTGAGGCCAGGTCTACGCGCTCCTGATATATATCGACTGTTGGCGTGATGATGGTTGCAGCCCAAGAGTCTGTAGCTTCAGGGAATATTGTGTCCCAGTCATAATTTACTTCACGTGAAAGAGGTATGGTTATGCCGTCTCCATATTTTTGTAGTAATGCACCCTTTACAAGGCGATCCCAGGGCGCAGCAACCATGTGGTTATGGATTAAGGCCGCAATCGGCGTAAAGCTAATTCCTGTGGTGATAGACAGGGCCAGTGATAGTAAAATCGTGTTGTCTTCTGCGCCTGCGAATATGCTTGGCGTGCCCTCAGATACGTATCCGTTTGCCCATTTTCCTTGGGTAATTGAAGTGTCGAGGATAGGATCTCGACTTAGGCAAACAAGACTGCCATATTCTGATACATAACCGTAAGAGCCATTCAGTGCTGATGTATAGTAGGCCCATGACAAGGCTTCCATGCCAGTTATTGCCATGGTGCCATCTGGCTGCATCTTTGCCTCGTTATTGAATGCGGTATTGATAATCTGGAATTTGTCAGATGCGTAGGTGAATACTTGTATTAATTTGTCGCCACATGTTATCTGACTTACGAAGTGGGAGCCGAGATCGTAAATGGCAGATAGGTATCCCTCGCAATCTTCTTGTGTTAGTGACGAGCTATAAAGGACAGAGCCAGGAGTCGGTTCTGCTGCTGGCTTCAGGGTATTGATTTCGTCTATGGCTTCTTGGGTGAGATAGTCGCTTCGGTCTGATGAAGATGGATTTGCTATGTAATCATGGGTGGCGATTCCGCTTATGCGCTCCATTGTTACAAGCATATAACCCCGAGCTATAGTCAGATCTATTCCTAGGAATGCTCCAACAGCTGCAATGGATGATTGTTTATCCGCGTCACCAAGTGCAAGAGGGCCAACTGGAACATTAATTCCAGCAGGATCCGTATGTAGCGGTAGTACTTTGTAGTTATATATGGCACTGACAAGGTCTGTGGCTGTAGTATGAATGGTGATTGTAGGCGTGCGAGACCATTCTTGATACTGTGGTATGTCAAATTCTGGCGTGCATGTGGCGACAGATGCTTTGGGCGGGGCAAAAAACGGGAACCCTGACGCGTCGGATGGGTTCCATTCAGAATGGTATCCGAATAGAATGTTGGCAGCCTGACCGAGTTGAATAGATACATCAATAACGTCGGACGTGGTAGAATTAGCAGAGGTAGTTTCCATATCCATATTTTGTTAGACCGTTAGGAGGTTGGTGCCAGAGCATGCGTTGCATAACGCAGTGGGTGATTTTTTATTCATGCATTTCGCGGAACTCGAATATGCATGCTTCGATGGTCATCGTCGTTCTAAAATGCGTTGGGTTGGTGGGTCGGATAACACGAGTAACCATCCATGACTCACTGAGAGAATCATCTCAGCATCGTATGTTTTACTATCATAAGCCCGTTAGGTTGTCGATTGAAATTGGGTAAAAATACTCAAGTCGCAAGTTGTTGCCCGCGTGATTGATACGTAGCCAGTCAGCTACTGCGTTCGTGGAAGTTGATTTATCTGTGTGTAAGTTCGCTAATCTTGCAGCGTTGCTCATGCCTATGTTGTCAGTGGATGCGCAGGAGCGAATTTTAATCAGCAGGGCTGTCTGAAGTGCTTGGATGTCCGCGGCTAAAAGACTAGTATGTCTTGACGATAATGGTTGGGAGCTAGTGTTTGAGCCGAAAAGGCGGCATTGCCCAGGGCTTTTTCGAGCGCATATGATTGAATTCTTGTCGCAAAGGAGGCGTTATTTGGGTAAAAACAGCACCATTCGCCTCTGGGGATCCCTATTCACCTCGCCTCATATTTGGTATTATTTAGAAGTCCAATTGACTTCTGAGAACCGTAAGTCTTTAAGGCGCGCCCTGATCCAAGCTCTTGCTGAATCGGAATGGATCTACGGATTCGGTTAGTTTACAAGATGGCCGCTAACGAATCGTTGTTTTGCGATGTAAAAATCCAGTGCCACCTATCGTTCGCCATTTATCCCAATTTTTAGGACACGATCCGCAATCTATCACATAAGACTTGCGAAGCAAAATGGCGGAGAGAGGGGGATTCGAACCCCCGGTAGCGGTTAACACCACTACAACGGTTTAGCAAACCGCCGCTATCGGCCACTCAGCCATCTCTCCTTGGGGATTCCCGTCTGAACGGGAAAGCGCAAGTAAACCAAGCCTGCATTTTCGTGCAAGTAAAAAGCTTACGCTTTTGAAAGTTTTGACTGACTTCGGGGCAGAGTGCGGGAGCTATCGGGTGGTGATTACTCTTTGAGCAAGGGAATACATGTGCCTTATGGGCTAGGCCGTGTTCACGAATTTGCGGACCGAGGGCGCGGGATGGATTTTTGAGTGAAAAAATGGAATGCGAGTCGATATGAATCGAGATTCTTTGAGCCGAGCAGGCCGATTATGCACCGAAAAGACGCCCGCTACCCGACGGGAGTCGAATTCGTGAAGACGGCCTAGACCGCGCCTTGAATGTGACTCACGCTGTAGAATGAGCGTCTTTGCGGCTAAACATCCGTCCCGCATCCTCGGTCCGTCTATTTGCAAACACTGCTTATGAACGCATCCTTGGGATGTGTTACATCATGGGCGTAAGCAAGTTGGCCATATTCTCGGCCAAGAGCCTTGCCTTGCTCTCTCTCGACTTGGGACTGTCGGCATAGCTGTTGCAGCGAGGCAGTATTCGCGTTTCCAGCCAGTTGCGGAACGCCTGTATGTCCTTTGAAGAACTGTGGATTATACCGATTTCAAAGTTTACGAAGAAGCTGCGCGGGTCGATGTTGGCTGAGCCGCTCACTGCGAAGCGGCCATCGACCATGATCAGCTTGGCGTGCAACATTCGCTTTGTGTAAAAGAGTATCTTTACCCCTTGCGCGCTCATGTGGCGCAGGTAGCGGTTACGGGCCATGTCCACGATGGGGTGGTTGGAGTTTTCCGGCACGATGACAGTCACCTTGCGCCCCATGTGGGCCTTGATTATCAGTGAACGCAGCAGCACCTCGTCTGGCAGGAAGTAGGGCGTGACAATCGTTATGGACTCGCGGGCCTCCTGCACGAGTGTAATTATTCGCTCCCACAGCGGATCGCCATCCACGTCCGGACCGCTGGGAATCAGCTCCAGAACGCTTTCTCCCGTCGGAGCGGCCTGCTTTGACATCAAGGGGAGCAGCGTTTCCAGACTACTCTTGCTCGCGAATGCCCAGTCGCCGATGAACACGGGCGTCAAGGCGGAGACTATCGGCCCTTCCACGCACAGGCCAAGGTCCGCGAACAACTCCTTCGAATACTTTGGTGATAGAAAGCGGCTGTCCATATTCTGCCCGCCTACAATGGCACGCCTGCCGTCGAATATAGCCAGCTTGCGATGGTTGCGCAGGTTTGCTGAGGCGCTGGCAACAAAAGGGAAAATCGGGATAAAGCGCACGACTTTGCCGCCAGCTCGCCGCAGGACTTTTAGCTCCAGCATCGGGCTGTTCCATGAGCCCAGTGCGTCGATTAGCAGCATAACCTTTACCCCGCTACGGGCCTTTCGTATCAGGCGGCGAACGATGCTGCGCCCAACTGAGTCGTTACCCAGAATGAACGTGGTTATCAGTATGCTCTCGCGTGCCCGTTCCATTTCCTTGCAAAGGGTGCGGTAGGCTTCCACGCCATCGTTTAACAGCGTCACACTGTTTCCAGAGCAAAGGACACAGGCTTTGTCCTTCGAGAAATCCGGTGTAGCATTCTGGCGTGCCAGCTCAAGCATTCTGGCCTTTTCATTCACAAGGCGACGAATCTTGCGCCCGCCGATAAGCATGTATAGCGGCACCCCGACAAGAGGCATGAAAAGGAGCAGCAGCGACCATGCGAATATGTTGCTTGGCGTGCGCTTCTCATGTGCGAGGCGCAGTATTATCGCCACAGCCAGAATGAACGCCACGCTTTGCGCCAAGAGCAGAACCCAGTGCGTTCCTTCGGTCAGGATGATTGGAGGGGCTTCTGGAATGTTTTCGGGCGTCATGGCTTGTATGCTGGCCGCTTGGGGCGAATATTTACTAAGGAGCGTTTGCAAATAGAACTCCCGTCGGAATACGGGCGTCTTTCCGGCTAAAAAACAGCCCATTCGGCTCGGGGAATCTCGATTCA
>JAFGLA010000049.1 GCA_016928295.1 Opitutales bacterium
AAAATGTTCAAGGATACCGGCCACGTTAACGCCTACTTCCCCCTTTTCATACCCGTCAGCTACCTTGAAAAAGAAGCAGCCCACGTCGAAGGCTTCGCCAAGGAATGCGCCGTAGTCACCCACAGCCGCCTTCAGGCCGACGGCAACGGCAAGCTCATCCCCGCCAGCCCGCTGGACGAACCCCTCATCGTCCGCCCGACCAGCGAGACCATCATCGGCGAAATGTACGCCAAGTGGGTGCAGAGCTACCGCGACCTGCCAATCCTCGTCAACCAGTGGGCAAACGTCGTGCGCTGGGAAATGCGCACCCGCCTGTTCCTGCGCACAGCGGAGTTTCTCTGGCAGGAAGGCCACACCGCGCACGCCACATCCGAGGAGGCATGGGAAGAGACGCGCAAAATGCTGGCCGTGTATGCCGACTTTGCCGAAAACTGGATGGCCATGCCCGTAATACAGGGCGAAAAGACTGCCGGTGAACGCTTCCCAGGCGCCGTCTCCACCCTCTGCATCGAGGCCATGATGCAGGATAAAAAAGCCCTTCAGGCAGGCACGAGCCACTTCCTGGGCCAGAACTTCGCCAAGGCAAGCGGCATCAAGTTCCTTTCCGACAAGGGCGTGGAGGAACACGCATGGACGACGAGCTGGGGCGTATCGACGCGCCTTATCGGCGGCATGATAATGACCCACGGCGACGACAACGGCATGGTGGTGCCCCCGCGCCTTGCCCCCGTCCACATCGTCATCCTGCCCGTCACGCCCAAGGAGGAGGTCCGCGCGGAAGTGCTCGCCTACTGCGAAAGCCTGAAGGCGGAGCTGAAGGCCACAGTCTGGGACGGCCGCACGCTGGACGTTCAGATTGACGACCGCGACATTCGCGGCGGCGAAAAGGCATGGCAGTGGGTAAAGAAGGGCCTGCCGATCCGCATCGAAATCGGCCCCCGCGACGTGGCCTCGAACGGCGTGTTCTACACCCGCCGCGACACTCTAGAGAAGGCCACGCTGCCACGCGGGGAATTCGTCGCACAAGTCGGCTCCATACTCGACGACATGCAACGCGCCCTGCTCGAACGCGCCAAGGCCTTCCGCGACGCCAACATCAAGCGCATCGACTCGAAGGAAGAGTTCTACGACTTCTTCACCGCTAAAAACGCCGACAAGCCGGAAATTCACGGCGGCTTTGCCTTCACGCACTGGGACGGCTCCGACGAAGTGGCGGACAAAATCAGCGCCGACCTCAAGGTGACAATCCGCTGCATCCCGCTCAAAATGCCGAGCGAAGAAGGCATCTGCCCCTTCAGTGGCCGCCCGAGCAAGCAGCGCGTTATCTGGGCCAAGAGCTACTAGAGCGGCGACTGCCTACAACGCGTTCCCCTATTGGGAACAAGAAAAGCCATTCCGCACAAAAAAGTGGAATGGCTTTTTCGTGAAAACGTAAGTCGCGCCCAAGGACTCGGAGCAGTGCCTCGCACATCTGCCAGCAAGGGCAGGACGCGGGAAACATCCAGCTCTTTACGACAGAAGGAATATCGTCCCCAGGCTCAGGAATATGAAAAAGCCGCCCGTGTCCGTCACCGCCGTCAGCACGATGGACGAGCACTGCGCTGGGTCCATTTTCAGCTTTCGCATGACTAGCGGTATCGCCGCTCCGGTCATGCCGCCGAGAGCCATGTTGCAAACCGTAGCCGCCATCAGGACGCCGGCAAGCTTCAGGTTTTGCGTAAAAAGAAACACTAGAAGGGACGCCACTAGCCCCACGGCCAAACCGTTAATCACACCGATTGCGAGCTGCTTGAAGAACACGCCCCAAGTGTCCGCGTCGTGAATCTCGCCAAGGGCGAGGCTGCGAATTGTGACCGCCAAAGTCTGCTGGCCGCAGTTGCCGCCGATGCCTGCCACAACCGGCATAAGGCCCGCAAGGATGGGCATACGCCCGATCTGGCTCTGAAAGAGCAGTACTACGTTGGCCGCAATGAACGCCGTGCCCAGGTTGAACTGGAGCCAAGGCATTCGCTTGCGCACGCTGTACATAACGTGGTCGTGAATGCCCTCGTCGCCACCGGCACCGGACATTACCTGAAAGTCCTCCGTGGCCTCTTCCTGCATGATGTCGATGACGTCGTCGTGCGTTATGACGCCAAGGAGCACCCCGTCCCTGTCCACAACGGGCAGATCCGGCAGGTTGCATTCCGCCATTGTGAGAGCGACTTTTTCGCGGTCGTCGTCGGGGAGCACCAGACCGATCAGCTCATCGTCCATCACGTCGCGAATGATGTGCTGCGGCTTGGCCTGAATCAGCCTGCGGAGCGATACCACGCCCACGAGCCTGTGACCGGAATCCACCACGTACAGGTAGTGCATGTCCTCGCGCTCTTCGGCCAGCTCCCGAATGTGCGCCACGGCTTCGTCCACGCTCATGTCGTCGCGGATGGTGTCCACGTCCGGGTTCATCGCGCCACCGGCAGTGTCCGGCCCGTAGGAGAGCAGGTCTTTGACGGTGCGGGCAGTGTCGATGTTCAACTTGCCAAGCAGGCGTGCGCGGTCCTCTTCGCCCAGCTCGGCCATGATGTCCGCGGCGTCGTCCGGCTCGAAATCCTCAAGGATTCGGATGGCGCGACGCTCCCGCATTGCTTCAAGCACTTCCGCGGCGGCCTCGCCGTGCATTTCGGCAAGCACTTCCGCGGCGCGTTCGATCGTGATGCGGCGCAGGACTGCGCGGCGGTCGTCAACATCGAGACGTTCGAGGAACAGGGCGAGCGTTACGGGCGAGGTCGCGCCGAGGCGTTCGCTGTCCATCTCGCCAAGCTGGTCCCGCGGATAATCGAGAAGTTCGTCCGGAGTGAACGGGCGCGGTTCCGCATCGTTTGCGGGCATTGGCGGCACATCGGTCCCGATGTTCTGGACTGGGTCTTGCTGGGGATCCATGACTACCGGCTCCTGTAATGGACAACCTGAACTGTTCGCATGTGCTCGCCTGAAAAACTGAACGGCACCTTCAGGAGCGTATGAAGCTCCTTTGAAATGCGGATTGTTTTTGCAGGCGGAGGGTGTGTTGATACCGGAACCACGCGAGCTTGCACGTTCCGATTCAGTTCACGATACGGCCAGAGGCCCGCCTTGCAAACACCTTTGAGGACAGTTTTGTGAAAATCTGCGGCAAAACCATTCACAAACATAGTCTCTTGCCGTGCGGTCGTCTACAATTAAATCATCATATTATGATATGATGATTTGACATTGAGCTTCAAACGTGTAGTCTTGGTTCTTTGTTATTTGAAAAAGCGAGCAGTGGTCGGGGAACGCCGTTGGAACCGGCGACAGTCGCGCTGCGGTAACGGGATCGACAATGCTTCGTCCTCTTTGTGCAATGGCATCAGAATGCGGCGCTTACGCCACAATCAAACCATTCCACAAGAGCGAGAAAGAACAGCCGTGCCAGCCAGGAACAACCAATCAAGGTCTTTTCCTGTCCGGCATGGCCAAGACGAGAGGCAGAGGTTGCGCGCCACTCTTGCATGGGAATCTTCATCCTGTTCAAGAAACGCGCTGAAGGCCCGGAGTCCGAATACCCGGCTGCTCAAAACACGAGTGCCTGCTTTTATCGCGGGCCGAATGAGAAATCCATCATCGCAGTAATGAAAGGACTCCATGACTGAAAAACTGACAACGCATTGCCTCGGCTTCCCGCGCATCGGCGCCAACAGGGAGCTGAAAAAAGCCCTCGAAAGCTACTGGGCAGGACAAATCGGCGAGGACGCTCTCCTTGCCAGCGCAAAAGAACTGCGCAAGCGCCACTGGCTGCTTCAGAAAGAGGCAGGCATTGACCTTATCCCCTCGAACGACTTCTCGCTCTACGACCAGATGCTGGACACGTCCTGCATTCTGGGAGTCGTGCCCGAACGCATAGCCAAAGAGGGCCTGAACACGCTGGACACATACTTCGCAACGGCCCGCGGCACAGCAAAAGCACCGGCCTGCGCGATGACCAAGTGGTTCGACACGAACTACCACTACATAGTCCCCGAACTGGACCGCGACACCCGCTTCAGCCTCAGCTCGAACAAACCAGTGGGCGAGTTCCTCGAAGCACTCGAACTGGGCATACGCACTACGCCCGTAATCATCGGACCTGTGACGTATCTGTCTCTCTCCTCCTGCGCTGTCGAGGCATTTGAACGCATGGACCTGTTGGAGCGCCTGCTGCCCGTGTATGAAAAGCTGCTCCGCCGCCTGAAAGACGCCGGAGCGACAAGCGTGCAGTTTGACGAACCCATTTTTTCATGTGACATAAGCGCGGCACAAAAGACAGCCATCAGCAGAAGCTACGAAATGCTGAAGAGTGCAGCACCCTGCCTCAAACTAATAGTGTGCAACTACTTTGGAAGCATGGGGCCGTCACTTGACCTCTTCGCCTCCCTGCCCGTCCACGCCCTGCATATAGACCTTACCAAAGCCCCGCAAGAGCTGTTGCCCCTTGTCGAAGCCCTGCGCAAAAAGGACACGCACCTATCGCTCGGCCTCGTGGACGGACGCAACATATGGCGCTGCGACACGGCCAAAGCTGCGCAAGCAATAGACAAAGCGGCTGCCGTACTTGGCACGGAACGCATAATAGTGGCCACGTCCTGCTCGCTTCTGCATGTGCCCGTTTCCCTCACATCGGAGAGCGAACTAAAGCCCGATGTAAAGGCCCGCATGGCGTTTGCGGAAGAGAAGCTGCTCGAACTCAAAGCCCTTGGCCAAAACCGCCACGACGCGGCAAAGTCCGCAACGGCAAGCGCCCGCAAAGCGCCCTCGCCCTCGCTGCGTCTTGCCACAATCGGCGAAGCGGATCTTTCCCGCGCTCTGCCACGCGTACAAAGGCTGGCGCTTCAAAGGAAAAGCCTCGGACTGCCCCCGATTCCAACAACCACTATAGGATCCTTCCCGCAGACAAAGGAAGTGCGCGCCAACAGGGCGGCGTTCAAAAAGGGCGACATCGACAGCGAGCAGTACGAAGCATTCATACGCAGCGAAATCGAACACTGCATCCGCATTCAGGAAAAGGCAGGCCTTGACGTGCTCGTGCACGGAGAGTTCGAGCGCAACGACATGGTGGAGTATTTCTCCGAACAGCTCGACGGCATCCTGTTCACGCAAAACGGCTGGGTGCAAAGCTACGGCTCGCGCTGCGTGAAGCCTCCCGTAATTCACGGCGAAGTGACGCGCCGCGGTCCGATGACTCTCAAATGGACGCAGTATGCCCAAAGCCTGAGCAACAGCCACGTGAAAGGGATGCTCACCGGCCCAATCACCATCCTCAAATGGAGCTTTCCGCGCAACGACCAGCCGCTTCGCACAACGGCGTTTGAAATCGCCCTCGCCCTGCGCGAGGAAGTGCGCGACCTCGAAGACGCGGGAACGAAAATCATACAAATTGATGAACCCGGCCTGCGCGAGGGCCTGCCTCTGCGCGGCAGCGAAGCGGCAGCATATCTGGAATGGGCTGTGGACGCCTTCCGTCTTGCAAGCGGAGGAGCTTCGCCACAGACGCAAATACACACGCACATGTGTTACGCGCGCTTCGACGGCATTATCGACGCTGTCAACAGGCTGGACGCTGACGTTATAAGCATAGAAGCGGCGCGCTCCACGGCGGACAGACTCGAGGCCTTTGCGGCTGACAATTACGGCGGAGAAGTCGGCCCGGGAGTGTGGGACATACACAGCCCGAGAGTCCCGCCCGTTGCTGAAATGAAGGACAAACTGCTCGAAGCGTCTGCCATTATTGGTACCGACAGACTCTGGGCAAACCCCGACTGCGGCCTGAAGACCCGCCGCTGGGAGGAAGTGATTCCCGCGCTGGAAAACCTTGTCACAGCGGCCAAAGATGCGAGGAGCAAGCTTGCACTTGGATAATCACGGTAAGTAAGAAAACGACAACATCCGCATCAGCAAAGCATATTTGCGCCACTTGCGCTCCATATCAAACAAAGTCGGTGTTTACAACGGGGCGCAAGTGCGCAATTATTTCCCGAACCGCGGGTATCAACCTGCAATTCACGTAACTGTTTTACTGGATTTCTTACACACATGAAAATCGTTCTCGCATACTCGGGCGGCTTGGACACTTCGGTGATCGTCGCCTGGCTCAAGGAAACCTACGACGCGGAGATCATCACCTTCGCCGCCGACGTCGGGCAGGAAGAGGAACTGAACGGCCTCGCTGAAAAGGCGAAGAGCACGGGAGCTTCCGAGCATTACACAATTGACCTTGTCGAAGAGTTTGCCAGCGACTTCATCTACCCGATGATGCGCGCCAACACCCTTTACGAAGGCCAGTATCACTTGGGCACATCCATCGCCCGCCCCCTCATCGCCAAGGCGCATGTGGAGCTTGCCCGCAAAGTCGGCGCGACTCACCTCTGCCACGGTGCCACAGGCAAGGGCAACGACCAGGTCCGTTTCGAGCTTTCCTACGCTGCCATGGCGCCGGAACTTGAAATCATCACCCCTTGGCGCATCCCCGAGTTCCGCGCAAAGTTCCCGGGCCGCAGCGAGATGATTGCCTACTGCAAAGAGAAGGGCATCAACGTCGAGGCTTCGGCCAAGAAGCCCTACTCGATGGACCGCAACCTCCTGCACATCAGCTACGAGGCCGGCATCGTCGAGGACGCATGGTTCAACGCGCACACGCCCGAGAACAAGGGCATGTTCAAGCTCTCCGTTGACCCAGCGGACGCGCCCGACGAGGCCGAATACGTGGAGCTGGAGTTTGAAAAGGGAGACTGCGTCGCCGTCAACGGCAAGCGCATGAGTCCGGCAAGCGTCATGAAGCAGCTCAACAAAATGGGCGGCAAGCACGGCGTGGGCCGCGTGGACATGGTGGAAAACCGTTTCGTCGGCATGAAAAGCCGCGGCATTTACGAAACCCCGGGCGGAAGCATCCTTTTGGCAGCGCACCGCGCAATCGAGGGCCTCGTCCTCGACCGCGAAGTCTGCCACCTGCGCGACACGCTTATGCCCCGCTACGCGGACATGGTGTATTACGGCTTCTGGTATGCGCCCGAGCGCGAGTGCCTTCAGGCCTTCATCGACAAGAGTCAGGAAAACGTCTCCGGCACGGCCCGCATCAAGCTCTTCAAGGGCAACATCATATCCTGCGGCACTAAGAGTCCCGTCGCCCTCTACAACCCCGACTGGGCTTCGATGGAAGGCGTCAAGAGCGACTACAACCCGGACGACGCAACGGGCCTGATCCACCTCAACGCCCTGCGCCTGCGCGCGCGTTACGCCAAACAAGGCGGCCCGGACGTAGCCTCCAACAGCAAAATCAAACGAGGCTAGAGCGCCACATAGAGCGGTTGCCAAAAGTCTTCTCAAATACAACAAGATATTTTATCCGCAGATAAGCATGGATTTACGCAGATGTAATAAGCAATTATCTGTTCGTTGGTAATCTGTGAAAATCTGCGTAATCTGCGGTTAAATACTCTTATTTTGGGTTTCTTTTGGTATTTGCGCTAGCCTCCACTTGCCAATTACAAAGTGGAGCTGGATAAAGACCTGTCACGCCAAACGTGGCAGGTCTTTTTGCGTCTGAAGACAGGCTGACGCGAAGGCGTCTCTCAAATAAGGATGCCCTTGGATAGTATAGGCGCCGTACATGGAAAACGCCCCCGCCTGACTAGAGACGGGGGCGCTTCATTCAAATTACCTTTCGGTAAGACTCGGAACTAGTAGCTGGAGACCAGAAGGTCACGCATCCAGAGAAGTTCCTTAGGCATACGTTCCCACATCTTCAGGAACATCTCGTCGTGACCGAGCGCCTGTTCGGCGAGGGCCTTGGTGTCGATGTCCATGAGTGCGTCCCACTTTTCCTTGGGGAAGTTCATCTCGGACAGGTCGATGTCGCCAAACTCCGGCACGAGACCAAGAGGCGTTTCCTTGGCATGGGCTTCGCCATACACGCGGCCAACGATCCAAGCAAGCACGCGGGCATTGTCGCCGTAGCCAGGCCACATGAACTTGCCTTCCGCGGTCTTGCGGAACCAGTTGACGTGGAAGATGGCGGGCAGGTGCTTGGCAAGCTTGGCCATTTCGAGCCAGTGACCGAAGTAGTCAGCCATGTTGTAGCCGGCGAAGGGAAGCATCGCGAACGGGTCGCGGCGCATCTGGCCGACCTTACCCTCGGCAGCGGCTGTCTGCTCGGAGCCGACTGTCGCACCGATGTACACACCGTGCTGCCAGTTGAAGGACTGGAACACAAGCGGGATGGTGCTCATGCGGCGGCCGCCGAAGAGCATCGCGCTGATAACCACACCCTTGGGATCTTCCCAGACGGGGTCAATGATCGGGCAGTTGCCGGCGGGCGCGGTGAAGCGCGCGTTCGGGTGCGAGGAAGGCTTGTCACTGGCCGGAGTCCAGTCATTGCCGTGCCAGTCGATCAGGTGAGCCGGGGCTTCCTTGGTCATGCCTTCCCACCACACGTCGCCGTCGTCTGTCATGGCCACGTTCGTGAAGATCGTGTCCTTGCCGCAGGAATCCATCGCGTTGGGGTTGGTCTCGTAGGAAGTTCCCGGAGCAACGCCGAAGAAGCCGTTCTCGGGGTTGATGGCGCGGAGGTTGCCCTCTGCATCGGGCTTGATCCAGGCGATGTCGTCACCAATGCAGGTGACTTCCCAGCCCTGCTTCTTCATGTGATCGGGCGGGATCAGCATGGCGAAGTTGGTCTTGCCGCATGCGCTCGGGAAAGCACCCGTGACGTAGGTCTTGCGGCCCTTGGGGTCCTTGACGCCGAGGATGAGCATGTGCTCTGCCATCCATCCCTCGTCCTTGGCGATCGCGGAAGCGATACGAAGGGCAAGACACTTCTTGCCGAGCAGGGCGTTGCCGCCGTAGCCGGAACCGTGCGAAAGAATCATGCGATCTTCCGGGAAGTGCGTGATGTAGGTATTTTCGGGGTTGCAGGGCCATGCAACGTCCTTCTGGCCTTCAGCCAGCGGCATACCGACCGAGTGCACGCACTTCACGTAGAAGCCGTCTTCGCCGAGAACGTCGAGCACCTTCTGGCCCATGCGGGTCATGATGCGCATGTTCGTCACAACGTAGGCGCTGTCTGTAAGCTCGACGCCGATCTTGGCGATGGGCGAGCCGATGGGGCCCATGGAGAAGGGAATCACGTACATCGTACGGCCCTTCATACAGCCCTTGTAAAGACCATACATCTTGGCCTTCATCACTTCCGGGTCTTCCCAGTTGTTGGTCGGTCCGGCGTCGATCTTGTTCTTCGAGCAAATGAAAGTGCGGCTTTCCACGCGAGCAACGTCGCGCGGGTCGGAACGTACCAAGAGGCAGTTCGGGCGCTTTTCCTGGTTAAGCCAGAGGGCCGAACCGCTCGTTACCATGAGTTCACGAAGCTCTTTGTCTTCAGCTTCCGAACCGTTAACCCAGCGAACTTCCTTGGGTTGCATAAGAGCAGCCATGCTCTTCACCCACTCGAGGAGTTCCTTATGTTTTGTTACTTCGCTCATGTTGTTCTTCAACTAGTATTTGTTTTCGCGTTCTAGCCGCGAGAGTACATAGAAAAGTGATTGATTTTCTCCCGCGAAACCGGCGCAACGTATTCGCCCTGCCTGTCATTAGTCAACAAAGTACCACCGACAATTTATCTAATAGGCCGACTCGAAACACCGGAATCAATATTTCGGAAGCTACCGCAAGGAAAGAGACCTGCGCGCACTCGTTTATTCTCTAAAGCATACGCGCGACTTGCATGAAAGCCTGCTAATCTATTGTTTTGGGAAAGAATGCGTGCCGGGAACGACAGTTCAGACTCCAACCTCTACCTGATAGGCTTCATGGGCGTCGGCAAAAGCGCGGTCGGGCGTTTTGTCGCCAGATTGCTGAACATGCGCTTCATCGACAGCGATCACGAAATAGAGGAACGCGCCGGAATGACGATCTCAAGCATCTTTGAAACTAGGGGTGAAGCGGCGTTCCGTCAAATGGAACGCGAATTTATATTGAACGGACACCCCGAAAACGGCTGCGTGGTATCCTGCGGAGGGGGGCTTCCAATCGAGCCCGGCATGAGGGAAATCCTTTTATCCAAAGGAGTTGTGATATGCTTGTTCGCGTCGGAAGCGACGATTGTCGAACGCACATCCCGCAACGACAAACGACCGATGCTGCACGCCGAAGACCCGGCTGCACGCGTACGCGCCCTTCTTAACAAGCGTATGCCCGTTTACAAGAAAACAGGCACGGGTATTTCGACCGAAAACCGCAGTATGCAGGAAGTGGCCTCGCATGTAGTGCGCGTTTACAGGCATGAAATCCGCAGAAAGGCGCTAAAAAACAGCAAGCCCAACGACGCGCCCCAAGACGAGTCCGACGCATAGGGCGACCGCAAACGATTGCATATGCTCCTTAGACCTTTATCGCATTTGGCAGGTCAAGGAATACCACGGTTTGTTCCTTTGATGCGTAGCGGTTCTGCGCGACTAGGTGCATCTGGTAGAACGACGTGAGGTATTCGGCAACGGTTCCCGAATAGCGGGGGAACACGCGAATGACGTTTTTCTCGATGTATTCCTTCGTATCGAAGAGCGCGCCGAAGAGCATTTCGCAATACTCGAAGAACACTTCCTTCGGGAATATGAACATGTTGCAGTTGTAGAAGCGGTGCTCGCGCTCGAAGTTCTGGAACTGCTTGTAGAACACCGGGTAATGAGTCTCCGAAAAGCGCATTTGCGGCTGGAACATCTTAAAGGACATGGATTCCTTTTGATAGATGTGCGGCACGATTACGGGGTGTTTTTCGAGCAGTGCCTCAACGTTTTCTTTAGTGAGGGCAATCTGGTCGAGTATCGTCGTGCCCGAGGCCGGGAAGTCGTCCGCCAGATACCAGAGGCGGCGGTAGTGCGCCAGGCCCACGTAGTCGGGGCTGTCGATTTTGTCGTAGTTCTTCCAAGCCCAGTACAGGGCCGTCAGTTCGCAAAAGTCCTTGTTGAGCGCCGAGATGTTCTCGCCGGTGTCGTCGCCGACGAGGTTTTCCATGTACCAGTCGCGGTCCGCATCGTCGGGGGCCATCAGGGCGCGTCCGCAGTGGACGGGCACCAGTATGTCGCTCTTGTACAGCGTATCCTTTTTGTGATATGCGACCAGTATCTTGACACTTGGCATCAGGTATTCCTTTGAATGGACGGTGCTTTATGAAGCGTCTATTATGACTCGCTTCGCTCGCGCAAGTATCCAACGCATGCGCCGGATGCCCGCACGGGCCCACACAGGCTTGTAACGGCAGTATTGAGATAATCTTCAGCGATACAAGCCGCTCATAAAGAAAACGGGCCACGCGCAGATTTTGCGCATGACCCGTCGTAAAGGGCTGTAACAGCCGCTCTCCTACTCTTTGCAGGCGCTGTTGTAGAAGCTCTCGAAGTGGATGCCGCTTTCGTGCGGCCCGGGGGATGCCTCAGGGTGATACTGCACGGCGAACACAGGCTTGTCCTTGAGGCGAATGCCGGACACGGTGCCGTCGTTCATGTTCACTTCGGTCACCACGCCGCCGCGCGAAGTCACGTCCTCGGGATTGGCGGCGAAGCCGTGGTTCTGCGAGGTTATGTAAACGTGGCCAGTTTCGAGGTTCTTAACCGGATGGTTCGCGCCGCGGTGGCCGAACTTGAGCTTGAAAGTGTCCGCGCCAAGGGCGTGCGTGAGCATGTGGTTACCCATGCAGATGCCGAACATCGGAAAATCCTGCATAAGGTCGCGCACGGCTTCGTGCACGTAGGTCAGGGGCGAGGGGTCGCCCGGGCCGTTGGAAAGGAACACCGCGTCGGGCTTCATATCGCGCACCACGCTTGCGGGCGTGTTGGCGGGAACTACTGTCACGTCGAAGCCCACGCGCCAGAGCTTGCGCAGGGTGTTGTATTTGGCGCCAAGATCGTATGCCACGCAACGCTTGCGCGGGACATCGCGCGGGGCGTCGCCAAGCTTTGTGCCTTCGACAAAGAAGGGATGCCCGCCCGGGGTCTTGTTCGGGTCGAACTCGTAAATCTCTTTCGTGGTCACTTCCTTGACGTAGTCCACCCCTTCCAGACCGACCCATTCGCGGGCACGGCGGACGGCTTCCTCGTCGGAAATATCCTCGGTGCAGATGCAGGCCTTTTGCACGCCGGTCACGCGCAGCTTCTTGGCAATGGCGCGGGTGTCCACACCGGTGACGCCCGGGATGCCGTGGCGCAAAAGGTATTCGTGCAAGCTCTCGGCAGCGCGCCAGTTGCTGACTACGGGCGAGAGGTCGCGAACGACAAAGCCGGTGACCTTCGGCCCGTCCGACTCGACATCCTCGGCATTTACACCGTAGTTGCCAATCTGCGGGGCGGTCATCGTCACAATCTGTCCAAGATAGGACGGATCGGTCAAAATCTCCTGATAGCCCGTCATCGAGGTGTTAAACACCGCTTCGCCGACAGCTTTCACAGCAGCCGCGCCAAAACCGCGACCACGAAAAACGCTGCCATCCTCAAGAGCGATTACACCGGGCTTGTTGAGCATGTGTTGCATGGGCCTGTCCTGCATATTAACGGACTAGAAAACGGCAGCTTGCCCTCCCGCGCAAGAAAAACCCTGCGCGAAAGAATATTAAAAGAGCAGCGGCCCTTTTCCATGTAACAGTGAGCGCGCCAATACGGGCTTTATTCACTGCAAGGCTCGACGGATTTCTCCCCGCCGTCTCTTACCTTGTCCCTTACGTAGTCGCAAAGCTGTTTGGCCACCTCGTGCGCTGCGGCCTCGTCGAGCCAGTAATACACGTCGCGGCACATGCGCTTGTTCGACACCAGCCCAGCCTGCCGCAGTATGCGCAAATGGTGCGAAAGAGTCGGCTGCGGAATGCCGAGATCTTCGGCAAGCTCCGATACGTTGTTACGGTTTTTGCAGTCCGCGCTTCGCGGAAGGCGGCTGATTATGCGCAGGCGGACCGAGTCGCCCAAGGCCCAGAGCTTGCGGGCCAGTATGTCTTCTTCAGTGTCTGTCACGGACTTGCGGAACCTTTCAAAAAATAACCCATCCATTTATTGACATTTTCAAATACATGGAAAGGTTTTCTGTATTGTTTTTAATTTTTTCGCCCTGTGCGAGGCGTGTTTTGCAGGACAAAAACGCAGCGGGCAGGAATACGGTAGCTTGAGGCATAATCAAAAGGGGTAAACGATGTATCCGCAAGACCGACTAGCAGACTGGCACTCAGGACAGGGCCATTGGGCGCATATCGAGCCTGAAAAATGGAACGACTGGGTCTGGCAACTCCAAAACCGCCTGCGTTCTGCGGAGGACATTGAAAAATACATCCACTTGAGCGAGGGGGAAAGAGAGGGCTGCATGTTGGCGGGCAACAAGCTCGCGCTGGCCATCACGCCGCACTTTTTCAACTTAATTGACGGCGACGATCCCGAAGACCCGATACGCAGGCAGGTAATCCCGCGCATCGAGGAAATGAACGTCGCCCCCGAGGAGCGCGACGACCCGCTCGGCGAGGAACACGACATGGTGGCGCCGGGCCTTGTGCACCGCTACCCGGACAGGGTGCTCTTTCTTGTTACGGACCGCTGCGCCTCTTACTGCCGCTACTGCACGCGCAGCCGCCTTGTGTCCAACGCCAAGGGCTACGACTTCCACGCCGAATTCGCACAGGCACTTGCCTACATCCGCGAACATGAAGAGGTGCGCGACGTGCTTCTTTCCGGCGGGGACCCGCTCCTGCTTGCCGACCGCAAGCTCGATTACCTGCTAGGCGAACTTCGCAAAATCGAGCACGTCGAGTTCATCCGCATCGGCTCGCGAATCCCCGTGTTCCTCCCCCAGCGCGTGACGCCCGCCCTTTGCGATATATTCAAAAAGCACGGCCCGATTTTCCTGAGTATCCACGTAAACCACCCGCGCGAATGCACGCGGGAACTGCGCGACGCCTGCGAGAGACTTAGCTTCGCGGGCGTAGTGATAGGCAACCAGAGCGTGCTCCTGCGAGGGGTGAACGACGAGCCGGAAACAATGAAGAGCCTCGTCCACCGCCTGCTGATGATGCGAGTGCGCCCCTACTACATATACCAGGGCGACCTTGTGGCTGGCAGCGCGCATCTGCGGGCGGACGTGGCCAAAGGCATAGACATCATCCGCCACCTGCGCGGGCACACGAGCGGCTACGCCGTTCCGCAGTACGTAATCGACGCGCCCGGGGGCGGGGGCAAGATTCCCGTAAACCCGGAATACGTTCTCGCCATGAACGAGAAAGAGGTGGTCCTGCGAAACTACGAAGGGCGCATATACCGCTACCCGCGCGGGGCAAACGCTGAAAGCGAAATACACGCGTATGATACCTGCCAGTGCGGCGGCGGCGAATGTGCAGGCGCCTGCGACGACCTGCGCTAGTGGAGCGCCAGACACTCCATAGTGCAAATTACGCTATGCGACTACATCACGCTTAATCTGTCAGCTATGCAGACGCAGATTCCTGTGCCCGGCACTCTGACGGAGCTGCGGATGACTCGTCCCCTGCGGCTGGAGCGCCCCCTTTGCGGATTCCCCTTCAGCAATGGCTTGCAACTCTGCGACAACCTCACGCATCCGCACGGCCTGAGTGCTCAACTCGGCGGACGCTCCGGCGCATTCCTCGGCGCTTGCCGCGTTGTGCTGCGTTATCTGGTCCATGGACGAGATTGCGGTATTCACCTGCGAAATCCCCTGACTCTGCTCGTTGGATGCCTGTGCCGCCTGCGCAACAAGTTCGTCCACCTGACGTATTTTCTCCACAATTTCTCCCAAAGACTGGGATACTCTGGCATTGAGGCCAACCCCGCGCTCGGTCTTGTGCATGGAGTCGTCAATCATGGTGGCAGTTTCCTTGGCCGCCTTGGCGCTACGCTGGGCAAGAGTTCGCACCTCGTCCGCAACGACTGCGAATCCGGCACCAGCCTCCCCCGCTCTGGCCGCCTCGACGGCGGCATTTAGGGCAAGAATATTCGTCTGGAAGGCTATCTCATCAATAGTCTTCACAATATTGCGAATCCTGTCGCTGGAGTCCTTCATCCCATGCATGGCCTCGCCCATCTCCTGCATGTCGCCGGCGCCAGCCTCTGCGGCCCTACGCGCCTGCGCGGCCAGTTCCTTTGCCATGCCGGAGCCTTCCGCGTTCTGTCGCGCCATGGAAGACACCTCCTCGACAGACGCGCTAGTTTCCTCGATGGCGGAAGCCTGCTGGCTGGCACCGTCCGCAAGAGTGTTACTAGCCTGCGCCACCTCCGCCGAAGCGGACGTGGTATGTTCGGCAAGTTCGTTCATTTTATGCACGACCCTGTACAAAGGCTTTGTAATGGAACCAGCCGTCAAAAGACTTAGCACAATGCCGACAGACACGGCAGCAAGGCCGATAAAAAGGACTATCCAAACGAGCCTGTTGACAGGCGCGTACAACTCCGCAACCGGCACAGTCGCCACCGCGCCCCAGCCGTACTGCTCGCTGCGTGCGAAGACAAGAGTCTGCACCCCGGCCTCGCCATCGTATTCAAGAGCACCGGCGTCTTTGCCAGCAATCTGCCTTCCCCAGTCGAAATCGTTCAGCTTGGCCTCAAGAATGAGCGATGCGTCAGGATGCGCCAGTATCTGTTCGGTTTTGTCGAACATGAAAACGTAGCCGCTTTCCAGAATCTTGAACGGCTTGATAATGTCCTGACTCACCGAGCCCAAGTCGAGAACGCAGGCCAAAACGCCGACAATCTTGCCGTTTTCCCGCAAGGGTTGCCCTATGGCAACAATGGGTTTCATGGACACTTTGCTCATTATGGCATCGGAAATAGTCTCCTTGCCGGCAAGTGCTCCCTTTACGTAGTCCCTGTCCGCAAGGTTTGTCTTGCCAACGGTGTCAGGCTGCGAAGACGCGCGAACAATGCCGTCCGGACTGCATACGAAGATTCGCTCAATGCCGGTAGTAGCCTTGATTCTCAAAAGCGCGGCGCGAAACCTTGCGTCCGCCGCTGATGCATCGCCCTTGAGCACGGAAACCGCATCAGGGTCCGCTGCCCAGCAGGCGGTGAGCTTGCGCTGCGCATCCAGCCAACCATCCATCTCGGACAACGCAGCAGCACAGTTATCCGTCATTTTGTCAGAAAAAGCCACTGCCATGATCGAGCGGGCACTAAGTATCACCCCCGCACCTATCGCAATGCTCACGGCGCAAACGAGCATGATCATGGGGAAAACAATCTTGTTCTTGAGGCTGAATTTCATGGGGTCCCTGAAGAGATTTTGAACCAACACGCACGTCACATAACGGGGCGCAATAACGGCAACATGCACAGTTATATAAAACGACACGGATACAAGGTACCGTAATGCCGCAGGGCAAAATAAACAACTTGGGGCGCAACTATTTACCCGTGTTCAGGCAATGCTGAACGTATTGCGCCACGCCGTCTTCAGTGCTCACTTCTGGTGAGTAGCCCAAGTCCCTCTTGGCCGCCTCAATATTGAACCAATGGCTGTGCGCCAGTTCCACGGCAGTGAAGGCCGTCATGGGCGGCTCGCCGCGCAAATGCAGAAAACCCCATACTAACTCCAACGCAGCCCCAAGCCTGCGGGCGTTGTTTGCGCTTATCCGCTTTTGAACCGGCTCTACGGACAGCTTTTCGAGCAGCCCGTTTATCCAGGGCCAGAGTGCGACCGGCTCCCCTTGCGAAATGAAGTAGGCACGCCCCCCGGCGCGGTCGTTTTGCAGCGCGTCCAGAGCGAGAATGTGTGCCAGAGCGGCGTTCTCAACGTGCGTAATGTCCACGAGGTTGTCCCCCGAGCCCACGATTCTAAGCCTGCCCTTGCGCGCCCTGTCTATCACGCGAG